>JBDTQW010000145.1:0-2900 GCA_039931975.1 Chloroflexota bacterium | reverse complement strand
GGGGCGGCCTCCTGCATGACGTCGGCAAGATCGGCGTGCCGGACAACGTGCTGCTTAAGGCGGACCGCCTCACGAAGGACGAGCGCACGATCATGAACAGCCACCCGGTGCTTGGCGCCCAGATCATCAGCGTCGTCACCAAGCTTGCTCCGGAGCTCCCGATCATCCGCCACCACCACGAGTGGTACAACGGTTCGGGTTACCCCGATCGGCTCATCGGCGAGGAGATCCCGCGGCTTGCCCGCATCCTCCACGTCGCCGACGCATTCGAGGCCATGACCGCCCAGCGCCCATACCGGATGACCCCGCTGTCCGCCGAGCAGGCCCTCGCCGAGCTCCGCAAATTTGCCGGGATCCAGTTCGATCCCGAGGTCGTCGACGCGTTCGTACGGACCAAGTGGGTCGAGGGGATCCGGGACCCGGGCCGAGGGGACCTGGATGCCGGCCCGATCCTCCTGCGACCACTGCCGCCACTCATCGGGGACCACGGGTCGGCCGCCTCGGCGTCAGGGGCCCGCGCCGCCGACACGCGGTAGCGGGTGCTTCTCGCCGGGATCGCACTCGGCCTCATCGCCGGCCTTCTCGCTGGGGGCCGCCTGACCAACCTCACCGAGGTCCGCCTGCGTTGGATGGCGGTGATCTTCCTCGCCGTCGTGGTCCGCTACGGGACCGAGGCTGCCCTATCCCGGGACATCCCGGCTGCCGAGACCCTGCGGATCCCCCTGCTGGTCACCGCCTACGCCATCCTTCTTGTCGGTCTTTGGGTGAACCGTCGCCAACCAGGCTTGGCGATCGCCTTCGTCGGAACGCTTTCGAACGCGGTCGTCATCGCGGTCAACGGCGGACACATGCCGCTCTGGGAGCCCAGTCTGATCGCGGCCGGACTCACGCCCGCAGATCTCGTCGGTCCGCTTCACGTGCTCCTCCCGCCGTCGATCGATGCGTCCTTCCTGGCCCACCTCGGGCCGCTCGCCGACGTCATCCCGATCCCGGTCCCGCTGGTCCGCAACGTTGCGTCGGTCGGCGACGTGGTGATCTCCCTTGGCCTGGGCTTCTTCCTGTTCGCGACCGTTCTTCGAACACCGGCTGAGGCAACGTCCGAGGAGGACGGGCCGGGGCCGGACGCAACCGAGCCGATCCCGGGCCTCGTCGGGTCGGCGCGGCTCCACGGGATGTCGCCGGCTGCTGCCGGGGTCGCGGGCGGCATCCGGCCCAAGACCGGACTGATCGAAGGCCTGACCGAGGCTTCGATGCTCGAGCGCCCGATCGTCCTCGGAGGGCCACTGCCCGGCCTGGCCGCGGCTGGGGCTCCGATCGAGCCCGGCGCCGACAGCGCAATAGAAGCCGGCCCGCCCCTGGCCCAGCGAGTCCGGCGCCATCCGTACGTACGACTGGCACTCGACCCATCGTTCTCGGCAATCTGGACAGCCGGGGTCATCAGCCTGTTCGGAGATCGGGTCAACCAGATCGCACTGGCTGTCATCGTGCTCGGGGTGACCGGCTCGCCGGTCGCCGTCGGCTTCGTCTTCCTCGCCGCGGCGTTGCCGAATCTGCTGCTCGGTCCGATCAGCGGCACGCTCGTCGACCGATGGGATCAGAAGCAGGTGATGGTCGTGAGCGACCTGCTCCGCGCCGCCGTGGTCCTGCTGATCCCGGTCGCGGTCGTGACCAACGTCGTCCTGACCTTCCCGCTGGTCTTCCTGATGACGTCGATCTCGATCTTCTTCCGACCGGCCCGCGAGGCGGTCATGCCTCGCATCGTGGCCTCGCGCGACCTCCTCACCGCGAATTCGGCGAACTGGCTGGCCGAGACGCTGGCCGACATCGTCGGATACTCGTTGGCCGGCCTCTTCGTGGCCTTCCTCGGCGCGTGGATCCCGCTCGCCTTCTGGCTCGACGCCGCGACGTACGTCCTGTCGGCGCTGCTGATCCTGACCATCACGGTGCCGCCGGTGGCGCGCACGACAGCAGCTGTCGGGGCGAGCTTCCTGGCCGAGCTCCGTGCCGGTTGGCGCTTCCTCCGGACGGAGAAGGCCCTGCTCACGAATACGGCGCAGGCCGCCGTGGCCCAGTTCGGAGCGGGCATTCTGATTTCGGTGACGCTGATCTACGTCGAGCGAGCGCTGGCTCGAGGAGCGCTGCCCGTGCCGACCTTATACGCCTTGATGG
This sequence comes from Chloroflexota bacterium, assembly GCA_039931975.1. Lineage (GTDB taxonomy): Bacteria > Chloroflexota > Limnocylindria > Limnocylindrales > CSP1-4 > Chersky-267. The sequence continues at coordinate 731 of JBDTQW010000145.1, read as the reverse complement.
AGGCCGGACTCGGTCTGGGCAATCTGGTCGGCGGCCTGGTCGTCGGCATCCTGGGGGCACGCCTGGCCAAGGGTCGCCTCGTGATCCTCGGCTATGCCACCTACGGCTTGTGCATCGTCGGGCTGGGCCTCACCGGGAATGTCGCGGCGGCCCTCGGGCTCGCGGTCGGGGTCGGCGTCTCGAATATGGTCTTCGTCATCCCGAGCCAGACCCTGTTCCAGCAACGGACCCCGGGTGACATGATCGGTCGGGTCGTCGGGCTGCGCTTCTCGCTCGTGTTCGCGTCGCTCGCGATCGCGATGGGAATCAGCGGTTTCCTGGTGACGGCCTTCGGCGTGTCGACGGTGCTCATCGCCTTCGGGGCACTGACGAGTGCGGCGGGGCTGGCCGGCCTGCTCGTTCCGGCCCTGCGCGACGCATGACGGCGGGTTGGGTACACTCCGCCTCGGCCGACTCGCGCGGCTTGCGCCATGTCCGAGGAGTGACCCGACCGGATGACCGAGCCCGAGCGTCCCGTGCCTGACGAGCCGATCCAGGACCCGCCCGACGAGCCCCAGGGGACCGAGCCGCTGCCCGCGGACGAGCCGGACGAGTCGGCGATCGCCGGCGAAGACGAGATTGAGGCGCCGGCTGGCCGGGCCGAAACCGACGTGAGCGAAGTGCCCGACGCGGGAGCAGGGCCTGAGGCGGCGGCGACTCCCGAAGCCGAGCCAGCAGCCGAGCCCGAAGCC
>JBDTQW010000144.1:0-3430 GCA_039931975.1 Chloroflexota bacterium | reverse complement strand
GGGCTCCGGGCACCCACGGCGGGACCTACGGCCGCAACGTGGTCAGCTGCGCCGCAGCGAACGCGACGCTCGACGTCATCCGCGACGAGGACCTCGTCGGCAACGCCGCGGCGCGTGGCGGCCAATTCCTCGCCGGGCTGCGCGAGCTCGGGGCGGAGTACCCCTCGATCGGCGACGTGCGCGGGCTCGGCCTGATGCTCGCCCTCGAGTTCATCAAGCCCGGTGAGGGCGACGGCCGGGTGCCCGCGCCTGAGGTGGCCAAGCGCGTCCTGGCCGAATCGCTCGAGCGCCGCCTGATCGTCCTCTCAGCGGGGACCTACGCCAACGTGGCTCGGATCATCCCGCCGCTGGTCACGACCGCCGACGAGGTCGAGCTGGCGCTGGGCATCCTGAACGACAGCCTGGCCGCCGCCGGAGCATGACGGGCGCGAGCGAGGGCGGCCTGCGGGCTCGCGCCGAGCAGCGACTCGAGATCCTCGCCCGCCAGCTCGAGCGGGTCGGGCTGGCAGACCTGCAGGTGGTCACGAACCACAACGAACCCGGCCGCGACGCGATCCGCCGCCGGGCCACCGAGGCCGCGGTCGAGACCGGAGACCTCGGCGACCTGTTGGCCGACGCTCGGAACCGCTTCTGGGACTGGGTCCAGAGCGCCTACAACCGGCTGCGCTCCGATCCATATTGGGCCCAGGTCGGGGGGCCGGCCCAGGGTCCGGTCGACGACCGCATCAGCGTGTTCTGGGCCGTCGACGACGCCGTGCTCGCCACGGTCACCTACGAGCTCATCTCGGAGGAGGATCGCGAGACGCTCCTCGAGCCCTACGCACGAATGATGGCCTTCGGTTCGTAGCCGTGGACACGACACTCGGTCTGACGGTCGGGTCAGCGCCCGCTCTCAGCCGCGGAGTCGGGCCAGGAGCTCCTCGTGGAGGATGCCGTTGGACGCGAGGAGTGTCCCCGAGTCGATCCTGCGTTGGCCCGCTAGATCGGTGACCCGGCCGCCGGCCTCCTCGATCAGGACCAGCGGGGCGGCCATGTCCCAGGTCGACAGGTCGACCTCGACCATCCCCTCAGCGGCTCCCTCGGCGAGCAGGGCATAGCCCCAGAAGTCGCCGAAGCCGCGCTCCCGCCAGACATCGCCGAGCAGCGCGTGGAAGCCGGGCGCCCTGCCCGAGGCTTCGATCTCATGACCCGAGCCATACAGCAGCTGAGCGTCGGCGATCGTTGCGACCCGGGACACGTGGATGGCCCGCGGGCCCTCCAGCCCGGCTGCCCCGATCCCCCAGGCTCCCCCACCCCGTCGCGCGTACCAGCGCTCGCGCAGGGCCGGGGCGGAGACCACCCCGAGCTGGAGCTCGCCCTCGATCTCGAGCGCGAGCAGGGTCCCGAACAGGGGCACGCCGCGGATGTAGTTGTGGGTCCCGTCGATGGGGTCGATGTACCAGCGGATCCGGGCGTCGCCGGCCTCGATGCCGTATTCCTCGCCGACGAGGCCGTGCTCCGGGAAGGCCGCCCGGATGCGATCCCTGATGAGCCGCTCGATGGCCTGGTCGGCGGCCGTCACGAACGAGCGATCGGGCTTCGTCATCACGTCGAGGTCGCGCCGGAAGTGGCGGAGGGCGATCTCATCGGCGGCATCGCACGCTGCCTGGGCGAAGGCCAGCCAGTAGTCGAGCTCGTCGGCCGAGGCACGCGCCCAGCTGGCGCTCCAGGCCGGCCCGAAGACCGCCTCGACCGGTGCTCCGGGCTCCCAGGCCGGCGGTCCGTCGCGGTCCGCCCGCGGGTCGCGGTCGTCGGTCATGACCGGATCCGTTCCCCGGCCGGGTCGTAGAGCGGCTCCGCCACGACCTCGAACCCGACCCACCGGCCGAACACCTCGACCTCGCCGCGGGTCCCGATCGCGGCCTGATCGGGCGGGAGATAGGCATAGGCGATCGAGCGGTCCACCGCGAAACCATACCCGCCGCTGGTGACCCGACCGACGATCGCGTCGTCCATCCGGACCGGCTCGTTGCCGAGGGCGATGGAGCGTGGTTCGTCGAGGACCAGGCAGCGCAGGCGTCGGCGCGGGCCGGCTGCCCTGGCCGCGACCAGTGCCTCGCGGCCGATGAAGTCGACGCCCTTGTCGAGCCGTACGGCAAAGCCGAGACCGGCCTCGTACGGCGTCTCGTCGGGGGTGATGTCGCTCGACCAGACCCGGTAACCCTTCTCCAGCCTCAGGGCATCGATCGCGCGATAACCGGCGGCGGTGAGGCCACTCTCGCGGCCGGCGGCCCAGAGCGTGTCCCATACGGCGGCGCCGTACTCGGTCGGCGGGTACAACTCCCAGCCCAGCTCACCGACGTACGTGACGCGGAGGGCGAGCGCCGGGGCATTGCCGATCGTGATCCGGCGGGCAGTCAGGTAGGGGAAACCGGCGTCGGAAACGTCGTCCCGGGTGCACGCCGCGAGGATGTCGCGCGCTCGCGGGCCCCACAGACCGAAACAGGCGGAGCCGCTGGTCCGATCCTCGACGATGACCGTCTCGTCGTCGGGTCCGCGTTCGGCGAGGTGCTTGCGGATCCAGCCGAGGTCGTGGTTGCCGAAGGCGGTCCCGGTCACGATCAGGAAGCGATCGGGCGCCAGCCGGGTGACCGTGAAATCGGCTTCGATCCCGCCCCGCCGGTTGAGCATCTGCGTGTACACGATCGAGCCGACCGGTCGGTCGATGTCGTTGGCGCACAGCCGCTGGAGAAAGGCGCACGCGCCGGGTCCGGCGACCTCGATCTTGCTGAAGCTCGATTCGTCGAACAACCCGGCCCCGGTCCGCGTCGCGAGTGCCTCGGCCCCGATCGCTGGCGACCAGTGCCGGCCGGCCCAGCCGTGCGGGCGGGACTTCTCGTCGCCGGCCGGCGCGTTCGTCTCGAACCAGTTGGGCCGTTCCCAGCCGGACTTCTCGCCGAAGGCCGCGCCCAGTTCGATCAGGCGTCCGTAGGCCGGCGATAGGCGCAGCGGCCGGCCGGCACCACGTTCCTCGTTGGGGTAGTGGATGTCGTAGTAAGTCGAGTAGACCTCGACCGTCCGGTCCAGGGTGTACGCCCGGCTACGGTACTGCGCACCGAAGCGGCGGATGTCCATCTTCCAGAGGTCGAGCTCCGGCTCGCCGTCGACGATCCAGCTGGCCACCTGGCGGCCGATCCCGCCGGCCCCGGCGATCCCGTGGGCACAAAAGCCGGCCGCCACGAAGAAGCCGCGGACCGCGCTCTCGCCCAGGATGAATTCGTTGTCCGGGGTGAATGCCTCGGGGCCGTTGATCATCCGGTTGATACCGGCGTCGCCGATCGCCGGGACCCGGCGAACGGCACCGTCCATGATCTCGGCGAAGCGCGGCCAATCGGGCGCCAGGAGCTTGCCGTTGAAGTCGGCCGGGATGCCGTCGAGCGACCACGGTGCG
>JBDTQW010000143.1:0-3472 GCA_039931975.1 Chloroflexota bacterium | reverse complement strand
AGTGATTGGACGAACTGGCCAACCGCCGACAGTTCGGCGCTCGCCGTCGCATCGCGGCGCCGGTATTCGTCGACCACCTGGACGGAGGCATCCTTCCCGAACCCAACCCGGATCGACCGGCTGGTGCCACACTTGCCAGGCAGTCGAACCCACCAGAGGACGTCGTGACCCGACCGGTCGACCCGCCGAACACCGGACCCGTCCTACCCGCGCGGATCGCTGCGAAGCCGGTGCCTGTGCCGACGACCGTAGCCGGCTCGGCCGTTCGTCCTCGGCTCGGCACCCTGTACCGGCGGGCCCGCGACCTCGCCCTCAAGCCGGTCTACGCCTTCTACGTCACCCGGCTCGAGGCGGCGGTGATGGCCCATCCCAGGCCGGCCCACGTAGCGGTGATCATGGACGGCAATCGGCGCTGGGCGACCGAGGCCGGCGAGAAACCGGGTACCGGCCATCGGCGCGGCGCCGAGAAGGCGCTCGAGCTGATCGACTGGTGCGCCGACCTCGGTATCCGCGAAGTCACCCTGTGGGCGCTCTCGATCGAGAACCTCGAGCGCTCCGTCGAGGAGGTCGGGACGATCACCGATGTCGCTGCCGACGCGATCGCGGCGATCGCCGACGGCCGGCGCAAGACGCGCCTGCCGATCCACCTGCGGGTCATCGGCCGCCGCGACCTCCTGCCGGCGGGCCTGGCCTCAGTGGTCGAACAGTCGGCGGCGCTGTCCCGTGATGACGGAGCGATGTCGGTCACCGTCGCAATCGCCTACTCCGGTCGCGACGAGCTCCTCGAGGCCTTCCGGGAGACCGTCCGGGAGGCGGTCGACGCCGGCACGCCACCAGAGCGACTGGCCGATCAGCTGACCGCCGAGGCGCTCGCCAGCCACCTCTACACCAAGGGCTCGTCCGATCCCGACCTGATCATCCGGACCTCGGGCGAGGTCCGCCTGTCGGGCTTCCTGCCGTGGCAGAGCGTGTACGCCGAGTACCACTTCGCCGAGGCCTATTGGCCGGCCTTCCGCGAGATCGACTTCCTGCGCGCGATCCGGACCTACCAGCAGCGGGCCCGGCGCTTCGGTCGTTAGGCGTTCGCCCCGGATGTCCCTGGGCTAGGCGGTCTTCGCCTTCGGAGGTTGCCCGGCTCGTAGGTCGCGATCACGACACCGGTCGTCGTCGTCTTGGTATCGACGAGCCGGAACGTCGCGAGGGCACCGCCGTCGGTGAAGAGGTGGCGGCCCGAGCCCAGGACCAGCGGGTGGATCAGGAGGACGAACGCATCGACGAGGCCATCCCGCATCAGCGACTGGACCAGGTCTCCGCTGCCCAGGATCACGAGATCGTTGCCGTTCCCCTTCTTGAGCTTGGCCACGGCCCTGGCGGCGTCGCCCTTGAGAAGCGTGGCGTTGCTCCATGAGAGCGGCTCCTTCAGCTTCCTTGACGCGACGTACTTCTGGGCATTGTTCAGGACCGCGGCGAACGGGTTGTCGTCCGGCATGTTGGGCCAGATCGAGGCGAAGTCCTTGTAGGTCCGTCGTCCGAACAGGAATTCCGCGCCCCTGGCCATCCCTTCGCCCGCGACCTTGGCCATGACCGGATCGAAGTACGGCTGCGCCCAGCCGCCATGCTCGAAGCCGCCGCGGCGGTCCTCGTCGGGCCGACCCGGCGCCTGCATGACGCCATCGAGCGTCAGGCTGTTGTTCACGACGACTTTTCTCACGTACTTTCCTCCTGACCCTGCCTGGCCATCCTAGTCCGGCTCGACCTCGTGGAGCTCGTCGACGTGGAGGATCTCGGTGCCGGGCTCGAGCCCGTCGACGTAGAGGATCCCCTGGAGGTGGTCGTATTCGTGCTGGATCGCCCGGGCGAGCTGGCCGTCGCCGGAGACTCTGACCGCCTTGCCGTGCCGGTCGCGCCCGACCATCACCGCGTGGGCCGCGCGCGGGCGCGGCGCGTAATAGCCCTCGAGGGAGAGGCAGCCTTCGAGCCCCTCCTGCTCGCCCGAGGTGTGGACGATCCTCGGATTGACGACCTCGTAGAGCTGCCCGCCCACCTCGATGACGCAAACCTGGAGGGCCCGTCCGACCTGCTGCGCCGCGAGCCCGACGCCCGGCGCGGCGCGCATCGTCTCGACCATGTCGTCGAGCAGCTCTCCGAGCGCTCGGTCGAACCGGACGAGCGGTTCGCCGACCGCCCGCAACGCCGGGTGTCCGAACTGGACGATCTCCAACCCCGCCATGCCGGCCATCCTAGCCAGCCGGCGACGGCGCCACCCAACCGTCGCCCAACCACAACCCGCGCAACCGCTCAAACGTTCTAGACTGACTGCCAGCGCGGCGGTCGAGGGGCGCCCGAGAAGATCTTGGGGACGACCGCCGCGCGACCACTCCGACGCGCCGCCGTGCACGCCCTGTCCACACCCTGATCGGCCCCCTCCACAGCCCGAGTCCGGTTATCCACGGAAACGACCCCACCTGTCCACAGCCACATCATGTAGCGGTGAGGGTCGCGATCGGACCACTACATGTTGTGTTTTGGGCTTGACTCTCATTTCCCCGAGGCGTAAAGTTCAGGGAGTCGCTCGCCCGCGAGGAGTCGAGCCGGAACGGCCGCCTGATCGCGCGAAAAAGCGACCCGTCGGACCCCCGGGACCCCGCCCCGAACGACCGGTGCATGGAGTCGAGGTCGCAGCTACGCCGCCCGACCAGCTGAAGAGCCCCCACCAGCCGCGGTCGATCCGCACATGCCGCTCAACTGAGCCCCCAACCCAGCGATCCGAGGAGACAGCAACGATGGCCCGAGCCGTCCACGGAGTCCAGGTCATGGATCAGCCCGCCAAGAAGTCCAGGGACAAGGCCCGCCGGTTCGGTCCGTACGGGGTCAGCTTCAACGGCCAGAACGCCGACGGCAGCCCGGCCAAGGGCCTGACCTTCGAGCGCCGCTGGACCCGGCCGGGTGTCCATCCCTACGACGAGATCCGCTGGGAGACCCGGACGGCCGCGATCGGCAACGAGTCGGGCAAGCTCGTGTTCGAGCAGAAGGACGTCGAGGTCCCCGAGTCCTGGAGCCAGCTCGCGACCAACGTCGTCGTCAGCAAGTACTTCCGCGGCCACCTCAACACCGCCGAGCGCGAGACCAGCGTCCGCCAGCTCATCGACCGGGTGGTCAACACGATCGCCGCGTGGGCGGAGACCCAGCACTATTTCGCGACGGACGAGGACCTCCGAGCCTTCCAGGCCGAGCTGACCCACCTGCTCGTCCACCAGAAGATGAGCTTCAACTCGCCGGTCTGGTTCAACGTCGGGATCGAAGCCCGGCCGCAGTGCTCGGCCTGCTTCATCAACTCGGTCCAGGACTCGATGTCCTCGATCATGGACCTGGCCAAGACCGAAGCGATGCTGTTCAAGTTCGGGTCTGGCGCCGGCAGCAACCTCAGCACCATCCGCTCCAGCAAGGAGAAGATGTCGGGCGGGGGCACCGC
>JBDTQW010000142.1:0-3488 GCA_039931975.1 Chloroflexota bacterium | reverse complement strand
GGCCGACCTCGCCGATGAGCGCGGTGACCTTCGTCGTGCCGACGTCGATCCCGACCAGGACCGCTTCTCGTTCCACCTTATTCGCTGCCCCTCGTTTACAGGAAGTGGCGCCGGATGAGGGCCACGTTCTGGAAGATCCGTGGCCCGAAAGTGATCAACGCGACGAGGTACAGGTCCAGGCCGAGCCGATCGCCGATGAACGTGAGCAGGACCGCCACCAGGGCGTTCGTGACGAAGCCGGTGATGAAGATCCGATTGTCGTAGACGCCGTCGAGCTCCGCACGAACAGCGCCGAGGACCGAATCGAGCGCCGCGACGATCGCGACGGCCGAGTACCGGGCGAATTCGAAACTGACGTCGACCTGGAGGAGGAGCCCGAGCAGGACGCCCAGGATGAGGCCCGCCAGGGGAAGGAGCACGCGGTCTCACCCTCCGCTCCGATCGTTTCGGCAAGGCTACCCGACCCGACGGACCGCCAGCAACCCGGGTCCGCCAGAGGCGACCGGCAGAGAGCGGTCACCTGACGCTGACCCGATCGGTCACCGGCTCGCCTTGAGGGTGTAGGTCCCCGCCCGTTCGCCGGCCAGGAGGACGATGGCGATGGTCGCTTCACGTCCAGCCAGCTCGGGTCCGGTCAGCAGGCCGGCTAGCAGGCGGACCTGGCCTGGGATCAGCTCGGTCTTGCGGATGGTCGGGGTATAGAACCCGAAGATGGCGGTCCAGCCGTCCTTGCCGGTCGAGATGCTGAACCCCTGCTTGTCGTCGATCTTGACCTGGAGGGCGGCCGCCCCGCTTCCGACATCGGCAGGGTGGAGCGAGCCCAGCCGGGCGGCGGCATCGAAGTCCACCTGGTCGATCCGGTCGCCGACCGCCGCCAGGTGGGCCTCGGGATGACGCTCGGCGAGATCCAGGCCGTTGGGGTCGCCAGCGGGCGGCGCCGGTGCCCGGCGGTCGTCGACCACCGGCAGGCTCGTCCCCGCGGCTGCCTGGGCGAAGGCGACCCCGTCGGCGTCGACCAGCAGGCGCCGCCCGCCGACCTGCCAGATGAGCACCGCCTGGCGCTCGATGATGCGCACCCGGAGCGTGTCCGGCAGGGCGATCTCGACCGAGGCCTCGGCGACGGTGGGCAGGGCCCGCAGGCGCTCGACCATGCCGTCGGTCGACAACCGGAAGAGGTTGGCGTCATCGGGCGCGCGCAGCTCGCCCCGAATGGTCGCTTCGGGCGTGAAGCTCGCCCCGGTAAGGACGAGCTGCCGGTACCCGAACGCGGTGCTGGCGTTGGCCCCGTACAGCGCCAGGCCGGACAGGATGATCAGCAGGAGGGCCAGCGAGCGAGTCCGGTTGAGCCCCGCCGACGCTCGCCGGATGCCGCGCCGGCGAGTCGGCACGCTCGAGCGCCGGATCGACGCCGAGCCGCGCGCCGCGCGCCGCACGCTCACCGGGGCAGGTCCTCGGATCGGAGCCGGCGACGGACCGCGCCCGCGGCCCGCTCGACGGCCAGCTCGACGATCCGCTCGGCCAGGCTGCCAAAGGTGTAGCCGCCGGCCGCCGCCATGGCCGGGAACAGGCTGATCGGAGTGAACCCCGGGATGGTGTTGATCTCGGAAAGGTACAGCCCGGCGGGGGTCAGCAGGAAGTCGACTCGGGCGAATCCCTCGGCGCCGATCGCCCGGTAGCAGTCTCGGGCGATCTTGAGGATCGTCGCTCGCGTGATCGGATCGACCTCGGCGGTGACCGTCGTCTCCGACAGACCCGGGGTGTACTTCGCGGCGTAGTCGTAGAACTCGTGGCCGGCCACGACCTCGCCCGGGCCGTAGAGCTCCAGGCGGGCCGGGTCGTTGCCCAGGACCGATACCTCGAGGTCGCGGGCGCCGGCCAGGTACGCCTCGGCAATGACGAGCGAGTCGTGGGCCAGGGCCGCCTCGATCGCCGCCGGTCGTTCCGAGACCTCGTGGGCCAGGGTCATCCCGACCGAGCTGCCCAGCCGCGCCGGCTTGACCATCAGGCGCGGGTCGCCGGTCCCGCTCGCGAATGCCTCGAGCTCGGCCAGGACCCCGTCCGGGTCGGACGCCCAGGACGCCGCCCGGACCTCGCGCCACTCGCCGACCGGCAACCCGAGCCCCCGGCACAGCCGTTTGAAGATCGCCTTGTCCATGCCCAGCGCCGAGGCCGTCACGGCGGACCCGGTGTAGGCCAGCCCGGCCGCCTCGAGGATCGCCTGGACAGTGCCGTCCTCACCGAACGGACCATGCAGCGCGATGAACACCACGGGCACAGGGCGCTGCGCGGCCAGCCGGTCCACGGCCGCCCCGGTCGACTCCGGTCCGGTCGCCCCGAGGGCTGCGGGATCGTCGAAGCCGGCCGGGCTCCGGCCCGCCCCGCGCAGGTCGGCCGGCAGCCGCCACCAGCCGCCGTCGAGGTCGATCAGGACCCGCTCCACCTCGTGGCCGAGATCGGTCAGGGCGTCGGCGATGGCGTTCCCCGACACGAGCGACACGTCGTGCTCGGCGGACGGACCGCCAAGGAGGACGACGATCGGCGGGCTCGTCTCGGTCATCCCAGCCGTCATTCGACGGTCCCTGTGGCCGACGCGACCTCGGCCCAGCTCGGACCCCAGTCGCCGGCGAAGACCACCTCCGGCTCGAGCTCGACCCCGAACCGGCGGGCGACATCGACCCGGACCTTCTCGCCCAGGCGCCGGACGTCGTCGGCCGTCCCCTTCCGGTCGTTCACCAGGAAGTTGGCATGCTTCTCGCTGACCGACGCACCACCGAGTCGAGTCCCCTTCAGTCCGGCGGCCTCGATCAGCCGGCCGGCCGAATCGCCCGGCGGATTGCGGAAGTACGAGCCGGCGCTGGGGATGCCCAGCGGCTGATTGGTCTGGCGCCAGCGCCGGATGTCGTCGAGCCGTTGGCGGATCTCGTCCGGGGTGGCGGCGCTCAGCCGGAAGGTCGCGCTGATGACGACCTCGGGCGGCGCGGCAGGATCGGATCGGTGCTTGAGCCGGCTGTCCCGGTAGCCCAGGGCCAGGGCCTCGACGTCGAGCCGGACTTCGCGGCCGTCGGCACCCATGACCAGGGCGCTGTCGAGGACCGCCCGGACGTCCGATTCATGGGCCCCGGCGTTGGCCCAGACCGAGCCGCCGACCGTGCCCGGGATGGCCAGCCCGAACTCGAGGCCGGATAGACCTGCGCCCTGGGTGACCGTCGCGGCGCGGGCCATCGGCACGCCGGACTCGGCGACCAGGCGATCCTCGACCACCTCGGTGCCCTCGGCCCGGACCTGGATGACCAGCCCGCGGACGCCGCGATCGGCGATGACGAGATCGCTCCCCCGGCCGAGGATCGTGTGCGGGATGCCGCGGCTCCGGACGAACTTGACGAGGGCGCGCAGCTCGAACGCGTTGTGCGCGGCGGCGAACAGGTCGGCCGGACCGCCGACCCGCATCGTCGTGAACCGCCCGAGCGGCTCGTCGCGCGAGGTCTTGA
>JBDTQW010000141.1:0-3500 GCA_039931975.1 Chloroflexota bacterium | reverse complement strand
GCGAGGACCGGATGCTCGTCCTCGAGCACGGCAAGCCGATGATCTTCGGCAAGGATCGCGACCGCGGGATCCGACTCAACGGCCACCAGCCGGAGATCGTGACTCTCGGCGTCGACGGGATCAGCGAGGCGGACCTGCTCGTGCACGACGAGAGCGACCCGCTCATCGCCTTCATGCTGAGCCGGATCTACTGGCCCGACTTCCCGGTGCCGGTCGGGGTCATCCTGGACGTCAAGCGGCCGACTCACGACGAGCTTCTGACCGCCCAGCGCAAGGACGCGATCGCCAAGCGGGGCAAGGTCGACCTGCAGGCGCTGCTCGAAGGTGGTGAGACCTGGGAGGTCCCGGCGTGATCCGCTGCCCGGTCTGCGGGCACGAGAACTACGCCGGGGAGGATGCCTGCGAGGAGTGTGGCGGCGACCTGCGCACGCTTGACATCCCGCAGGATGCGGCCGACTTCCACGGCCGCCTTTTGGGCGAGCACCTCGACGCGCTCGGGATCGAGCATCCCCCGACGGTCGTAGCCGGAACGAGCGCCCGAGCCGCGATCGCGCGGATGAAGGACGACGGCCTGGAATGCCTGCTCGTGGTCGACGGGGATCGGCTGCGGGGGATCCTGACGTACCAGGACGCGATCGTGAAGCTCCGAGGTATGGCCCTCGAGGGCATGGTCGTCGACGCGCTGATGACCCCCGATCCGGTCGTCCTGCGCCATGACGACACGACCGCCGTGGCGCTGAACAAGATGGCGGTCGGCGGCTTCCGGCACATCCCGATCGTCGAGGATGGCCGCCTGGTCGGGCTGGTCCAGGCGCGCAACCTGTTCAGTCACTTGCTCGAGGTCATCGGGTGACGGAACGACTGCGGGTCGTCATCGTCGCCGATGACCTGATCTGGGCGACCCGCCTCGAGACGATCGTGCGCACGGCCGGCGCAGAACCGACCGTTGCCGGGACGGCCGCCCGCCTCGGGAGTGGTCTGGCCGGGGCCAGCGCGGCGCTGGTCGACCTGGGGCTGCGCACGATGGATCCTTTCGAGGCCATCGCCGCGGCCAGGCTCGCTGGCCTGGCCATCGTGGCGGTGGGTCCGCACGAAGACCTGGCTGCTCGGAAACGAGCCCTGGCCGAAGGCGCAAGCCGGGTCTTCGCGTATCGAAAGCTGTTCGACGACGGACCGCGGACCATCGCGGCATGGCTGGGCCTGCCGCTACCCACCACGGCACCGCAGTCGAGCGAGCCCGTCGCCGATCGCCCGGGGTCGATCGCCCCGCTCGGACGATGACGAACGGGACGGCTCGCCCAAGCATCCCATCGGAACGCTACGGTCAGCGCATCGCCCGCGCCCGCGAGCGGACTGCCGTTGCAGGCGTGGACGCCCTGCTCATCGGGGGCGGCCCCGATCTCGACTATCTCACGGGCTATCGGGCGATGCCGCTCGAGCGCCTGACCATGCTGGTCATTCCCGCTCGCGGCCCAGCGACGCTGGTCGTCCCTCGGCTCGAGGTCGCTCCGGCGCAGGCCGGCGCCGCGGCGGCCAGCGGCGCCGTCGAGATCGTGACCTGGGAGGAGACCGAGGACGCTGTGAGCCTGGTCGGGCGGCTGGTCGGCGCTGCGATCGGTGAACCCGTCGCCGCTCTTGGACGGCTCGCCGTGAGTGACCGGTTATGGGCGATGCACGTCCTTCGGATCCTCGATCGGATCCCATCGGCCAGGCTCGAGAGCGCCGGTTCGGTGCTGCGCGAGTTGCGCATGATCAAGGACGACGAGGAGATCGCGCTGCTGCGCCTCGCGGCCGAAGCCGCCGACCGCGTCGTGGAGCAGATCGCCGCAGGGCGGCTGATCGGACGGACGGAGGCCGACGTCGCGCGGGAGGTTCGCGAGCGCCTCCTGGACGAGGGCCACGAGGTGGCCGAGTTCTCGATCGTCGCAGCGGGCCCTAACAGCGCTTCCCCACACCACGAGGCCTCGGACCGGGTGATCCAGGCAGGCGAGCCGATCGTTCTCGACATCGGCGGGACGTTGGCCGGCTACGGCAGCGACATCACGCGGACGCTGTGGGTCACCGCCGGCGACCCGGCCAACGGCCCGGACGAGGCGTTCCTGCATCTCTTCGCGGTCCTCCGAGCGGCCCAGAGGCGCGCCACGGCAGCGGTTCGGCAGGACGTTCCAGCCGAAGAGATTGACGCCATGGCCCGCAGGATCATCGAGGCCGAGGGCTACGGCGAGCAGTTCATCCATCGGACCGGCCACGGGATCGGGCTCGAAGGTCACGAGGAGCCGTACCTGGTGGCCGGCAACGCCGAGCCGCTGCGATCCGGGATGGCCTTCAGCGTCGAGCCTGGGATCTACCTCGAGGGCCGGTACGGCGCCCGACTGGAGGACATCGTCGTCTGCGGCAAGGACGGCCCGATCGTGCTCAACCGGGCGCCGCTCGACCTGTATGTCGTCGACGGGGTCTGATCCGCTCGGGGTATCATCGACGGACAGACGCGCTCGTCCGAGCGCCCGCCCACCGCCCAATCGTGTTCGGATCAATGCCAACCACCTTCCCCTGTCGCTTCGGCGACGCTCCAGCCTCGAGGACCTCGGCCGCCCGCGGTCGCCGATCCCCGTTGGGCACGCTCGGATGAGCCGCCGGGCGGGTCGGGGCGGTCGCCCGCGGCATCCCGATCACCGCGGCGGTCCCCGCCCGCACGATCCGACCCGGGTCGCCCGCCCGTCGGCTTCCGCCCAGGCCGAACCCGGTCCCGCCGCCGGTGCGCCGCTGTCGGAGGCGACACTGCCGAGCGTGGACGCCGCCACGCACGATCCGATGTCGGCGGCATTCACCAAGCCCCTCCCAATGGAGATGTCCGCACCGGACGCGGCTGCTCCCCAGTCGGCCCTCGCGCAGCCGGCGCGAGACCTCCCTGGCGTCCCCGGATCGGCACCCGAACGGCCGCTGGCGGGCTCGCTGCCCGATCCCCAGCCGCGGCCCGCACTGCCGGCCGTCGAGCGCCACAGCGGGTGTACGACCGCACAGCTGCGGCGGTTCATCAAGAGTCGCGCCTATGTCCCGATGCACGAGATCCGTCGGCGGTTCCTGATCGCGACCGAGGACGACGACGTTTCGGGCATCGTCCTGGGCAGCGCTCGGATCTTCGTCGGTCTGCCCGACCGCGAAGGCCAGATGCTGGGCGAGCTGCTGCGCGGCGGCGAGATCGGCTACGAGCTCCAGCTCGACCCGGTGGCTCCGGTCGTGGTCGGGGTCTACCCCATGCGACCGATCACGCGGGGCTGAGCGAGCCGGCCCGCCCGCGAACGTCGCCTTTGTGACACTCCCGCGGTCGCACGACGCGCTGGACTCGTGGTCCGACGGCGCGCAAGATGAGGCCGCTCAGGCTAGAGCCGAGTTCCGGGCACCGACAGGAGAACGATCATGCCGAAGCAGCCGAGGGCCTTCGAGCCCGAAGGTATCAACCGTCCCCGTGCCACCGGCGACGACGACGTCGAGGGCCACAG
>JBDTQW010000140.1:0-3794 GCA_039931975.1 Chloroflexota bacterium | reverse complement strand
AGCTTTGCGGCGGGCGGCGCGGCTGCGCGGCTCAAGCTCAACATCGGCGCGACCCCACTGCCCGACCCGACCGGCCGCGGAGCCTTTCCCCTCAACGCCTGGGCAGCCGACCCGGGCCGCGGGCCTGACGCCGCCACCAGTGAGGCCTATGGCTCAGCCGCCTCCGCCGCGCTGATCCGATTGATCGTCACCCGCACAGGCGGCGAGGGACTGCGGGCGATCCTCAGCGCCGCCCGAGCGCGGTCGGACGTGGGGCCGATCGATTGGCGCGGGATGCTCGACCTGATCGAGTCCGAGAGCGGCGTCGACGCCACGGACCTGTGGCGGATCTGGGTCACCCGACCCGAGGACGCGCTCCTGCTCGACCGGCGGGCGCAGCTTCGCTTCGAGCACGCGGCCCTCGTCCAGGAAGCCAACGGCTGGGTCCTGCCGGACGCCATCGGGACCGCGCTCGCGGCATGGCGATTCGACGATGCCGAGGCCGCCATGGCCCATGCCCGCGACATCCTCGATGCCCGTGACCGGCTGGCGGTCGCGGCGGCCGTCGCCGGCCTGCGGCCCTCGGCCGGGCTGCGCACGGCATTCGAGACCGGCGATCACGAAGTGGCTCTCGCCGAGGCCGCCATCGAGCAGGCGATCGTCGAGCAGATCGTCGCCGCGGAGTCTTCAGGCGCGGACGCGACGTCCTCCTGGCTGGTCCGTATCGGGCTGCTCGGTCAGGACCCGGTCGGCGGGCTGGCAGCCGCGCGTAGCGCATTCGAGGCGGGTGACCTGACGACCGCCCAGGCCCGCGCCATCGGCGCCCGCGAGGCATGGGCCGGCGCGGCCGACCTCGGTGGCCTGCGACTTCGATCGATGGCGGCGCTGGGGCTGCTCCTGGCCCTGTTGATCCTGCTGTTGTCGAGCCGGGCCCGGCGTCAGCCGCGCCGTCGTGGGGCGGGCTACCGGCCCGAGGCGGGATGAGGCAGCTGCCCGGGCGATGCGGCCTGGCCCTGGTCGCCTCGGTCGCCCTGCTGCTCGCGCTGTCGGCCTCGCCCGGCGTCCCGCCGGCCGTCGCGGCGGCCGACGACGGGATCGACGTCCGGTCGGCCTCGACATACACGCTCGTGCCCAAGGACCGGCTGGTCCACGTGGCGGTCGACGTCACCGCCCGAAACACGACGTCTTCCACGACCTCCGGCAACGTCATCACGCGCTACTTCTTCACGGAGCTCCATCTCGCCCTGCAACCCGAAGCGACCCACGCCCGGGCCACTCAGGGCGGCAATCGCCTGGCCACGAAGACGACGGCAAGGAAGGGTTATGTTCAGCTCGTCGTGACCCTCGGAGCGAAGCTCTCCTCCGGGCAGACCGCCCACGTCCGGGTCACGTACGACCTGCCCGGCGGCAAGCCCCGTTCGAAGAGCGACATCCGGGTCGGCGCGGCCTTTGCAACGTTCTACGCCTGGGTCAACGGCGACCGCGCCTCGATCCGGATCGTGCTACCCGACACCTTCGAGCCGAGCCTGACCGGCGATGCCCTGGTGGAGACCCACGAAGGCACCAAGCTCGTCTACAGCGCCGATGGGATCGACGACACCGCCCACTGGTTCGCGGCCGTCAACGCCGACCGGCCGGCGGGGCTGCGCAGCGAGGCGTTGACCATCCCGACCGGCGAATCGGTCACCGTCCGCGCCTGGCCGGAGGACGACGAGTGGCTCAACCGGGTGGAGGATCGTCTCAAGCGCGGCCTGCCCGAGCTCGACCGGCTCATCGGCCTGCCCTGGCCGGTGACCGGCGACATGGTCGTGACCGAGGTCCACACGCCCCTGCTCGAAGGCTATTCCGGGCTGTATCACCCGGACACCAGCGGCATCGAGATCAGCGAGGACCTCGACGATCTGACCATCGTTCACGAGGCCTCGCACGCCTGGTTCAACTCCGACCTATTCGACGGTCGCTGGATCAACGAGGGCCTGGCCAACACGTACGCCGCGAAGGCGCTCAAAGCGATCGGGATCGCCTCGCCGCAACCCGTCGTGTTTCCCCGCTCCGATCCCACCGCGTTCGCGCTCAACGACTGGCCGCCGCTCGGCCGGATCAGCGATGAAAAGACCCAGGCGCGCGAGGACTACGGCTACGAGACCTCGTTCGGGGTCATCCAGTCCGTCGTCAATGTCGTCGGCGACGACGGGATGCGCCTGGTGTTCGCCGCGGCGGCGGCGAAGGAGATCGCCTACGTCGGTGCGCCGGCCGTCGAGCATCGTCCTGGCGATCCCGGCTGGCAGGCCCTGCTGGACTACCTCCAGGAGCGGGCTCATTCGACCACCGCCGAGCGCGAGTTCCGGGAGAACGTCGTCGGCCCGGCCGACCTGCGCGTCCTCGACACCCGGGCAACGGCTCGCCAGGCCTACGCCGAGCTGGTGGCCGACGGCCAGGGCTGGCTCCCGCCCCTCGCCGTCCGCACGCCGATGGCCGGCTGGGACTTCCCGACCGCGACCGAACGGATCGCCATGGGTCGATCGATCCTCGACGTGCGCGCCCAGATCGCCACGACCGGAGCGCCGCTCGGACTGGCTCCGCCCGATGCCCTGAAGACCGCCTACGAGGGCGCGGCTGTGACCGCGGCCGACTTCGGCGGCGTCCTGGCCATCGCCCGGACGGACCTCGAGGCGGCCGGAGCGATCGCCGCGGCCGACACCCGGATCGACGCGCCGCGTGACCCCCTGACCGCGATGGGCCTGTTCGGAGTCCGACCCGAGGCGGAGCTCGAGGCGGCCGTCGGCGCGTTTCGCGCGAACCGGATGGACGAGGCCCGCGCGCACACCAGCCAGGCCCTGGCCCTTCTCGACGCGGCGCCGGAGTTCGGGAGGCGGGCCGTCGGGGGGATCGTGGGCGCGGGGCTGGTCGTCATCGTGCTGATCGTGGCCGTCGTGGTCCTGCGTGGTCGTTCTCGGCGGGCCGCGGCGCGCGCCATCGCCCTGGGGGCCGCGGAGCCCGGCGCATTGTGGGGTCCCGGGCTGGGCCCGACTGCTACACTGCCCAGCCAATCCACCTCGGAGCTCCAGCGCGCCGACGAAGGAACCCAGCCTACCGTGAGCGAGCCCAGCCCAACGTCGCGCGACGAAGCCGCCCCCTGATGGGCATCCTCCGGACGCGACCCTCCAACGAGATCCTGTCGGGCGAATCGGCGGACGTCTACTTCGCCCGCGCCGAGAGTGTCCTCGAGCGCGAGGGGCTCGACCCGATGGTGGTCATGGAGGTGTTCAGCCGCCAGGCCGGCATCCTGTGCGGGATCGACGAGGCCAAGAACCTGATCGCCCACGTCCTCGGCGATGCCGACCCGTCCGAGGTCGAGCTCGAAGCGCTCGACGACGGCGACACGTTCTCGCCCAAGGAAGTCGTCCTGCGGATCCGCGCCCGCTACCGGCGCTTCGGGCTGTACGAGACGGCGATCCTGGGCATGCTCGCGCAGTCCACCGGCTGGGCGACGGCCGCGCGCGAGTGCGTCGAGGCCGCGGCTCCGCAGCCGGTCATCTCGTTCGGCGCTCGCCACGTCCATCCCGACATCACCGACGTGCTCGACTACGCGGCGATCGTCGGTGGCTGCGTCGGCGCATCGACCCCGGCCGGAGCCCGCCTGGCCGGACTCAGCCCGACCGGCACGATGCCCCATTCGCTGGTCCTGATCTTCGGCGACACAGTCGAGGCCGCGCTGGCCTTCGACCGCGACCTCGGCTCCGACGTGCCGCGGATCGTGCTCGTCGACACGTTCAAGGACGAGGCCGAGGAGGCGCTGCGGGTCGCGCATGCGC
>JBDTQW010000139.1:0-3804 GCA_039931975.1 Chloroflexota bacterium | reverse complement strand
ACATCCGCAAGTACGGCGACGGGAAGGTCAAGGCGAACCTCGACATCGAGCTCGTGGTTGACATGATGAAGACCGCGCGGAACCTGGACGTCGCGATCGTCGTGTCGGGCGATGGCGACTTCGCGCCCGCCATCAGGGCCGTCCAGGAGATGGGCGTCCGGGTCGAGGTCGTCAGCTTCCGGGGCAACACCTCGTCCGACCTCATCGACGTCGCCGACCAGTTCACCGACATCATCCAGATGGCCAAGGTCGAGAAGGGCTCGTCGCGCAGCGGGCGGCGGGTCGCCGGCGACGGCGAAGACCTGTCGATGACCGAAGTGCCGGACAAGCTGACCGAGGGTACCGGACGAGGTCGCAGCCGGGGCGTCGGCCGGGGCCGGGGCCGTGCCGGCGAGACCGAGCGCGAGCCGGTCGCCGCGAGCGGCCGGTCGTCGGTCCGGGGCGGCATCCGCAGTCGGCGCGTGGAGGCCGAGCCGGAGGTCCCCGCCGCCGCGGGCGCTCCGGTCGGCGGCCTGGTGGCGCTGCCCGGCGAGAAGTTGTCGAAGGCGGCGCTTGCCCGCCTGGAGGCAGCGGTACCCCCGGTCGCCGCGGATGAGGCGGAGCCTGCCGCTCTGCCGATCAGCCCGGCGATGGCCGACGAGGGCATCGACCTGGAGGCAGAGGGACAGCGCCGTCGCCGCCGTCGTGGCGGTCGCGGTCGCGGCCGAGGTCGCGGCCGGGGCGAGGGCGGCGAGCTCGGCGAGCTCGGCGAGCTGGGTGGCGTACCGATCCCAGTGGACGGGTCCATCGAGGACGCCGCCGAGGAGCTCGAGGAGGGGCCGGCCGAGCTCGTGGCCAGCGCGCCACGAGGCCCTCGGCCGGGCGCCTTCGGATCGGTCTGGGACTCCCAGATCGGGCAGTCGCGCGCGCCGGCCTCTTCCGAGGCGACCCGCTTCGACGTTGACGACGACGACGAGCCGGCGATCCCGGAGTACCTCGTCGCCGAGCAGCGCCGGGGCGGCTCGTCCAACCGGGCCGGTGGCCGGTCGTCCGGTGGCAACCGGGGCGGACGGGGTGGCGCCTACCAGGTCGCGATGGACCGTGAGCGCTATGGCCGGGGCGGCGGTGGCGGCGGGATCAACCGCTACCCGGACGTATCCGGGCGGACCACCGGCGGTGGGACCGCCGGGACGATCGGTCGGGGCGGCCGCGACAGCCGCCGGGACGATCGTCCGCCGGTCGTCAGTCGACCGGAGCGTGAACGCCCGGCCGTCGGGCGATCGGATGAGCCCTGGAGCGAGGTCCCGCCGGAGCTCGAGGCACTGCTGAGGGCGCAGATCGCGACCCGAGGCGTCGACCGACCGAGTGGAGCGCCGAGAGGTGGACCGACCGATCAGGGCGCGCCGACCGCCTCTGCCGAGGCTCGGACCGAGGCTCCTACCAGGGCTCCGGCGCGCAAGCCGCGAGCGTCGACCCGGACCAGGGCCGCGGCCCCGGCCGCAAGCGCGAAGACCTCCGAGCCAGCCGAGGCTGCCTCCGACGCCGACGAGCCCAAGCCGAAACCGCGAGCCTCGACCCGGACCAGGGCTGCGTCGACGGCCAAGACCGTCGGTGCGACCGCCGGTGCCGCCGATGACGGGCCGAAGCCGCGAGCCTCGACCCGGACGAGGACCGCGTCGACCGCCAAGGCCAAGGCGACGCCGGCAGCGGCCGACGAGACGGGAGCGGCCACCGCGCCAAAGCGGCGCGCCTCGGCCCGCAAGCCGGCCGCATCGTCCGAGACCTGACCGGAGCCCGCCCCGCGCAGCCGCTCGAACCGCTCGGATGAGTCCGAACGCCGCGCCGCCCCGGCCATCCCCGGTCGCGCCCGGCTGGTGGACCCGAGGCCAGCCGACGGCCCTGGCCGCGATCGTGCGGATGGTGACCGGTCCGGCGCCGCACGCCGTACTGCTCGTCGGCCCCGGGTCGGTGGGCAAGACGACGCTCGCTTTCGACCTCGCGGCCGGCCTGCTGTGTACCGCCGCGGACCCGTCCGACCGGCCTTGCCGCGAATGCCGGTCGTGCCGGATGATCGCCGGAGGGAACCACCCGGACTTCCACCGCCTGGCCCCGGACGGCCCCGGCGGTCAGGTGCTCATCGGCGGGCCACGCGACGCGGCCGGCCCGCGGGGGATCCGCGACCTGCTTCGCGAGCTGACGTTCCTGCCCGTCGAAGGCGGCGCTCGGGTCGCCATCGTCGAGGGTGCGGCCCAGATGAACGAGGACGCCCAGAACGCCCTGCTCAAGACGCTCGAGGAGCCGGCCCCCGGCGTGACGATCGTCCTGTGCGCCGATCAGGAGGAGCTCCTCCTGCCGACGGTCCGGTCGCGCTGTGCCCGGGTCCGTCTCGGGCCGATGGGCCCGCGCGACATCGAGACCATCCTAAGTGAGCTGGAGCTGGCCGACCCCACCGTCGCCGCCCGGCTGGGACGGATCGCCGAAGGCCGCCCGGGCGTCGCGGTGGCCTACGCTCGCGCGCCGGAGGCGATGACCATCCGCGATGAGATCGCCCGGACCCTGGTCGACCTCCTCGGCGCCGGCCGGTCGCGCCGCCTCGCCGCTGGACGAGAGCTGCTGGCACGGGCCCGCGAACTGGTCGAGGCGCTGGCCGGCCCGACCGCACCCCGCGCCGCCGCTTCCCGACCGAGTGACGGGTCCGAGACGGGCGACGCGACCCCCGACGTCGACGTCGAGCCAGGGTCGGCGGCCAAGATCGCTCCGGCCGAGCGCCGCCGCGCCGCCCGTCAGCTCATCGGGATCTGGCGCGACGTGGCTCGAGACCTGGCGGTGGCCTCCGTCGGTGGGCGGCGCAGCGTCCACGATGTCGGCCTGCTCGAGGATGTCGACCGGGCGGCCGCCGCGCTGCCTCCTGGGGACGCTGCAGCGTTCCTCGGCCGACTCGATCGGGTCGCCGAGCTGGTTGCCGGCAACGTGGGCCCCGAGCTGGCCATCGATGTGCTCGTCCTGGCCTGGCCGTCGACCGAGCGGGCGGCATGATCCGACCGAACCGATGACCGATGACCAAGCGTCCCGCGTGGAGGTGGTCGTCCGCGGCCAGGTGCAGGGCGTCGGCTTCCGGATGTTCGCCGGCGCTTCGGCCCGGTCCCGCGGCCTCGTGGGTTGGGTGGCCAATGAGCACGACGGCTCGGTCCGCGCGGTCGCCGAAGGCCCCCGGGCCGCCCTCGAGGCCTGGGTCGCCGAGCTCGCGGCGGGGTCGCCGGGAGCGATCGTCGATGGAGTCGAGCACTCCTGGTCGACGGCCCGTGGCGGCCTCGATCGCTTCGCCATCCGGTCGGGCTGGCACGGCGGCGACTGACCCCGGTGAAGGATCGGGGCGACTGGCCCGTTGGTCCCGCGGATGTCTGACGTACCCCGGATCAGGGCAGGCCGGCGATCATCCCCCCGTCGATGGCGGTGAACGTGCCCGTCTGGTATCCGGCCCGCTCGGAGCACACGTAGGCGACGTAGCTGCCCAGCTCCTCCGGCCGTCCATAGCGACCGGCCGGGATCGTCGCCACGTGGGCGGCTCTGACGACGTCCAGCGGCTCGCCGGTCTGTTCGGCTCGGCCGCGATCGAGGCTGTCGATCCGCGGCGTGTCGAGCCGGCCGGGCAGGACGCCGTTCACGGTCACGCCGTCCGCCGCGACCACCCGGGCGGTCGTCTTGAGCCATGCCGTCAGGGCGCCCCGGCAGGCATTTGAATACACGAGATCAGGGATCGGCTGGCGGACGCCCGACGACAGGATCCCGACGACCCGGCCCCAGCCCCGGGCGCGCATCCCGGGC
>JBDTQW010000138.1:0-4042 GCA_039931975.1 Chloroflexota bacterium | reverse complement strand
CAGTTCCGCGGTCTGCCTGAGCCAGATCGCCGGATCGGCGCGGTGATACGGCCACTCAGAGGGCTCGATGCCGTCGAGGAACCGCCAGTAGATGACGGCCTGGCGAGCCGCGGCGACCGGCGCGATCAGCTCTCCAGCGCGCGCCGGGTCCGAGCCGGGCACCGCCGCCAGCCACTTTTGCCGCCAATGGTCGCGGACGGCCTCGAGCGACTCGTTCGGCATCCGCTCGAAGTAGGCCGCCTGGTCCAGCAACGGGTGACCGACGCCGCTGTCGCCCCAGTCGAGCAGCGTGACGGTCCGACCATCGCCGCGGGCACTGCCCGGGTGAAAGTCGCCGTGGACGAGGGTGTCGGGCAGGCCGCATTCGGCCAGGGCCGCGAACAGGCGTGGCAGATCCGCGACGAACGACTCGAGAATCGCGCGTTCGTGGGCGGCGAGCTCGGCGGTCGTCCGCTCGACGGCTGCAGCGATCGCCTCGCTCAAGGCCGGGTCGCGCCAGTCGGGAAGCCCGAGTGCGATCAGCTCTTCGACCCGGCCGATCCAGCTGCGCTGGACGTCCACGAGGCAGCTCACCAGCTCGGTCAGGGTCGGCAGCGCCGCATCGTACAGGTCCTGGCCGGGGATCTCCGCCATCAGGACCCGCGGGCCATCGCGCCCGAGGAGCGTTGGTACCGGGCCGGACTGGAGTCGCTCAAGGATGGCGCCCTCATGGGCGAAGAACGACGGGACTACCTTGAGCCAGGCGGCGCCTCCGGCGGCGCCATCGGCCAGCGGCAGGCACCACAGGCTGGAGAGGTTCCAGGTCCTGGCCTGGATGGCGGGGCCTGACCGCCGGAGTCCCCGTTCGACCAGTACTCCGTCTGCCCAGTCAAGGTCCGCCGCCGGTCCGCCGGGTCGCGCCCACGGCTGGCGCAAGGGATGCTCATCGACCCGGCCGGACCAGGGTCGAGCTTCCCGCACGGGCCCCGCCACCTCGCAGAGGTAGGTCACCGCCCCGCCTCGGGCACCTTCGAGCTCGGCCTCGAGCAGGCGCAACACCGTCACGTCCACTCCGAAGCGTTCGCGGGCAGCCCGAACGACCGGCTCGGCGTCCGGCCACCATGGTGTCGACACCGGGATCGGCGGCAGACTTCCGACGAGCTCGCCGTCGCCCGTGACGAGCACGAGTGTCGCGATTCGCGGCGGGAGCGTGCTCACCGCCGCAGGCGGTCCCTCAGCCAGCGCATCTTGGCGACATCGTGGAAGCCCTCGCCACCTTCGTGGTCGTTGAACGCGTATTCCCGGATCTCCTTCGGTCCGGCGTAGTGGTTGAACGCGGCGTAGACCGTGGAGGGCGGGCAGACTACGTCCATCAGTCCGACCGAGAACAGGGCCGGCGCCTTGGCCCGCCGGCCGAGCACCGCGGCGTCGAAGTAGGCCAGCGTTCGCAGGACCGACTCGACATGGTCGCGGTGGGCCTTGAGGTACCGGACGATCTCCCCGTACGGGTCGCTCTCGGCGATGGTGAGTGCACGCGGAAAATCGCACAGGAAGGGAACGTCGGGTGCGACGGCGGCGAGATCGCCGACCAGTCCGGCCACCGCCAGGCTCATTCCGCCGCCCTGGCTCCTGCCGGTCACGGCCACCTGGCTGGAGTCGACCGCTTCGTGGCTCCTGGCTGCCTCGACTGCCCGGACCGCGTCGGTGAACACCCGCCTGTAGTAGTACGTCTCCGGGTCGAGGATTCCCCGGGTCATCGAGCCAGGATGGGCCGGGGCACCGACCGGATCTGGGTCGGGCGTGTCGCCCACGGACCATTCCGAACCCTGGCCGCGGGTATCCATGACGAAGTGGGCGTAGCCCGCGGCGGCCCACAGGATCTGCTCATGCGCCAGTCCTCGGCCCCCGCCGTACCCGACGAACTCGACGACCGCCGGCAGCGGGCCGCTCCGGCCGGCCGGCAGCTGAAGCCAGGCGCGGACTCGTGACCCGCCGAACCCGGCAAAGCCGACATCGAGCGTGTCGATCACCGTCAGGCCGTTGTCGACCGGCTCGAACGTCGCCGCCAGGTCGTGGCTTCGCGCCTTCGCCAGGGTCGACGACCAGAACGCGTCGAGGTCGGACGGAACGTCGAGCTCCGGAGCGTACGCGCGCAGCTTGGCGAGTGGCAGGTCGGTGTAAGCCACGGACGGGCTCCCTCAGTCGGTGCCTTGGCGCTTGAGGTTGCTAGGATGAGGCTCGTGGCGACGCTTTCCCAGCCCATCCGCGACTTCCTGGCGACCGGACCCCTCGCCCATGTGGTGACACTCGGCCCCAAGGCCGATCCACACGTCTCGATGGCCTGGGTCGGCGTGGAAGACGGCGAGATCGTGATCGGCACGCTTGGCGACCAGCACAAGCTGCGCAACCTGCGTGCTGACCCGCGCGTCGCCGTGTCCTTCCAGGCCCCCGGCAGGAATGCCTACGGCCTCGACCACTACCTCGTCCCGCGCGGCCGCGCCCGCGTGACCGAGGGCGGCGCGGCCGACCTTCTCCAGCGCCTGGCCCACGTCTACCTCGGGCCCGACGTCGTCTTCCCCGCGATGCCGAACCCGCCGCCGGGCTACGTCATTCGGATCGCGGTCGAGAAGGTCTCCGGCAACGGCGAGTGGGGATAGGCGCCCGATGAACCCGATCGGTCAGGGCGCGGCGCTCCTCGCGGCGGCGATCCACGTCGTCTTCTTCGTGCTGGAGAGCGTGCGCTTCATGCAGCCCGACACGTACCGGCGGTTCTTCGTCCAATCGCAGGCCGATGCGGAGCTCCTGCGCCCGATCTTCTTCAACCAGGGCTTCTACAACCTGTTCCTCGCGATCGGCGCCGTAGCTGGGGTGGTGGCTCTCAACACCGGTCATGTCGACGCAGGTCGGGCGCTCATCGTGCTGGCCTGCGGATCGATGGCCCTGGCCGGGATCATCCTGCTCATAACCGATCGGCGCTTCCTGCGCTCCGGACTGATCCAGGCGATCCCGCCGCTGGTCGCGATCGCGTTCGTCTTCGCGTAGGACACGGGCCGCCAGCCCAGGTGGCGAACGGCCGCGCGGCGGTCCGACCGTTCCTGTACCGTGCCGCGATGAGTTCCGAGGCCCGACCGGTGAGTCCTGCCGTCGAGGCGTTTCGCGCGCTGCACGAATCGAGCTGCTTCGTGATGCCCAATCCCTGGGACGTGGGGACGGCGCTCTACCTCGAGCGGCTCGGGTTCAAGGCGATCGCCACGACGTCGTCGGGATTCGCGTTCAGCCGCGGCCTGCCCGACTCGACCGCGGCCGTGCCGCTGGAGGCCATGCTCGGGCACATCGGCGACATCGTCCGTGCGGCGTCCGTGCCGGTGAACGCGGATTTCCTGTCGGGCTACGCGGATGAGCCCGAGGGCGTGGCCGCCAACGTCACCCTGTGCGTCGCGACCGGCGCCGCCGGGCTCTCGATAGAGGACTCGACGGGCGACGACGCCACTCCCCTCTACGAGCGAACCCTGGCGATCGAGCGCGTTCGCGCTGCGCGGTCGGCGATCGAGACGACGGGCAGCCAGGTCGTCCTGACCGCCCGGTGCGAGGCCTGGCTGGTCGGCGATCCCGATCCGGCACGCACGGCGCTCGATCGGCTGGTCGCCTTCGCGGATGCAGGCGCCGACTGCCTGTATGCGCCAGGCGTGACCGATCCCGGGCAGATCGCGACGATCGTCAAGGCGGTGGCGCCAAAGCCGGTCAACGTGCTCGTCTCGTCGCCCGTGCTCGGGCTGTCGGTCGCGGTCCTAGCCGATCTCGGCGTCCGCCGCATCTCCGTTGGATCGGGCCTGGCCCGGGTGGCCTGGGGCGCGTTCGTCCGAGCCGCGACGGGCCTCGTCGAGAACGGCACGTTCGACGGCTTCGCCGGGTCGATGTCCCACGCAGAGCTCGACGCGTTCTTTCGCGAGCGCCTCGGCTGAGGTCGGTCGCTCGAGGCGTCAGTCAACGGCCGCGAAGCGTACGTCGTGGTCGGTCCCGGAGGTGTCGAGGAACCCCAGCAGCCCTCGACCTTCGGCCTCGA
>JBDTQW010000137.1:0-4090 GCA_039931975.1 Chloroflexota bacterium | reverse complement strand
TTCGCGAGTGTGGCGGAGAGGGTGGGATTCGAACCCACGGATACTTGCGTATCAGCGGTTTTCAAGACCGCCGCAATCGACCGCTCTGCCACCTCTCCGTCGCCGAGGATAGCAGCGGCCCTGATCTCGAAGATCTGCCCCGGCCGGCCTAGACCCTCTTCACGACGACCGTGCCGGCGATCAGGTCATGCCAGCAGCGCTTGCGCTTGTCGAAGAACACCCAGATGAGCCCGATCGGGAGCCCGAAGATGATCGAATCGACGATGTACAGACCAAGCAGGCGGAGGATTGCGGCGCCCCAGCCGATCGGGCCGCCGTCGCTGTCGCGCACGACCCACAGATTGAATGGCTTCATCCCCAGGGTCTGACCGCCGTTCACCCAGTAGTACGGGAAATACACGAAGATCACGGCCAGGAACCCGATGACCCAGACGATCCCGCCCAGGACCGGCGAGACCGCCAGCAGGACCAACCCGACGATGAACACGACGAGGCACAGCACCAGGACGATCAGCGAGTCGATGATGTAGGCGACCAGTCGCTCGCCGGCGCCCCCGAACGTATAGCCCGGCGCCGGCCCAGCCGCCAGGTCCTCGGGTGGCTCCCAGGAATAGGGCGGCGCGGGCGGCGGCGTAGCAGCCGGCATCGACCCGGATGACGTCGGGAGCGATTCGCCGGCTTGCGCTGATCCCGTCGTGGGCTCCTGGGGCGTTTCCATGCGGACCTCCCTCGTCCGGTCAAGTCCTGGGAGCGCTCAGCCAGGCAGGGGGATGGTATCCCGCCCGAGGTACGGCCGGAGCACCGCAGGCACCTCGATGCTGCCGTCCGGGCGCTGGTAGGTCTCGAGGATCGCGGCCATGACGCGGGGCAGGGCCAGTCCGCTGCCGTTGAGGGTGTGCACGAGCTCGGGCTTGGCGCCGGGCTCCGACCGATAGCGGACCGCCATACGGCGAGCCTGGTAGTCGCGGAAGTTCGAGCACGAGCTCACTTCCAGCCAGCGCTCGGCGCCCGGCGCCCAGACCTCGAGGTCGTACTTCTTGGCCTGCACGAAACCCATCTCGCGGGTGCTCATCAGCAGCACCCGGTAGGCCAGCCCCAGCCGCTGCAGAAGGTCCTCGGCCCGGCCGGTCATCCACTCGAGCGCCTCGGACGAGGCATCTGGGCGTTCGAAGAGCACCATCTCGACCTTGTCGAACTGGTGGATCCGGACGATCCCGCGGGTGTCCTTGCCGGCCGCGCCCGCCTCGCGCCGGAAGCACGGGCTGTAGGCGACGTAGTGGATCGGCAGCTGATCGGCCTCGAGGATCTCGTCGCGGTGGAGATTGGTGACGGGGACCTCGGCGGTCGGGACCAGGAAGAGATCGTCACGGGTGACGACGTACATCTGGTCTTCCTTGTCCGGGATCTGCCCGGTTCCCCGCGCAGACGCCGCGTTCACGAGCGCCGGCGGCCAGATCTCGGTGAACCCGTTCTCCCGGCTGTGGACGTCGAGGAACCACGAGATGAGGCTGCGCTGGAGGGTCGAGCCCAGCCCGCGGTAGACCGGGAAACCCGAGCCGGTGATCTTCGCGCCGCGCTCCAGGTCGAAGATGCCCAGTCGATCGGCGACGTCCCAGTGCGGCTGGCGCTCCCAGGTGCCGCCATCGGCGCGAGCATCCGCACCGACCTCGCCGGTCAATGGCTGGGCGTGAGGCAGCCGCTCGCCCCACTCGCGAACCGTGACGTTGGCCTCCTCGCCGCCGATCGGGACGTCGGGGTCCGCCGGGTTGGGGATGCGCAAGAGGAGGTCGTCGAGCTCAGACTCGACGGTGGCCAGCTCGGCATCCACCGCGGAGATCCGTTCGCCCGCCGCCGAGGAGGCGGCCTTCAACCTGGAGATCTCGGAATCGGTCACCACGGTGGCATCGAACGCCGATCCGGTCCCCGAAGCAGCCTGAGCATTCGCGCGGATCGCCTCGCCGATCGCCTTCGACGCCTGGTTGCGCTCGGCCTTGAGTTGGTCGCCCGTTGCCAGGAGCTCGCGGCGACGGGCGTCGAGGGCCAGCGCCTCGTCGACCAGGACCGGGTCCTCGCCCTTGTCGATGGCACCCTGGCGGACGGCCGCAGCGTCCTCGCGCAGCCGTTGGAGCCCGACGCTCATGCGCTCGCTCCCGCGGCGCCGACTGCGGTGCTGGCCGCGCGAAGACGCTCGATCACGAACTCCGGGTCGAGGCCGGCCAGCAGCCAGCCGGCCCGAGGGCCGTTGGGCCGGCCGAGGAACGCGCGGTAGATCGCCTCGAAGGCGCGCCGCGGTGGCAGGCCTTCGCTCAGGGCCATCGCGAAGATGAGCGCCTGCCAGGCGGCACCGCTGCTGGGCGCCTCGCGCTCCACCGTGCTCGACAGCGCCGCCAGGAAGCCGCGCTGTTCGGGATCGAGCGCGGCCCCCTCGGGCGGGAGGGCGTCGCGCTGGACGACGATCCGGGCCGAATCGGGCGCGTACGTCGCAAGCCATGCCCTGGCTGCCGCGATCCGCTCGTCGAGAATCCCGGGCTCCCGTGCCGTCAGGGGACTGCCCTTCTCCGCCGCCACGCGCTCCCGAAGGTCGACGCCGGGGATCTGGACCAGCAAGGCGAGGTGGCCGAAGGCCGGCCGGTAGGCCGCGGCCTCGGCCGCGATGTTGGCGTCGGGGTCCACGAGCGAATAGCGGAAGATCGACTCGTAGCCGGCCGGCAGCTCGCCCTTGACCTCGCGGCCGGCGGTCGCCGCGGCGAAGGTGTCGAAGTCGTCGAACAGTCGCGGGATCGCGTCGGTTCCCTCCGGATCGAACTCGATGGCGGTATTCGGACGATGGCGCAGGAACAGGAACCGGAGCTGTTCCGGCGGGAGAACCTCGACGATCTGGTGTGCCGCCGCGCCTCGTCCTTTGGACGTCGACATCTTGCGCCCGCCAATGTTCAGGAACTCATACGGCACGTTGAGCGGCGGGTCCAGCTCGAAGACCTCGCGGGCGATCGCCGCCGAGCGCTCGCGCGAACCGCCCGCGGTCGAGAGGTCCTTGCCGCCCGGCTCGATGGTGACCCCGAACAGGCCCCACTGGGCGGCCCATTCGAGGTTCCACGGCAGCTTGGCGTTGCCCCCGAAGGGCGAGACCCAGCCCGACGCTCCGCAGCCACGAGCCCAAGTCACCAGGTCGGGGCGGCATTCGTAGTAGACCCGCTCACCGTCCCACTTGGTCACGATCGTCGTGCCGACCTTGCCGCAGTTCGAGCAGATGACGCTGATCGGGTGCCACTCCACCGGATGCTGGACGTTGGCCACCCGGCGGTAGATGTCGCGGACCCGATCGGCACGGTCGAGGGCCAGCCGGATGTACGGATCGACCGCGCCCGTCGGGTAGATGTCGCTCATCCAATAGTAGCGGTCGGGGCGGATGCCCAGCCCGTCGAAGAGGTCGATGAAGACCTGGGCGTGGTGCCTGGCATAGGAGGCATGGCAGTCACCCGCCTGGTCGAGGACGTGGGCAAGGGGCCGCCCCATCTCGTGCTCGACCGCGTCGGGCGTGAGCAGCGCCTGGGCGTCCATCGGGTCGAGGTCGTCGATGCCGTAGAGCAGGGTCGTCTCGAGCCCACGGGCGCGCAGGGCCCGGGTGATGGTGTCCAGGATGACCGGGCCGCGCAGGCTCCCGACGTGGACCGTCCCGGACGGCGTCTTGCTGTCGTTGACGACCTGCGGGCCGCTGACCGAGGCGGCGAGTTCGTCGGCCCAGTCCATCGAGTCCTCGCTCCCGGTGGGAGCCGGGATCCTCCCGGCTGGCTGGCCGGGCTCAGGCCAGCTTGAGGCCGCGCGCGCGCCGGCTAGCGGATCGAGACGATCGTGTAGCTGAAGTCCCCAGCGGGTACCCGCACGACGACCTTTTCGCCCTTCTTGCGCCCGAGCAGGGCGCGACCGACCGGCGACTCGTTCGAGATCCGCCCCTCCCGCGGGCTGGCCTCGGCAGAGCCGACGATGGTGAAGGTCTCCTTGCCGTCGCCGCTCTCGACCGACACCGTCGAGCCGATCTGGACGTGATCGGTCGAGTGCTTCTCGTCGATGATCGTGGCGTTCTTGATCA
>JBDTQW010000136.1:0-4177 GCA_039931975.1 Chloroflexota bacterium | reverse complement strand
CGTGCAGGCCGGAGAACCATAGACTGCCCGAGTAGGTCACCAGGACCATCCCGAATCCGACGACCAGGAGCAGTGCGGCAGGCCGGCCGGCCCACGACTTCTGGTTCCGGGCATGGAGATAGACCGCGTAAACCAGCCAGGTCACAAGCGCCGCGGTCTCCTTGGGATCCCAGCCCCAGTAACGCGACCAGGCGATCGACGCCCACCACGAGCCCAGGATGATCATCGTGGCGAAAATGGGGAATCCGACGATCACCGCCCGGTAGGCGACCTCATCGAGGACCCTGTGCGACGGCAGCCAGGCGAACCGGTCGCCGTGGCCCTGGATGAGATAGCCGATCCCGGCAGCGAAGCTGGTGGCGAAGATGCCATAGGCGATCGTGGCCATCCCCACGTGGATGGTCAGCAGCGGTGCGTTCTGGAGGGCCGGCACCAGCGGCTTGACCTCGCTGGGAAGACTGCTGGCGTACAGCAATAGGGTCAGGGCCACCCCGAACGGGATGAACCCCAGGGAGCCGATCGGATAGCGCCGCCCCAGCACGAGATAGCCGGCCAGGATCGTGAAGCCGAAGGCGACCGTGAACTCGAACATGTTGCCCCACGGCCCGCGACCGACGGCGATCGCGCGCGCTGCCAGCGACAGGCCCAACAGGACCACGGCCAGCACGCCCAGCAGCGAGGCGCCCCTTGAGACCGGGCTGGCGTGCCCCACGGCAGACCCGACTCGGCCACGGCCGCTCGACTCGACGAACGAGCCGGTCACCACCCCGGCGTAGGCCGGCTGTGCCGCGTTGACGAGCCGGGGCAGGCTCCGCCGGCCATTGGCCAGGAGGACCGCATGACCGACGTGGGCGGCAAACGCCAGGGCCACGGCGATGACGCCGAAGACGAACAGCAGCTGGGCGGCGCTGGCCATCAGGCTGCCGCTGCCCCGCCGGGCGGCGGTCCGGTCGGCGCGAGAGTCCGGACCTGCGCGTTCTTGTCGATCTTGAGGATGAGCCCGCAGTTGGCGCAGGTGTCGAGGCGAGCCTGGCGGCCGATCCCGCACTTGGGGCAGGTGACCACCAGCTCGTCGTGGCATACGTCGCAGGTCGTCGTCCCGCTGGGGTAGATGAGCCGGTCACGGGCGCAGTAGGGGTAGCCCGTCGGATAGATCGGGCGGCCGGCCTCGTCGAGCTTGGCCAGGCGCGGCCCCTCGACCACGGTCAGCTTGGCACGTGGCCTGCGGACCATGTAGATGAACCAGACCAGGGCGAGCAGGCTGAGAAGCGGACCGAGCACGCCGACCACGAGGAAGATCGGGAGCAGCCCAATGAGCGCACCCCAGTCCGGGATCACGATCTGGGCCAGAAACTCGAGGATCTGGTTCCACAGGCTGTTGAGCTGGTCGGCGATGCTCA
This sequence comes from Chloroflexota bacterium, assembly GCA_039931975.1. Classification (GTDB taxonomy): domain Bacteria; phylum Chloroflexota; class Limnocylindria; order Limnocylindrales; family CSP1-4; genus Chersky-267. Next base: position 2,777 of record JBDTQW010000136.1, on the reverse strand, counting down.
CGCCGGCATTCTAGCGGGGAAGGTCCGGTGGCCGTCCACGCTTGGGGTTGCCGGACTTCCTGGTGGCGCCCCGCCCCGGCTGCCAGCGCCCGCGGTCGTCGTCGTCGTCGGAGGTCCTGGCCTGGTTCGTCGGTCGGGTTGGTCGGGCCGGCCGCGGCGTCCCCGCCGACGGGGCGCTCAGGACGCCCCGGTCGAGCCGCTTGGTGAGCCAGGGCGTGCCGGCGCTCCGGCTGCCCCGACGGCGGACCCGCTGGCCGAGGTCGATGTCGTCGGTCACCACCAGGATCGCGTCCGCAACGGCATGGGCCGTCTCGGGCGTGCCGCCCGAGCCGATCGCGTCGACGACGAGCCGTTCGATGAGCCAGTCGGCCGAGGCCGAGCCGCTATGGCGGACGGTGAGCCCCGAAGCGATCCGCGTGCCGCGTAGGCCCGGGTCGGGCGCTCCGTCGAGGATCAGCTCGATCCGCACCGCGGCCGGGATGACCGCACGGAGGCGCCCGACCAGGGTGGCCGCCGGGGCCGGTCCGCCCCTCGCGCGGCCCAGCGCGTGGAGCAGGTTCGAGCCGTCGATGAGCAGGCGCTCGGTGCCGACCATCGGATCTGCGCGTTCGTGTCGGGCTGGCGTCACCGGCCCATCGTGACACGCCGGGCCGGACCGGATCGCAGGGTGGACGGCTACCATTCGCCGATGCTCTTGCTGGTCGACCTCGACGGCGTCGTCTACCGCGGCGCGGATCCCGTGCCGGGCGTTGCCGCACTGCTGGCCGAGCGGGTTCGCCGCGGCGACGACGTGGTCTACGTGACCAACAACTCGATGCACTACCGGGTCGACTACGTCGACCGCCTGGCGACGATGGGCGCGCCGGTCGCGGCCGATCGGGTGGTCAGCTCGCCGCGGGCCACCGCGCTGTGGCTGGCGGAGCAGGATCCGCGGCCCAAAAGGGTCCTGGCGTTCGGCGGTCCCGGCCTCCGGCGCGAGCTCGAGGATTGCGGGTTCGAGGTGATCACGGCCGGCGAGGCGGCGACGCTCGCGGAGACCCACGGGCTGGACGGCTTCGAGGCTGCCGGCCGACCCGACGCCGTCGTCGTCGGGCTCGATCCCGGTGTCACCTACCGGCGCCTGGCCGTCGCCGCCGACGCGATCCGTGCGGGTGCCTTGTTCGTCGCCACCAATCGCGACCCGACCTACCCGATCGAGCGGCTGCTGATGCCCGGGGCGGGATCGATGGTCGCTGCGATCGAGACTGCTTCCGGCGTCGTGCCCATGTCGATCGGCAAGCCCGAGCCGCTCCTCCTGCTCGAGGCGGCCCAGGTCGTCGGTGCCGATCCGCGTGACGCGATCATGATCGGCGACGGGATCGGCACGGACCTCGCCGCGGCTCGGGCGGTCGGCGCGCGCTGCATCCTGATGCTTACCGGGGTGACGACCCGAGCCCAGATCGACGCCCTGCCTGTGGCCGAGCGGCCGCTCGCCGTCGCCGAGGACGCCGCCGACCTGGCTCGGATCCTGGACGGCCTCTCCTCGAGCTGAGTCTCAGCCGGCCGCTCCGGTCTCCGGGATCACGGCGGCCCAGGCGTCGAACTCGGTCCGGAGCCGGGCCAGGATGCCGGGTTCGGCGAACGCGACCTCGAGGGCTCGCCGGTCGATCGCCCACAGCTCGGGCAGGGTCAGGCCGATCCGCTCGACCGCCCGGGCGTACTCCTCGGACAGGCTGACGTCGGAGACGACCGCGTCGTCGGTCGAGAGGGTCACTGCGACGCCGGCCCTGTGGAGCCGTGCCAGCGGATGGTCGGCCAGGGTGGGGACGATCCCGGCCTGGACGTTGCTTGTCGGGCACAGGTCGAGGGTGACGCCCCGGGCGATGAGCTCGGCCACCAGCGACGGGTCGTCGATCGCCAGCGGGCCATGGGCGATCCGCTCGGGCTCGACCGCCAGGGCCCGTAGAACCTGAGCCGCGCCGCCCCACTCGCCGGCGTGGAGGGTGATCCGCAGGCCGCCGGCCCTGGCGGCGGCGAACGCCCGCTCGAAGTTCAGTGGATCGGGGAAGCGCTGCTCGTCACCGGCCAGGTCCCAGCCTACGAGTCCGACGCCGTGAAAGCCGGCCGCGGTCTCGGCCAGCTCCAGGTTGAGCTCGGGGTCGTCGGACCGGAGCGCGGTGCAGATCAGGCGCACGACGATCCCGGTCCTGGTCGCCGCCTCGGCCGCGGCGCGGCAGACCGCGGCGATCCCGTCGGCGATGGGCAGGCCGCGCCGGGTATGGAGCGCCGGGCCCCAGCGGATCTCGATGTAGCGGACCCGATCGGCCGCCTTGGTCTCGACCAGCTCGGCCGTGGCCCGCTCGAGCGCCTCCTCGTCCTGGAGCAGGGCGATCGGCAGCTCGAACCGCTCCAGGAGCTCCGCCTGCGAGGCGGTCCGCTCCGGGGCGACGAGCGCAGCGAACATCCCGGCGAACGTGGTCGGAGCCTCGATCCCGCGGGTCCGGGCCAGGTCGAGCGCCGTGTCGACCCGGAGTGAGCCGTCCAGGTGGAGGTGGAGCTCGGCCTTGGGCATCGCCTCGGTCAGAGGACGAAGCGCGTCAGGGGCGAGATCGGCTTCGGCGGGCTTGCGCATGACCGGATGCTACCGTTTCACACGATGGCCAAACCTCCGTCGAGCGGGAACCCGGGACCGAGCCCGAAGCCGAGGCCGAACCGTGGCTCGAAACCAGGCCAGGGCCCGGGGCCGAGCCCGAGTCCGGGGAAACGCCCGGGCCCGGCGCCGAACCCGAGCGCGAGCC
>JBDTQW010000135.1:0-4537 GCA_039931975.1 Chloroflexota bacterium | reverse complement strand
CCGCGACGATCGAGACCAGCAAGGCGTTCTGTCACGAGGTGGCCGGCGCGGCCGGTGTCCGGATGGCCCGCGCCCGCGCCTTCGCCACGGGCGAGCTCGAGGCGGCCCGGGCCTTTGCGGCCGAGCTCGCCGCCGCAGGGCACGGGCTGGTGGTCAAGGCGGATGGCCTGGCGGCGGGCAAGGGCGTCGTGGTCGGCGACGACCTGGCCGAGGCGGAGCGCCGGCTGGAGGGCGCCTTCGATCCGGCCCCGAGCCACGTCGCCGAGACGCCGGGCGCGCCGCGGGTCGTCCTCGAGGAGCGCCTGTTCGGGCCCGAGGTGAGCGTCATCGCCGTGACCGACGGCCGCCTCGCCGTGGCTCTGCCGGCCGCTCGCGATCACAAGCGGCTGGGCGACGGCGACCGCGGGCCGAACACCGGCGGCATGGGCGCGTACAGCCCGGTCGCCGACCTAACCGATGCCGGGGCGGCAGCGCTGCTCGAGACGATGCATGTGCCGATCCTGGCCGAGCTCGCCCGGTGCGGGACACCCTTCCGCGGATTCCTGTACGCCGGCCTCATCCTGACCGACGACGGCCCCGTCCTGCTCGAGTGCAACGCTCGGCTGGGAGATCCCGAGGCCCAGGTCATCCTGCCGCGCCTGGCCGGTCCGCTCGGCCCTGTGCTGCTCGCCGCTGCCAACGCGGAGCTGGCGACGGTCGTGCGAGCGCTGGGGTCGAGTGGCGCCGCCCTGCCGACCTTGCCCAGCGCCGCGGTCGGGATCGTGCTCGCTGCGGAGGGCTATCCCGACACCCCGCGGCGGGGCCAGCTGATCGAGGGGCTCGACGCGGCCGTGGCCCTGGGTGGCCTGGTCTTCCATGCCGGCTCGCTGGGTCGACCGACCGGTGGCTTCGGGACGAACGGTGGCCGAGTCCTGACCGTCGTCGGCCGCGCGCCCGAGCTGGCGGCCGCTCGGGCGGTCGCCGAGCTGGCCGCCGACGCGATCGCCTGGGAGGGCCTCCAGCGGCGCCACGACATCGGCGCCGACGAGACCTCGGGCGGGGCAGCACGCACGGCCGGCCGGCAGCCGAGGACCGCCGCAGCGGTGGCCCGATGATCCGTCGATACACCCTGCCCGAGATGGGCGCGGTGTGGTCCGACGCCGCGCGATTCGAGGCGATGCTCCGGGTCGAGATCGCCGTCGCGCGAGCCCAGGTGGCCCGCGGCCTCGTCCCGGCCGAGGCGCTGGCCGCGATCGAGGCCCGGGCCAAGGTCGACCCCGAGCGGATCGCCGAGATCGAGCAGGCGACCGACCATGACGTTATCGCCTTCGTCAGCCAGGTCGCCGAGTCGGTCGGGCCGGAGGGCCGCTACCTCCATCTCGGGCTGACCAGCAGCGACGTCGTGGACAGCGCGCTCGCACTCCAGCTGCAGGCCGCCGGGACGCGGCTCCTCGCCGACTGCGACCGGCTCATCGGCGCTGTGGTGGGCCGGGCCCGGACCGAGGCAGCGACGGTGATGATGGGCCGGACCCACTCGGTCCACGCAGAGCCGACGACGCTCGGCCTCAAGCTGGCCAGCTGGGCGTTCGAGCTGGACCGCGATCGTCGCCGTCTGGCCGAGGCGGTCGCCGAGATCGCCACGGGCAAGATCTCCGGTCCGGTCGGGACCTACAGCCACCTCGATCCCGAGCTCGAGGCCGAGGTCCTCGCAACGCTCTGGCTGCGGGTCGACCCGGTCAGCACCCAGATCGTCCAGCGCGACCGGCACGCGGCGCTGCTCAGCGCGATCGCCATCACCGGCGGGTCGCTCGAACGCTTCGCGACTGAGGTGCGCAACCTCCAGCACACCGAGATCGGCGAGCTCCAGGAGCCTTTCAAGGCGGGCCAGAAGGGTTCCAGCGCCATGCCCCACAAGCGCAACCCGATCCTGTCCGAGCGGATCGCCGGACTGGCCCGGCTGCTGCGCGGCTACGCGCTGGCCGCCTTCGAGGACCAGCCGCTGTGGCACGAGCGGGACATCAGCCACAGCTCCGCGGAGCGGGTCCTGCTGCCGGATGCCACGATCCTGCTCGATTACATGCTGGTCAAGATGACCGGGCTGATCGAGGGCCTGGTGGTCCGGCCCGAACGGATGCGCGAGAACATCGAGCGCGGCCTCGGCCTGCACGCCTCGTCACGGGTGCTGGTCGCCCTGGTCGAGGACGGCGGGATGGCCCGCGAGGAGGCCTATGCCCTCGTCCAGCGCTGCGCCCTGCGCGCAGCCGACGAACGGCTGGGACTGCGCGACCTGCTGGCGACCGAGCCGGTGGTCGCGCGGAACCTCTCGCTGGGCCGGCTCGACGCCTGCTTCGACGAGGCCTCGTTCCTGCGCCATGCTCCCGCCATCGTGGCCCGGCTCGACAAGATCGAGGTATCCGCACCGTGACGCTCGCCAGTGCGTTCGTCCGCTCGGGCAAGGTCCGCGACCTCTATGCCCTGGCCGACGAGCGGCTGCTGCTGGTCGCCTCCGACCGCCTTTCCGCATTCGATGTCGTCCTGCCCACCCCGATCCCGGACAAGGGCAAGGTCCTGACCGGCCTGTCGCGGTTCTGGTTCGCCCAGACCGAAGGGATCGTCCCCAACCACCTGCTGGGGACCGATCCCCGCGGGCTCGAGTCGGCCGGTGGCCCGTCGCGCGGCGAGGCCGGCGAGCTGCGCGGCCGGACCATGATCTGCCGGCGTGCCGAGGTCCTTCCGGTCGAGGTCATCGTCCGCGGCTACCTGTCGGGCAGCGGCTGGCTCGACTACCAGCGGACCGGCGCGATCGGCGGACTGCGCCTGCCGGCCGGGCTGCACGAGAGCGATCGACTGCCGGAGCCGATCCTGACTCCGTCCACAAAGGCCGAAGGCGGCGCCCACGACCAGAACATCGGCTTCGATGACATGGCGCGGATGGTCGGGACGACCCTCGCCGAGCGGGTCAGGGCCACGGCGCTGACGCTGTATCGCCACGGGGCGTCGGTCGCCGAGGGGGCCGGGATCCTGCTGGCCGACACGAAGTTCGAGTTCGGCCGGACGCCCGATGGCGGGCTGATCCTGATCGACGAGGTCATGACACCCGATTCGTCGCGCTTCTGGGACGCCACGACCTATAAGCCGGGGCGCGCCCAGGCGAGCTACGACAAGCAGTACGTCCGGGACTGGCTGCTGGCCGCGTCGTGGGACAAGACGCCACCCGGCCCGGAGCTGCCGCCCGATGTCGTCGAAGGCACCCGCGCGCGCTACGTCGAGGCGTTCGAGCGGATCACCGGCGCGAGCTTCGCCCGCTACCTCGGGGAGGACGTCATCGCCCGATGAGCACGTCGCTGGCTTTCCGCTTCGCGGTCAACGTCACGCCCAAGGACGGCATCCTCGATCCCCAGGGACGGGCGGTCGAGGGCAGCCTGCCCCATCTCGGGGTGACCGGCGTCTCGGCGATCCGGGTCGGCCGCCGGATCGAGCTCACGGTCGCAGCGCCGAGCGAGGCCGACGCGTGGACGACCGTCGAGCGACTCGCCGGCGAGCTCCTGAGCAACCCGTTGATCGAGGCCTACGCGATCGACGCGCTCGGGGCTGCCTCCGCAACGACCTCGGACGACGACGTTGCCGGGGTCCCGGGCTGATGGTCCGGATCGGCGTCGTCGTCTTCCCCGGCTCCAACCGCGACATCGACGCGATCAACGCCCTGCGCGTCGCCGGGGCCGAGCCGGTCGTCCTGTGGCACGAGTCGGCCGACCTCGACGGCGTGGACGGCATCGTCCTGCCCGGTGGGTTCGCCTATGGCGACTACCTCCGGGCGGGGGTCATCGCCCGATTCAGCCCGGTCATGCGCTCTGTCGCCGGCTACGCCACGGACGGCGGCCTGGTGCTGGGGATCTGCAACGGGTTCCAGGTCCTGACCGAGGCGGGTCTCCTGCCGGGTGCCCTGCTGCGCAACCGATCGCTGCGCTTCGTGTCGCGCCAGATCGCGATCGCCCCGGAGCGGCTGGATTCGCCGTTCACCCGGGCGCTGGACTCCGGGCGTCCGCTGCGCATGCCGGTCGCTCACGGTGAGGGCTGCTACTTCGGCGAGCCGGCGGCGCTGGACGAGCTCGAGGCCAATGGCGGGGTGCTCTTCCGCTACGTCCACCTCGACGGGACGACTGCCGGCGAGGACGACCGGGCGAACCCCAATGGCTCCCTGCGGGCGATCGCCGGAGTCACCAACGAGGCCGGCAATGTCGCCGGCCTGATGCCCCATCCGGAGACGGCGGTGGAGGCGGTCCTCGGCTCGGTTGACGGCCTCGGGATCATCCGCTCGCTGGTCGACAGCGCGGCCGAGCGGGCCGGCGCCGGGCAGCCGATCGTCGTCGGGAGCGCGCGGTGAGCGCCCTGGCGCTGCCCGCGACCGTCGCTGAGCCGTTGCATCGCCGGCTGGGGATCACCGACGACGAGCTCGTCGCCATCGAGTCAAGGCTCCACCGCGCGCCGAACGATCTCGAGCTGGCGATGTTCAGCGTGATGTGGAGCGAGCACTGCTCCTACAAGAGCTCGAAGCCGC
>JBDTQW010000134.1:0-4713 GCA_039931975.1 Chloroflexota bacterium | reverse complement strand
GGCCACCGCCTCGGCCGCGCCCGGCCGCCCGAGCTCGCGCTCGGCCTCGGCCATGCGGGCGTGGTCGGCCGGATCGTCCAGGATCGCTGCCGCCTTGAGCAGGGCAGCGGCGTCGAACGCCTCGTCCGCCACCAGCCGTCCGGCGCCGGTCTCGACGATCCGGCGGGCGTTGGCCCGCTGGTGGCCGGCCGCGTGAGGGTACGGGACGACTACCAGGGGTTTGCCCAGGGCGGTCGCCTCGGCCAGGGTGGAGCTGCCCGCCCGGCCGACGATGAGGTCGGCGGCGACCAGCGCGTCGGCCATCTCCGCGCCGAGGAACGGGAACGGGCGGTAGCGCTCGTGGAGCTCCGCTGCCAGCGCCCCGCGATCGGCGAGGGCCTCGGCGTAGCCTGTGTCGCCGGTCACGTGGACCACGTGGACGCGCGCCAAGAGCTTGGGCAGCGCATCACTTACCGCGCCATTGAACCGACGGACCGCCTGCGAGCCGCCGAAGACGAGCAGGAGCCGACCGCCGGGTGGGACCCCGAAGCGGGCCCGGGCGGCATCGGGATCGATCGTGCTGAAGTCCCGGATCGGTGTCCCGGTCAGGTAGCAGCGCTCGGCCGCGACCGCCAGCGCGGAGCAGGTCTCGGAGAACGAGACGGCCACCACGGTGGCCAACCGGGCGGTCGCCCGGACGCTCCGCCCGGGGATGACGTTGCCGTCCCAGAGGACCGTCGGGATGCCCAGCGATCGCGCCGCCAGGAGGACCGGGATGGCCACGTAGCCGCCGGTGGTCAGGATCGCCGCCGGTCGCTCGCGGGCGAGGATCGTGGCCGCCTGGGGCACGGCCAACCCGAGCCGGAGTGGGTCGAGCACGGCGTGGATCGAGCGCTCGGTCGTGCGCAGCGATCGGAGCACGAGGCGCCGGAACGGGATGCCGGCGGCGCGCACGATCGAGCCCTCGAGCCCGCGGCGTCCGCCCAGCCATGACAGCTCGAGCTCAGGGTCGTGGGCGCGCAGCGACTGGGCGACGGCCAGAGCCGGGTATATGTGCCCGCCCGTGCCTCCGCCCGCGATCAGCAGACGCATCGTTCCAGGTGCCTCGTTCGACGGTCTCTCGGGAGATCGAGAGAAGGATCCCGACGGCCGCCAGGCTGATGGTCAGCGAGGAGCCGCCGGCGCTGATGAAGGGCAGGGTGATGCCGGTGATCGGGAAGAGGGCCACCACGACGCCGATGTTGATGAACGCCTGGGCGCACAGCCAGGTGGTGATGCCTGCCGCCAGCAGCGAGCCGAACGTGTCCGGCGCCGCGAGGGCGACCCGCAGCCCCTGGTAGGCCAGGATCACGAACAGGGTGACGACCAGGCCGGCCCCGACCAGCCCGAACTCCTCGCCAATGACCGCGAAGATGAAGTCGTTGCTGGCATTGGGCAGGAACAGGCCACCGGCGCCGCGGCTCTGGCCCAGGCCGAGGCCAAAGAGGCCGCCCGAGCCCAGCGCCATCAAGCCCTGGACCGAATGGAAACCGATCCCGGCGGGGTCCGCCCAGGGATCCAGCCAGGCCCGGATCCGCTCGAGCTGGTAGCCGCGCAGGGCGAACATGACGATGCCTACGAAGCCCACGCTGAGCAGCGCCAGGAAGTGGAGCAGGTTCGCGCCGGCCAGCAGGAACATGGTCAGGCCGGTCGTGGCCAGGACCATCGAGGTCCCCAGGTCGGGCTCTTTGAGGACCAGGGCGACGATCGGCAGGAAGACGACCAGGAAGGGCAGCGTCCCGCTCATCAGCCCGCCGACCCGGTCCCCGCGCTTGGTCAGCCAGTGGGCCAGGTAGATGACCAGCGCGAGCTTGGCGAACTCGGCCGGGTGGACCGCGGGGAGTGGGCCCAGCTTGAGCCAGCGCGACGAGCCGCCGACCGTCTGACCCAGCTGATCGTTGAACACGAGCAGGAGCAGGCCGACCGCGATCGCATAGAGCGGGATGGACACGAGGCGCAGCCGGCGGTAGTCGACCCGCATCACCCCGAGCATCACCAGCAGCCCGATGACACCCCACGCCACCTGCGGGGCCACGGCCCCGAAGACGTCGCCGTCGCGCGCGTACTCCTTCATGGCCGACGACGAGAAGACCATCAGGATGCCGATCGCCGCCATGGCGATGACCGCGACCAGGATCACGTAGTCCGGCTGGTGGGTCTCGCGGCGGAGCGTCTTGGGCGGGGCACCGGCTGAGACGCGGGCCCGGGTCTTGCCGCGGAGCGCGGTCGTTGGCGCGGTCATCGGCTCCCCTCCTCCGCCAGACTGGCCACGGCCGCCTTGAACGCCCGCCCGCGTTCCTCGTAGTCGGCGAACATGTCGAAACTGGCGGCGGCGGGGCTGAGCAGCACCGTCGGCAGGTGCGACCCGCCCGGCCCAGGCTGGTCGGCGGGCGTCTTGCGCAGGTCTGCGGCGATGGCCGCTGCCCGCCGGACCGCGCCCTCGAGGGTGGCCGCTCGCTCGGTCCGGGCCAGGCCCGCCGCCCGGAACTGGCGTTCGAGGTCTGGCCCGCTCTCACCGATGAGGATGGCCGCCGCGACTCGCTCGGCCACGACCGGCCCAAGGGCACCGAGGTCGACGCCCTTGTCGCGACCTCCGGCGATCAGCACGATCGGCGGGTCGAACGCCCGGAGAGCCGCCACCACGGCATCGGGCTGGGTCCCCTGCGAGTCGTTGACGAAGCGGACCCCGCCCACCACGCCCACGGTCTCGAGTCGGTGCTCGACCCCGACGAACGCCGCCGCCGCCGAGCGGATCACCTCCGGCGGGACCCCGAACAGGAGGGCGACCGCGACGGCGGCCAGCGTATTCGAGAGGTTGTGCCGGCCGGGCAGGGTCAGCTCGTCGAGGGGCACGATCCGGCCGCCCGGACCGGCCTCTGCAACGCCACCCCCGGCCAGGTCCAGGCGCTCGAGCCGGCTGGCGACGATCCAGCCGTCGGCGACCCCGACCCCTCCCGCCGGGGGGATATCACGGCGGTAGCCCACGACCCGGGCCGAAGCCAGGTCCGCGTACCCGGCCACGACCGGGTCGTCAAGGTTGAGGACCAGCGCGCCAGCGGGATCGACTGTCTCGGCAAACCGGCGCTTGACGGCCCGGTACGCCTCGAGGGTGCCGTGACGATCGAGATGATCGGCGGTGACGTTCGTCAGGACCGCGACAGTCGTCCCCCGCGACAGCGTCGGCAGCTGCAGCTCGGACAGCTCGATCACGACGCGGTCGTCGGGGCGCAACTCGGGCAGGCGCTCCACCAGCGGCCGGCCGATGTTGCCCCCGAGGACGGCCCGGTGGCGCGGGTCGGCGGCCAGCAGGGCGTGGGCCAGGGCCGAGGTCGTCGTCTTGCCCTTGGTGCCACTGATCCCGATCGTCGGTGCCGGGCACAGCCGCAGGACCAGCTCGACCTCGGCCACGATCGCCGGCGCGAGCGGATCGCCGGCGGCGCGCGCGGCCACCAGCGCCGCCAGGGCCGCCCGGAGGCGAGGCTCGGTCGTCGGGTAGTCGGGATTGACCGACGGCGAGGTCGCCACCAGGGCGGCCCCGGCGAGGGCCTCGGCCGGCTCGACCAGCGGGCCCGCGAGGAGCCGGATCGACCGCCCGTCGAGCTGCGCCAGCGCCTCGGCCAGCTCCTCGGCCGAACGCCCGTCGTAGACGGTCACCGTCGCACCCGCGTCGATCAGGAATCGCGCCAGGGCGATCCCGCTGCGGGCGAAACCCAGGACCGTCACCGGCCGACCGGCCAGGGCGCCGGCCCGGATCCCGTCGAGCGTGAGCTCGTCGGGGTCAAGCGTCGGCCCCGGGCGGGGCGGCTGGGTCGTGGTCATCGTCGTCATGCCAGCGAGTTGATCGAGGCCATGAACAACGTGACGCCGAGTAGCCCAGCCAGGACCGCCACGATCCAGAATCGGACGGTGATCTTCTCCTCGTCCCAGCCCATCAGCTCGAAGTGGTGATGGATCGGCGACATCCGGAAGATCCGTTTCCCGCCCGTCGCCTTGAAGTAGGCCACCTGGAGGATGACCGAACCGGTCTCGACCACGAACACCAGGCCGATGAGTGGCAGGACCACGATCTGACCCGTGATGAGCGCGCTGACGGCGAGTGTGGCTCCCAGCGCCAGCGATCCCGAATCGCCCATGATCACCTGGGCCGGGTGCACGTTGAACCAGAGGAAGCCCATGATCGCGCCGATGATGATCGCGCAGAGCAGCGCCAGGTTGGGCTGGTGGGGCACGTTCAACAGGGCGATGATCATGTACGCGACGAAGGAGAACGCGAGGGTCCCGCCGGCCAGCCCATCGAGCCCGTCGGTGATGTTGACCCCGTTCGACGAGGCGACGATGGCGAACCCGGCGAAGAGGACGTAGAGCGCCGGCCCGATCGTCACCTCCCCGCCGAAGGGCACGCGGATCGCGTCGATCCCGAAGTGGCGCTGGATGTACAGCGCAGCAAGCACGGCCACCACGATCTGCCAGCCGAGCTTGGCCCGGACGCTGATGCCGGTACCCGTCTTGGCGTTGCGATAGTCATCGATGGCGCCCAGGGCCCCGACGCCGAGCAGCGCGGCCAGCGGCGAATAGGTGTCCGGCGTGTCGTTGCCGACCGCGCCCAGGAACAGAGCGATGCCCGCCACTACCAGGATGAGCAGGATCCCGCCGCCGGTCGGCACGCCCTGCTTGACGTGGTGGCTGGCCGGCCCT
>JBDTQW010000133.1:0-5140 GCA_039931975.1 Chloroflexota bacterium | reverse complement strand
CCAGGGCGAACGTCGTCTGGCGCCGGTTCTGGGCATCGAACGGGCTGATCCGGACCAGTCGATGGACACCCTTCTCGGCTCGCAGGAACCCGTAGGCCGAGCGGCCTCCGACCTCGACGGTCGCGCTCTTGATGCCCGCCTGCTCGCCCTCCTGGCGGTCGACGATCTCGGTCTTGTAGCGATGGGTCTCCGCCCAGCGCAGGTACATCCGGAGGAGCATCTCCGCCCAGTCGGTCGCTTCGGTGCCGCCGGCTCCGGCGCTGATCGAGAGGATCGCGGAACCGGCGTCGTACGGGCCCGAGAACATGAGCTGGCCGCGGGCGGATCGGAAGTCGGCCTCGAGCGCGGCGGCCTTCCGCTCGAGCTCAGCCTCGAGGTCCGGATCCCCGCCGGATTCGTCGATCAGCTCGATGAAGGTCAGGAGCTCGTCGGCGCGGTCCAGGAGGCCACGCCAGAGGCCGAGCTCGGTGCGCAGCCCATCCGCCTCACGGAGGACGCCCTGGGCGGTCTGCTGGTCGTCCCAGAAGCCCGGTTCCTGGGTCAGCGCCTCGAGCCGAGCGACGCGGGCGTCTTTGCCTGCGAGGTCAAAGTCGCCCCGAGGTCGCCCGGATCCGCTCGGCCAGGTCGCGAATGGCGGCTGCGTCCACCTAGGAGTGGCTCGCCTGGGCTTCCTGGAGCAGGATCGGACGGAGCTCGATCAGCCGCAGGGCCGTCTTGCTCCGGGCGACGACGGGGTTCACGCACGGGCAGTACCCGTTGTGCGGGCAGATCCCACAGTTGCCGTCGCAATCGAGGGCGGCGGCATAACTGCAGTTCCGACAATCACGCTCGCAGGCGATGAGATCGATGAACGATGCTTCTTCGGCCTGCTTCACGATTCCCTCTCTAGTGGGCAGGGGAACGGCGGGGCGGTGGCGCCCTCTTCGGTCATCACGGTCCCCTCCGGGCCGGATTGGTCAGAACTTGGCCCAGTATATCGGCACAAGACCGCCACGCCAAGAGGGGAAACCGGATCCGGGACCTCGAAATCAGCGCGATTCCGAGAGTTCGCCCGCCGGTGCGCTGCCGAGGGTGAAGTAGAGCGCGAGGGCGACCAGCTCGTGGACGTAGGCGCCGGTCAATCGGCTCGGGCTGGCGGCGATCTGGCTCGTCGGCGTGGCCGAGCCCCAGGCGGTGATGCTCAGATCGGCGGCCATCCGCAGGACCCGCAACATGTGCGGCGGGTCCGACACGAAGACGGCGTCGCCGATGTCGTGCTGGCGCAGGATGATGGCGACCGCCTCGAGCGATTCGAGGGTCGTCCGGCCGCGATCCTCGACCAGGATCCGGTCGCCCGGCACCCCCCGATCGATGGCGTATGCCTGGGCGACCGCGGCCTCGGTCGTCCGGTCCCCGGCCGCCTTGCCGCCGGTCACGACCAGGAAGCGATACGCCCCGGTCAGGTACAGCGCCACGGCATGGTCGAGCCGGGCGGCGAACACCGGCGACGGGCGACCGTCGTACTGTGCGGCGCCGAGGACGACGACGGCGCCCGCGGGCCGGCTCTCATCGCGCCCGCCCTGCTCCCAGATCCGGAAGGTCCCGTAGGTGCCGACGACGATGACGCTGGCCAGCGCGACCCCGACCAGGCGTCGGAGATCGCCGATCACCGTCGACGAGGGTCGGTCGGATCTCCCGTCACCGGCCGTGACACTTCTTGTATTTCAGGCCGGAGCTGCAGAAGCAGGCGTCGTTGCGGCCGATCCGCTCGCCCGTCGGGGTATAGCCGGGCCGCAACCCCCCGGAAGCGGCCGCTCCCCCAACGCCGATGACCTCGTCGCCGAGTGACTCGCGGACGCCCATCACGCTTGGCTCCGCGGGCAGGCCTCGTGCGAGCGGTCCGCTCACGGCGGCGGCACTGGCCCGGGCCGCACCCGTCGCGACGGCGCCGGTCCGGGCGCCCTCGGCCGCACCGTCACCGTCGCGCAGGGCGGACAGGGTCGCCTCGTCGGGCATCGGCAGCTCCGTCGGCGTCGGCTCGGACTGGCGCGTCACGGTCACTCGGAAGATCGTGTTGGCCAGCTGATGGCGGATGAGGTCGCGCAGCTCGGTGTACAGCGCAAATGCCTCGCGCCGGAACTCGTTGAGTGGGTCCTGCTGGGCATAGCCGCGCAGGCCGATCCCGCGACGCATGTCGTCGATCTCGGTCAGATGCTCGACCCACAGCGAATCGATCGTGCGCAGGAGGACGAGCCGCTCGATCATCGTCCAATCGGCCGCGCCGATGTCGCGCTCCTTCTCCTCCAGCTTGTCGGCCACCAGTTCTCCGAGGTGCCCTCGGATCGCCTCGCGTCCGCCGATGTCCCACAGGGCATCCTCGGTGATGCCGGGGCCGTCGAGACCCATCGCCACGAGCGCGGCCGACAGGCCTTCGAGGTTCCACTCGTCGGCGGCGTCGCCGGCCAGGAACTGGTCGAGCAGGGCGTCGAGCTCGTCGTCGAGGAAGCCCACGATCGTCTCGCCCAAGTCCTCGTTGTGGAGGACCTTGTCGCGCTCGGCGTAGATCGTCTCGCGCTGCTTGTTGATGACGTCGTCGAACTCGACCACGCGCTTGCGGATATCGAAGTTGAAGCCCTCGACCCGGCTCTGCGCGCTCTCGATCGTCTTGCTCACCAGACGGGACTCGATGGCCATATCGTCATCGAGGCCCATCCGCTCCATCAGCCCCGCCACGCGATCCGAGGCGAAGCGCTTCATCAGGTCGTCGTCCAGGGACAGGTAGAAGCGGGACGTACCCGGGTCGCCCTGCCGCCCGGCCCGGCCGCGGAGCTGGTTGTCGATCCGGCGGCTCTCGTGGCGCTCGGTTCCGATGATGTGCAGTCCGCCGGCGGCAACGACTCACTCGTGGTCCTCGTCGCAGATCGCCTTCGCCTCGGCGAGCGCGGCATCATAGGTCGCCTTGTCGACCTCGGCCGGGTTCAGGTCGCGGCGATGGAGGATCTCACTGGCCAGGCCCGCCGGGTTGCCGCCGAGGAGGATGTCGGTGCCGCGACCGGCCATGTTCGTGGCGATCGTCACGGCGCCGGTCCGGCCGGCCTGGGCGACGATCCCGGACTCCTTCTCGTGGAACTTGGCGTTGAGCACCTCGTGCTTGATCCCGCGCCGCTTGAGCAGGTCGCCCAGGACCTCGGACTTCTCGACCGAGACCGTCCCCACGAGGACCGGCCGGCCGATCTCCCGCATCTCGGCGATCTCTTCGATCAGCGCCTCGAACTTGCCCTTCTCGGAGCGATAGACCAGGTCCGATTCGTCGTCGCGGATCATCGGCCGGTGGGTCGGGATGGCGACCACCTCCAGCTTGTAGATCTTGGAGAACTCCTCGCCCTCGGTCATCGCCGTTCCGGTCATCCCGGACAGCTTGTCGTACAGCCGGAAGTAGTTCTGGAAGGTGATCGTGGCGAGGGTGACCGACTCGCGCTGAACGCGCAGGCCTTCCTTTGCCTCGACCGCCTGGTGGAGCCCCTCGCTCCAGCGCCGGCCGGGCATCTGTCGACCGGTGAACTCGTCGACGATGATGATCTCGCCGTCCTTGACGATGTAGTCCCGGTCACGCTTGTACAGGGCATGCGCCCGGAGAGCCTGCTCGAAGTGCCGAGCTAGGACTGGATCCGCGGCGTAGAGGTTCTCGACGCCGAGCCACTTCTCCATCTTGTCGATGCCCTGCTCGGTCGGGCTGACCGCCCGGTCCTTGAGGTCGATGAAGAAGTCACCGCCCTCCTCCGCGCCCTCGGGTCGCGGCACGAGCCGGGGCACCAGCCGGGCGAAGGTGAAGTACTTGTCGGCCGACTCCTCGGCCTGGCCGCTGATGATCAGCGGCGTCCGCGCCTCATCGATCAGGATGTTGTCGACCTCGTCCACGATCGCGAAGCTCTGGCCGCGCTGGACCCGCTGGTCGAGCTCGCTGACCATGTTGTCGCGCAGGTAGTCGAACCCGAACTCGTTGTTGGTGCCGTAGGTCACATCGGCGGCGTACGCCTCGCGCCGCTCGACCGGCCGGAGATTGACCAGCCGCTCATCGCTGGTCGGGTAGTCGGGCTCGAAGACGAAGCTCGCGTCGTGGGTGATCATGCCCACCGACACCCCGAGGAAGTGGAACACCGGGCCCATCCATTGGGGGTCGCGGCGGGCGAGGTAGTCGTTGGGGGTCACGACGTGGACGCCGCGCCCGGTCATCGAGTTGAGGATCGCGGCCAGCGGGCCAACGAGGGTCTTGCCCTCGCCGGTCCGCATCTCGGCGATGCGACCCTCGTGGAGCACGGCGCCGCCGATGAGCTGGACGTCGAAATGGCGCATGCCCAGGGTCCGGCGCATCGCCTCGCGGGTCATCGCGAACGCTTCGGCCATGACCCCGTCCAGGGCGTCTTGGATGCGCTCGTTCTCCTGCTTGCGTCGCGCCCGGGTCAGCTCGCGGCGACGCTCCGGGTCCGGATGGTGCAGCTCATCGTCCGACGGCGCGTCGGGCTCGGCGGCCTCACGGATCTCGTCGCGGAGCTCGGCGAAGCGGGCCCGGATCTCCTCGTCGGAGAGCGCCTCGAGCTCCGCCTCGAGCGCGTTCGCCTCGTTGACCACCGGCTGGATGCGTTTGATCTCACGGTCGTTCGAATCGACGAACCGGTTCAGGAATCCAAGCATGGGCCGACAGTATAGGCGAGGACCGACCGAGCGCCGTCAGGCAGGCGGCGCCAGCCGCCAGAAACCGATGCCGTAGCCGACCACGAGGACGACGAAGGTCAGGGCCGCGAGGGACACCCAGAAGACGACCGACATGAAGGTCGACGTGGGGTTCATCTCCGGGTTGGCCAGCTTGGGCACCCGACGGCTGCGCAGGCCCGATCCCCAGCGCGCGGCACGCAGGTGGCGCCGCCAGTCGCCGTCCGCGACGGCCCGCTTCTCGAGGCCGCCCTTGCCGTCGGGCTTGTGCAGCTGGAGGGTCATCGGTCGCCCGGCTTGCTGGCCGCAAAGCGGGTGGCCATGGGCGTCGCCCGGATCGGGACGGGTGGCGGAGCGACATCCTCGTCATCGTCGCGCAGGTCGAGGGTGCGCGCGATCCCGTCCTCCCACATCAGCATCTGCTGGGTGAGCGCCACGTCGCTGCTGAACA
>JBDTQW010000132.1:0-5461 GCA_039931975.1 Chloroflexota bacterium | reverse complement strand
AAGGTCGTCGAAGGGACGCGCGAGCGCATCCAGGTCTTCGAAGGCACCGTCATGAAGATGCGCGGCGGCGGGATCACCCGTTGCATCACCGTTCGTCGGATCGCCAGCGGCGTGGGCGTGGAGCGTACGTTCATGGTGAACAGCCCGCGCATCGAGAAGATCGAAGTCATGCGCCACGGCGTCGCCCGACGCGCCCAGCTGTACTTCCTGCGCAAGCGAGTGGGCAAGGCCGCGACCCTGCGCGAGCGCCGCCCGGGCTGACCGACGGGCCCGCGGCCTCGCGGGCACAGCCCGCCCGGCGCTCCCTGCCGGGCCCGACGCCCGCCCCTCCGCCCGGTCGGCTACCCTACGAGTCGATGGCGCCGATCGTCCCGACCCTCCGCTTCGAGCGCAGCCACTGGCGCGAGGGACGGGTCCGCATCGTCGGTGTCGACGAGGTCGGGGTCGCACCGGCATCCGGCCCGGTCGTCGCCGCGGCGGTCGTGATGCGGCCCGATTGCAAGCGGATCCCGGGCGTGCGCGACTCCAAGACCCTGTCGGCGATCCAGCGCGAGCGGCTGGCCGCGATCATCCAGCGCCGGGCGATCACGGTCGGGGTGGGTGCCGCCTCGGTGGTCGAGATCGATCGGCTGAACATCTACCACGCCACCCACCTGGCCATGCGCCGCGCGATCGCCCGGATCGGTGAGCACGACCACGTCCTGGTCGACGGATTGCGCATCCGCGGGTTCGAGGAGGAAGTCGGGCCGTACACGGCGATCGTCGACGGCGACGCCCGCTGCTACTCGATCGCCTGCGCCTCGGTCGTCGCCAAAGTGGTCCGCGACCGACTCATGACCAGGCTGGCTGCGCGCCATCCCGGCTATGGCTGGGAACACAACGCCGGATACGCCACGGCCGAGCATCGTGCGGCCATGTCCGCGCTGGGCCTGACCGCGTTCCATCGCAGGAGCTTCGTGACCACGCAACGCGTGCTGTACGGGGAGCAGACCGAGCTCGAGCTCGTCTGATCCCGCAGGCGACCGGCGCGACCGGGCCGGACCCGATCGCGCCCACCGGCGGACCTAGCGGAAGGCCGCAGCCGTCACGTTGAGGTAGCCGGTCACCGCGCGAACCTTCAACCTGGCGATCGTCGTCGCACCAGGCGTCCGGCGCGAGGCGAATGAGATCGTCCCGCCGCCGCCGGCGTTGAAGATCTCGCGCATCGTCCGACCCGTGGTGAACAGCCCGGTCAGGATGTATGCCGCGCTGCCCTTCGGCTCGGCGAACACGGCCTTCGCACCGGTCTTGAGGAAGCTCGACGCGAAGTAGTCGATCCGCTGCTTGGCGACGCTCGTCGTCGGAGCGGCCCGACCCGGCTCGGAGTTGCCGGCGGAGTAGCACAGGTGGTTGAGGATGACCACGGCGTTGGGGGCCAGGTGGATCATCTTCACGTATGCCGAGCCGTAGTACTTGACGTTCGAGTTGCCGTGGCCCGAGGTCGCATTGAGCCCGAAGCCGTTCTTGCTCATCGCGCTGTAGGGATAAGGGCTGGGTGTGCCGTTGCCGTGACCGAGATAGATGAGGACATTGGCGCGTTGCGCGGCGAGTTTCACCTTGGCCCAGGTGGCGCGCGGGCTATAGATCTCCGTAACCGAGGCGCCGTAGCTGCGGGCCTGCCGGGCGAGGGCCCGGGCGTCGCTGATGTACCTGGCCGTCGACGATTCGACTGGACCGACCACGATCACGACCTTCATCGTCGCGGCGCTGACGGATGCTGGGGCGACGAGCAGGCCACTCAGGGCCAGGATCGATGCCATAAGGGCGAGCATGCGGCCCGCGCGGTTCCGATGAGACGCCCTCTGGGCGCCGTCTTGGATCACTCGCAATGTCGTGCCTCCTCACTGCCGGACGCCGTGCATCGGGCATGGCGACGGTGGGACTGGGCCGCCCATGGCAGGAGGATGAGGGGAGACGCGAACCGGAAGCGGTGAGCGCGATCCGGTCCTGCCAGCGGGGCGGTTGGCGGTGTTCGGTTTTGGCCGCGTCGACGCATGGGGCGCCGCACCGAGTATGGCGACTTCGGGGGCGGCTTGGCAGCCCACCCGACGGTACCGCCTGAGTGGAACGATGGCCTGGTGCGCCGACGCACCCCAGATTCGCGGCGCGGCCCGCCCAGCAGGCCGCGGACCGGGTAACTGCCCGGTGAGGTCGTCGTCCGAGACTGACCTGGTGGAACCCCCGCGGCCCCGCTCGAGGACCTCAGCCCAGCAGGCTGGCGACGCGGCCGAGACCCTCGTGGCGGAGCATCTGGGCGGCCTCGGCTGGACCATCCTCGGACGGAACGTGCGGCTCGGACGCAAGGAGGTCGACATCGTCGCGCTCGACCCAGGACCGCCGCAAGCCGTCGTGATCGTCGAGGTCCGCTGGCGCATGCGGCGCGACTTCGGCCTGCCCGAGGACACCTTCGACTGGCGCAAGCGCGCCCACCTGCGGGCGGCTCTGGGCCGGATGCTCGAGACCGGGGTCCTGCCCGACGGTCGAGCACTGCCTGCCGCGGCGCTACGGATCGATCTCGTCGTCGTCGAACCGCCCACGATGCCCGGCGCCGCGCCCCGCCTGCGTCATCACCGAGACGCCCTGGCGGGCTGACCCGAAGTCCGTCTAACGGGAGGGCCGGACCCTCGACGACCTTGTGCTACACTCCCGCCCGGCCCGCCACGTGCGAGCCGAGATCACGCCCGCCAGCGTGGCGGAGCACACACGCGCGACCGTTCCGACCGGGGCGGTGCCGGGCTCACGGGCCCGGTCCCCGGCGATGAGGCTGCGCGGAGGTCACGAACCGAGCAGGAGGTCCATCCACGTGCCGACCGTTTCCATGCGCCAGCTGCTCGAGGCCGGTGTCCACTTCGGCCACCAGACCCGCCGCTGGAACCCGAAGATGAAGCCGTACATCTTCGCGGAGCGCAACGGGATCCACATCATCGACCTGGCCCAGACCGTGAAAGGTCTCGAGGTCGCCCTCGCCGCGGTGTCCGACACGGTCGCGCGAGGTGAGCAGGTCCTCTTCGTCGGGACGAAGAAGCAGGCCCAGGAGCCGGTCGCGCAGGAGGCAGGCCGAGCGGGTCAGCCCTGGATCAACAAGCGCTGGCTGGGCGGCATGCTCACCAACTTCGTCACGATCAAGAAGCGGATCGCCTTGATGGAGCAGCTCGAGGCGCGCCAGGCCAATGGCGACTTCGAGCGAATGTCGAAGAAGGAAGCGGCCAAGCTCCAGGAGGAGCTGACCAAGCTGACCGCGACGCTTGGCGGGATCCGCAAGATGAAGCGCCTGCCCGGACTCATCTTCGTGGTCGACCCGCACCGCGAGCGGATCGCCGTGACCGAAGCCAACAAGCTCGAGATCCCTCTCGTCGGCACCGGCGACACCAACGTCGATCCCGATGAGCTGACCTACGTCATCCCCGGCAACGACGACGCCATCCGGGCGATCCGCCTGCTCTGCTCGCTCGTCGCCGAGGCGGCCATCGAGGGTGGCCAGGAGCGTGCGGCCCGGGCGGCCATCGAGCCTGAGCCGGAGGTCGCGGCGACGACCGAGGCCGAGATCGAGGAGGGCGAACCCTCGGATGCGCTCGTCGCCGCGCTCGCCGGGGGCGCGGCCCTGACCTTCGAACCGGACGCCGACGAGGACGACCTTCTGCCAGGCGCCCGCAACGCGATCGCCGTGGCCGAGCCGCCGCCGGCCGAGGCGTCGCCCGATGAGATCGCCGCCGAGCTCGCCCGGGAGGCGATCGAGAAGGCCGAGTCGAACGAAGGCGGCCTCGCCGCCGGCTGATCGGCCGTCCTCGAGCGATCGAACACGAAGACACGCTGTGGCCCGACGGCCACCGCCTGACAGGGAACAGGAGCACAAGACTGGCATGGCGGACATCTCGGCCCAGGCGGTCAAGGAGCTGCGCGAGCGGACCGGCGCCGGTTTCATGGACTGCAAGCGAGCCCTTGAGGAGACCGGCGGGGAGATCGAGGCAGCGGTGACCCTGTTGCGCGAGCGTGGCCAGGCGGCCGCCGCCAAGCGGGCGGGCCGCGACGTCCGCGAGGGCCTCATCGGGAGCTATATCCATACCGGCGGCCGGATCGGCGTCCTCATCGAGGTCAATTGCGAGACCGACTTCGTCGCTCGCACCGACGAGTTCCAGAAGCTCGTTCGGGACCTTGCGATGCAGGTCGCGGGGATGCGCCCCGAGTACGTCGACGTCGACGCCATCCCAGGCGACGTCCTCGAGGCCAAGAAGACGGAGCTCGCGGCCAACGAGGCCACGCTCAAGAAGCCGGAGGCGATCCGCCCGCAGATCGTCGAAGGCCAGCTCAAGAAGTGGTTCAAGGAGGTCTGCCTCCTCGAGCAACCGTTCCGGGACACCGATCAGACGGTCGGCAGCCTGGTCACCGACGCGATCGCCACCACCGGCGAGAACATCCGTGTCCGGCGGTTCAGCCGCTATGAGCTCGGTGAGGAGCTGTGAGTCAACCCGCACCGGTCGATACGATCCCGGCGACCCCGCCCGTTCGCTACCGGCGGATCCTGCTCAAGCTGTCCGGCGAAGCCCTCCTCGGGAATCGCCAGTACGGCGTCGATCCGGAGTTTTGCCGGACCATCGCCGAGCAGGTGGCCAAGGTCAAAGGGCTCGGGGTCGAGGTCGGGATCGTCGTCGGAGGGGGCAACATCTTCCGCGGCCTGGCCGCCTCGGCTCGAGGGATGGATCGCGCGACCGGTGACTACATCGGGATGCTGGCCACCGTCATGAACGGGCTGGCCCTCCAGGACGCCCTCGACAAGGTCGGCATCCCCACCCGGGTCATGACTGCCATCGCGATGCACGAAGTCGCCGAGCCCTACATCCGGCGGCGCGCCGTGCGCCATCTCGAGAAGGGCCGGGTCCTGATCTTCGTGGCGGGCACCGGCAACCCGTACTTCACCACCGATTCGGCGGCGGCCCTGCGGGCGGTCGAGATCGGCGCTGAGGTGCTGCTCAAGGCGACCAAGGTGGACGGCGTCTACGACAGCGACCCGCTGACGAACCCGGATGCGCGGCGCTACGCTGAGCTGGAGTATGCAGACCTCCTCCGCGACCAGCTCAAGGTCATGGACGCAGCTGCCGTCTCCCTATGCATGGAGAACGGCCTGCCGATCGTCGTGTTCGATCTGAACGAGCCGGACAACATCGTGCGGGTCGCCCGCGGCGAGCCCGTTGGCACCTTGATCTCGGGAGGAAGCGGCTCATGAGCACCGAGATCCTCGCGTCTGCCGAGCGCAAGATGGCCCGTGCCATCGAGGCCATGGAACGCGACTTCAACGGCCTCCGGACCGGGCGCGCCTCCACTTCTCTGGTCGACCGGATCGTGGTCGAGTACTACGGCACCCCGACGCCGCTCAACCAGCTCGCCGGGATCAGCGTCCCGGAGGCCCACCAGATCGTCATCCAGC
>JBDTQW010000131.1:0-5468 GCA_039931975.1 Chloroflexota bacterium | reverse complement strand
CCGCACATCGTCGTCGACACGAGCGCGATCATCGACGGCCGGATCGCCGAGATCGCGGAGTCGGGGTTCATCTACGGCACCCTGGTGGTGCCTCGTTTCGTGCTCGACGAGCTGCAGCACATCGCCGACAGCGCCGATACCCTCCGTCGCAATCGCGGCCGGCGTGGCCTCGAGATCCTCGCCCGGATGCAGAAGGAGTCGCCGACCCCGGTCGAGATCGTGGACGACGACTTCCCCGACATCACCGAGGTCGACGCCAAGCTGGTGGCCCTGGCCAAGCGCATGAGCGGCCCGATCCTGACCAACGACTTCAATCTCAATCGGGTCGCCGACCTGCAGGGCATCCGGGTCCTCAACATCAACTCACTCGCGAACGCGGTCAAGCCCGCGGTGCTGCCCGGCGAGGAGCTCCGGGTCCGGGTCATCCAGGAGGGTAAGGAGAGCGGCCAGGGCGTCGGGTTCCTCGATGACGGCACGATGATCGTGGTCGAGGGCGGTGCCCGCTACATCGACAAGGACCTCGACGTTGCCGTCACCCGGGTCCTCCAGACGGTGGCGGGACGGATGATCTTCGCCCAGCCGCGCCTCGATTGACCGGCCGGGCGACCGGATCCAAGGTCGAGGGCAGCGGCGTCGTGGCGGACGCGATCGTCGTGGCCGCGGGCTCGTCCCAGCGGATGGCCGGGATCGACAAGATGCTGGCGCCGATCGGCGATCGACCCCTCCTGGCCTGGACCCTCGCGGCAATCGCCGCCGCTCCGGAGACCGAGCGGATCGCCCTGGTCGTTGCCGCCGATACCCTGCCTGCCATTCGGGCGGCCGACTGGCTCCCGGCCAAGGTCGTGGCGATCGTCGCCGGCGGGCCGCGCCGGCAGGAGTCGGTCGCGGCCGGCCTGGCCGCCCTCGACGCGCACCGCGCCACGAGCGGCACAGGCGAGCTCAGCGACGCTGGCGACCGGGATGCCCGGCCCACCGACCCGGTCGTGCTGGTCCACGACGGTGGCAGACCGGCCGTCTCGACGGAGCTGGTCGGAGCGGTCGCGCACGCCGTCGCGGAGCACGGGGCGGCCATCCCGGTTGTGCCGATCGTCGCGACGGTCAAGCGGATCGACGATGGCTGGGTCAGTGCGACCGTCGAGCGCGCCGGACTCGGGACCGCGCAGACGCCACAGGGTGCTCGGCGCAGTCTGCTCGAGGCGGCGTTGAGGCGCTTCCCGGCTTCGGGCGACCGGACATTCACCGACGAGGCCGCGCTCCTGGAGGCCTGTAGAATCCCCGTCCATGCGATCCCCGGTGAGCCGATGAACCTCAAGGTGACCACGCCCGACGACCTCGGGCGGGTGGAGCTTGCGTTGCTCGGCCGGGTCTCGCCACGGGTCGGCTACGGCGACGACGCGCACTCGTTCGGGCCGGGCGAGCCGCTCGCGCTCGGAGGGATCACGATCGAAGGCGCCCCCCGCCTCCACGGCCATTCCGACGGGGACGTCGTCATCCACGCTGTCGCCGACGCCCTCCTCGGGGCCGCCGGACTCGGCGATCTCGGGCGGGTCTTTCCGGCCGGCCCAGACACGCCGAAGGGGATCGCCAGCGCCGAGCTGCTCGCCGAGGTCGTGCGCCGCCTGGCCGCCATCGGGCTTCGGCCGGGGCAGCTGGACCTGACGATCGTGGCCGCCCGACCGCGCCTCGGCGACCGTCTGGATGCGATGCGCGGCGCGATCGCCGGCCTGGTCGGCCTGCCCTTCGACCGGGTCAACGTCAAGGCCTCGACCGGCAACCTGGCGGGAGCGGAGGGTGCCGGCCGGGGGATCGCGGCGCGGGCCGTCGCCGTCGTCGAGCGGATCCGATGACGATCAGCCTGCTCGACACGCTGTCCGGCGAGCAATGCGAGCTCGTCCCGCTCGAACCGGGCCATGTCCGGATCTACAGCTGCGGCCCGACGGTCTACGGCCCGTCTCACATCGGCAACTTTCGGTCGTTCCTGTTCGCAGACCTGCTCGTCCGCCACCTGCGCTGGCGCGGCCTGCGGGTCACCTGGGTGATGAACATCACCGACATCGACGACAAGATCATCCGCGGCGCGGCGGCCACGGGCGAGACCATCGAGGCCGTCGCCGAGCGCTGGACGGAGCGCTTCCTGGCCGACGCCCGTACGCTCCGGATGACCCAGCCCGACGTCCTCCCACGGGCGACGCGGCACATCGACGACATCGTCGCCCTGATCGGGACGCTGCTCGAGAAGCAGCACGCCTATCGGACCGATGACGGCTCGATCTTCTTCCGCATCGCGTCGTGGCCGGCCTATGGCAAGTTGGCCAGGCTCGACCCGGACCAGATGCGGGTCGGGGAGCGGGTGGAGGCGGACGAGTACGGCAAGGACGACATCCGCGATTTCGCCCTGTGGAAGGGGGCCAAGCGCGGCGAGCCATCCTGGTCGACGACGATCGGGGAAGGGCGTCCCGGCTGGCACATCGAGTGCTCGGCGATGTCCATGAAGCACCTCGGGCCGAGCTTCGACATCCACACCGGCGGGGTGGACCTGATCTTCCCGCACCACGAGGACGAGATCGCCCAGAGCGAGGCAGCCACCGGCCAGGAGTTCGTCCGGACCTGGCTCCACTGCGCCCATCTCCAGATGGGCGGCACGAAGATGGCGAAGTCGCTCGGCAACATCGCCCGGGTCGACGACGTGCTCGAGCACGGGATCTCCGCGCGGGCGCTGCGCTACGTGCTGATCGCTGCCCATTACCGAGCCCCCCTGACCTACTCCGACGAGTCGCTGTCCGGGGCGGCTGCGGCGATCGAGCGCTACGACGCGGTCCTGCTCGCCCTGTCCGGCTACCGCGAAGACCACGCCGACGACCCGAGCCTGCCCGCGGCCTTCGATGGCGCTCGGTCGGCATTCGGGGCGGCCCTCGACGACGATCTGAACGCTTCGCCGGCCCTGGCCGCCGTCTTCGACCTCGTCCGCGACCTCAACCGGCGCATCGACGCGCGAACCCTGTCGACCGCTGACGCGGGACGGGCGACGGCGGTCCTGCGCGAGCTCGATGCCGTCCTCGGGATCGGGCCGGACGAGGCCGAATTGACCCTCGGCGCCGACCTCCAGGCGTTACTCGACGCTCGGGCGACCGCCCGTGCCGAACGAGATTGGGCGGCATCGGATCGGCTTCGCGACGAATTGGCCGCGGCCGGCGTGGTGGTCGAGGATTCGCGCGACGGCCAGCGCTGGCGCCGGGCAGGGGCCACGGTCGATGGCTAGCCCGCGACGGCCCAAGTCGGGCAAGCCGCGCAGCGGGGCCGGGGGTCCGCCCGGGGGCGGCAGCGGACGCCGACCCGGGCCTGGCCGCGGGCGCCCCAGCGGCCCTGGACCTTCGGGCGGCATCGGTCCGCCGGGAGGCTTCGGCCCGCCGGGCGGCTCCGGTTCGGGCGGAGCCAGGGGCGGGCGACCCTCGTTCGGCTTCCGCGACGGCGACCCCACGCCTTATGACCGGCCGATCGAGCGCAGCCAGCGTCCGCGGTCGGGCGGTGGCCGTCCCTTCACGAGCGGACCGGGGCGGCCCGGCCCAGCCCCGCGCGGATCGACTCCAGAGGGCCCCTGGCCCGGTGGCGATCGCACCGCCGGGCGGCGGTTCGGTCCCCGTCCCGGCGGCTCTCGTCCGGGCGGCTCGCGGCCCGGTGGTCCGCCGGCCGATGATCCTTGGTCCGGAGGCGGTCGCGGCCGTGACCGTCCCGGCTCTGGTGGCGGACGAGCCGGGGCCGATGCCGGCAACGACCGGCGGCAGGACGCATTTCCCGACCCTTCGCCGGATCCCCGCTCGTTCCGACCGGAGTCGGGCGGTCCGCGATCGTTCGGTCCGCGATCGTTCGGACCTCGCCGATCCGTCGCCCGGCCGCCTGGGCCCCGTCGATACGGCCAGCCGCCGATGGGCTCCTCGCCTCGCCCCCCGACCGGTCCACGCCCATACCCCGGCGGTCTTCCGCCGCCCGGTCCGGTCGAGCCCCCTCCCGGCGACCGTCCGCACCGGGGCGACCGTTCCTACCAGGGCGACCGCCCCATTCCGCGCCGTTCGCTCGGGCCGCGGTCCGGGCCTCCCGTGCGGCCGTGGGTCGACCGCCGTCCCGCTCAGGGTCCAGGGCCCATGGCTCGGACCTACCCGAGTGCGCAGCCCCGGCCCGACCTGCTCGATGCCGAAGTCGATGAGCTGGTCGCCGGTCGGCGACCGGTCGAGGAGGCGTTCGTCGCCCGGCGCGAAGTTCGCCGGCTGCTGGTGGTACCCCAGCGGCGCCAGGCACTCGAGAAGATCGTCCTCCACGCCACGAGCCTGCGGATTCCGATCGTCGAGGTCGAGGGCGGTACGCTCACGGCGCTGGCTGGCTTCGACGGCCACCAGGGGATCGCCCTCGTCGTCGCACCCCGGCGCTACGCAGAGCTGGACGACATCCTGGCCCGATCGATCGAGCGAGGCGAGCCGCCGTTCATCCTCGTGCTCGACTCGCTCGAGGATCCCCAGAACGTCGGGTCGCTGCTGCGCAGTGCCGAGGCCGCGGGCACCCATGGAGTGATCTTCCCGACCCGCCACCAGGCGCCGTTGACGCCGTCCGCTGTCAAGGCGTCGGCCGGCGCCGTCGAGCATCTCCTCCTGGCCCCGGTCGACGACCTCGCCGGGGCCCTGGCCGACCTGCACATCCGCGGGCTGCGCATCGTGGGGGCCGATGCCGAAGCGTCGTTGACCGTCCGCGAGGCGGACCTGCGCGGGCCTCTCGCACTCGTCGTCGGGAGCGAGGGGCAGGGCCTCGGACCCGCTGTCCGACGGCGCTGCGACCTGCTCGTGCGCATCCCGATGCGCGGAGCCGTCGGCTCGCTCAATGCCTCGGTGGCCGGGTCGATCCTGCTCTACGAAGCGACCACCCAGCGTGGCGCTCCGGTCGAGGCCCAGGTCGAAGCCGCGGTCGAGGGCACGGTCGAAGCCGCGGTCGAGGCGCCGGTCGAGGCGCCGGACACTGCACCCCTGCCCGACGTCATCGCACCGGCCACCCGCGCGAAGAAGCGGCCGAAGGCGTCAGCCCGCAACGCGACTCCGGAGAAGGCCTCCGTCGGCAACGCGACTCCCGAGAAGGCGACCGCCCGCATGGCGACTCCGTCGAAGGCCTCCGCCGCCGGACCGACCGCAAGGCCAGCCCGCAAGCGAGCCGCATCGACCGCTGCGACCGACGATCCGGCCGACGCCCTCCTGCCCGATGCCGCCGGGTCGAGCTCCCCGGCCGTGCGACCACGTAAACGGCGCTCCGCGTCACCCTCGGAGCCGCCAGCCGAGCGCGGTTGACGCTCCCGGTCGGGGGGCCCTATCATTCGCGGGCGCCACAGGGTCTTCCTGCGGTATGGTCCTGCGCGCGCCGACGTAGCTCAATTGGCAGAGCAGCGGTTTTGTAAACCGCAGGTTCCGGGTTCGAGTCCCGTCGTCGGCTCC
>JBDTQW010000130.1:0-5537 GCA_039931975.1 Chloroflexota bacterium | reverse complement strand
CAGTTCGTCCAATCACTTGACAAAGTGGCTAATCTTTGTCCAGACACCGGGCAGAGTGTGGTTTCGACAGGGCGCCTCCGACCTACCGCCGACCGATCAGGGAGCACGACCGTCCATGGCGTTCCCGACCAAGGCGACCCATCAGCAGACCCGGGCGCACAATTCCGCGCTCGTCCTGCGCGTCCTGTACCACATCGGGCCGATCAGCCGGGCCGAGATCGCGCGGCTCAGCGGACTGACCAGGACGACGGTCGGGGAGCTGGTCGGTGAGCTCCTCGCCGATGGCCTGGCCAGAGAGGTCGGCCGGGGGCCCTCGACGGGCGGCAAGGCGCCGATCCTGGTGGAGCTGGCCGACGACGCGCGGCAGGTGATCGCGGTCGACCTCGGCGAGCAGGCCTTTCGCGCGGCGATCGTCGACCTACGCGGGCAGATCCAGCTGGTGGTCGAGCGGCCGGTTGACGGGCTGGACGGCGACCGCGCGCTGGCCCTGGTCTACGAGCTCATCGACGAGCTGGCCGCCGAGACGCGCGAGACCCTGCTGGGGATCGGAGTCGGCACCCCGGGCATCGTCGACGCGACGAGCGGCACGATCCTCTGGGCGGTCAACCTCGATTGGGAGAACCTGCCACTCGGGGACCTGCTGCGCGACCGTTACGGCGTCCCGGCCGAGCTGGCCAACGACAGTCGGGCCGCCGCCCTGGCGATCCAGCTGTTCGGTGAGCCGCGGGCGACCAATCTCGTCGCGATCAAGGTCGGGCGCAGGATCGGTGCCGGGGTGGTGCTCGGTGGCGAGCTGTTCCACGGCGATGGCTTCGGGGCCGGCGAGATCGGCCACACCGTCGTCGAGGAAGACGGAGCCGAGTGCCGCTGCGGCCGGTTCGGCTGTCTCGAGACGGTGGCCAGCTCCCGTGCGATCGTGCATCGTGCTAACGAAGTAGCACAGCAGCATGCTGACACGGTGCTCGGTCAGCGCCTGGCCGCGGCCGGCGAGCTGACCCTCGATGACGTGCGAACCGCGCTCGAAGCCGGCGACGAGCCCACGCGCCGGATCGTGGCGTCCGCGGGGCGATATCTCGGCCAGTCCATCGCCGGCCTGATCGGCGTCCTGGACGTCGAGCGGATCGTCCTGCACGGCAGTGTGGCCGACCTCGGCGAGCCCTGGTTGGCCGCCGTCCGCGACGAGGCGTCGCGGCGGTCGCTCGGTCTCCTCGCCCGGGACACGACGATCGAGCTGGCCCCACCGATCGGCGACTTCGTGGTGATGGGCGCATCGGCCCTGCTGATCACCGCCGAGCTCGGCCTGACGGTCGGTCGGTGAGACGGCGATGAGCAACCCGGCGTCTGACGACGGCCGTCCGCTGCTGGTGGGGGTCGACATCGGCGGGACGAAGATCGCGGTGCTGGTCGTCGACCGCCACGGCGAGGTCCGTGCCCGCGAGGTCGCACCGACCGCCGTCGGTCCCCAGGATCAGGCTGCCGGCGCCGTGGCGGTCGTGGTCGAGCGAGCCCTGTCGAGCGCCGGCGCCGCGACCGAGGAGGTCTCGGCGATCGGCGTCGGCGTTCCCGGCCGGGTGGACCCGCTGACCGGCACCGTGACCCTCGCGGTCAACCTCGGATGGTCGGACCTGCCCCTCGGCGAACAGCTCGAGGCCCGACTCGGTCGGCCATGCGTGCTCGAGAACGACGTTCGAGCCGCGGTTCTCGGCCTGCATCAACGTCACGTCGCCAGCGGTCTGGACGACCTGGCCTACGTGGCAGTCGGGACCGGCGTCTCGGCCGGGGTGATCCTGCGCGGCCAGCTCCATCGCGGCGCCCGCGGCCTGGCCGGCGAGATCGGCCACGTCATCGCCCAGCCGGATGGACCCCTGTGCTCGTGCGGCGAGCGAGGCTGCCTCGAGGCGCTGGTGGCGGGTCCGGCCATCGCCCGCCAGGCTCACGAGGCCGTGGCCAGTGGAGAGGTGACCGCCCTGTCGACAGTCGCCGAGCCAACCGCGGTCGACGTGTACCAGGCCGTCATCGGCGGCGACCCAGTCGCGACCCGGATCGCCGACAACGTCGGCCGCCGCCTGGCCTGGGCCATCCACCTGCTGGTCATGACCTACGACATCGAGCGGGTCGTCCTCGGCGGCGGCGTCAGCCACGCCGGGGCGGCGTTCCTTGAGCCGATCCAGCGAGAGCTCGATCGAATCCGACGGACCTCCGCTCTCGCCCGGGAGCAGCTCGCTCCCGGGATCGTCGAGCTGCTGCCTGCGGGCGCCGACGCCGGCGCCTGGGGAGCGGTGACCATCGCCGCGCTCGGCCGAGCCGGAGCCGGAGCCGGAGCCGGCCATGGACGGAGGGAGGTGGGCCACGTCCCGGAGTCCTGACGCCACGAAGCATCGACGCGTCGCGCGGCCCCGGCCAGGTGGCGCTGGTCGAGGCCTCCTGGGCGTCGGCGTCCCGACCGTCACCGTCGCGCTGGGCACGCCCTGGGACCTGGCGTCGTACCCGCGCGCGCCGGTCCACCTCGCGACCTACTCGATCCTGCCCGAGTCCCTGGCCGCGCTGGCCGGCGTCCTCTCCGGTCGTCTCCGGCCGGTCGGGCGCCTGCCCGTCGCACTGGCCCGCGACGCGACCACCGGGCTCGTGGGTGCCCGCTGACATGGGCCTGAGGAACGAGATCCTGGAGCAGCCGGCGGCGGCCGAGCGCCAGCTGGCCTCGAGCCGCGACGTCATCGCGGCGCTCGTCGGCCGGTTGCGCGCCAAACCGGTCGACTGGGTCCTCATCGCGGCGCGGGGTACTTCCGACCACGCCGCGATCTACGCCCAGTACCTGCTCGGCACGGTCCATCGCCTGCCGGTGGCCCTGGCGGCACCCTCGATCGTGTCGCTCTATGGGGTGGTGCCGCGGTTCGCCCGTGCGCTCGTGGTCGGGATCAGCCAGTCCGGGGCGTCACCCGACGTTGTGAGCGTCGTCGCCGGCGCTCGCGAGCAGAACGTGCCCACCCTGGCGATCACGAACGACCCGGCCAGCCCCATGGCGGCGGCGGCCGAGTACGTCATCGCCCTCGACGCGGGCCCCGAGCGCGCGGTCGCCGCGACCAAGACGTACAGCAC
Organism: Chloroflexota bacterium; assembly: GCA_039931975.1. Taxonomy (GTDB): domain Bacteria; phylum Chloroflexota; class Limnocylindria; order Limnocylindrales; family CSP1-4; genus Chersky-267. The sequence goes on along the minus strand of JBDTQW010000130.1, from coordinate 2,441 downwards.
GTCGCTTCTCGCGATCGCCCGCCTGTCGGCCGCGCTCCTCGACGAGCCGGACTCGCTCGCTGCGGTCGCGCGAGTCCCCGCCGCGATCGAGCAGGCCCTGGCCGTCGAGCCGGAGGTCGAGCGGATCGCCTCCGAGATGGCCGGGGTCGATCGGTGCGTCGTCCTCGGGCGGGGCTACGAGTACGCCACCGCGCGCGAATGGGCGCTCAAGCTCAAGGAGCTCGCCCGCGTCTTCGCGGACCCCTATTCGGCCGCCGACTTCGAGCACGGGCCCGTGGCCCTCGTCGAGCCGGGCGTGCCGGTCCTCGCGGTCGTGTCCGAGGGCGTGGCCTCGGCCGGCGTCGTCGAGCTGCTCGGCCGTCTGCGCGACCGCGGCGCCGACGTCCTCACCCTGTCCGACTCCGCGGCGATCCGTGCCTCCGGACAACGCTCGGTGGCGCTCCCCGCCGCGGTCCCCGAGTGGCTGCGGCCGATCGTCTCGATCGTGCCCGCCCAGCTCTTCGCCTACCACTTGACCCGAGCGCGCGGCCTCGATCCCGAGGCGCCGCGCAACCTGGCCAAGGTCACCCGGACCCGCTGATCGGCCCGGACGCGCTCATCAGCGGGACCGCCGGCATCAGCCCCCGAGCGCAGCTCGCAGGATCACCGCCTCGTGGCCAGCGAGGCGCAACACGACGCCATCGATCGGGTGGGGTCCGTTGGGCACGGTCGAGAAGCGCGGCTCCCAGGCCAGGCTGGTGGTCTGCGGGTCGGTGACTGGCACCGAGATCGCCTCGGGGCTGAAGTTGATCGCCACGAGGACGGCCTCGTCGGGCGTGTCGCGGCGATAGGCGAGCACGTCGTCGCGGGCCCGGACGACCCAGCGGAAGGTGCCCGTCTGGAGCGCCGGTAAGGTCCGGCGGACCGCCAGAAGGCGCCGGTAGGCGGCCAGGACCGAGTCGGGATCGGCCACCTGCGCGGCGACATTGCGGGTCGCGAAGTCGCGCGCCAGGCGCAGCCACGGGCGACCCGTCGTGAAGCCGCCCTGGGGTCCGTCGGTCCAGGGCATCGGGGCGCGACAGCCGTCGCGGTTCCACCACAGCGGGAGGGGCCAATAGCGACGCGCGGGCGGATCCACGATCTCCCGGCGAGGGACCTTGATGTCGCCCAAGGCGATCTCCTCGCCGTAGTACAGGAACGGCGTGCCCCGCAGCGTCAGCAGGAGGACCGCTGCGGCCTTGGCCACCGGATCGCGGTCGGAGCCCTTGGCCAGCCGGGTGGCGTGCCGAGGCTGGTCGTGGTTGGACAGCACGACGGCTGGCCAACGATCCGGACCGAATGCCGCCTCCCGCTCGTCGATCGTCGCGGCCATCGCCTCGGCCTGCCAGGGCGGCTTGATGAGCCCGAAGTCGAAGATAAGGTGGCGCGGCGCGGCATGCATCGCGGCATGCTCGATCCGGTCGTCGAACAGCTCTCCGACCGTCATCCGCCCGGGAACCTCGTCCACGATCGCCCGGAACTCGGTGAGGAACTCCACCAGCTCGGGCTGGTCCTTGTCGTGGACGTGGAGCTGGCGGTTCCAGCCGCGCAGCCGGGACAGGCCGCGCGGCATCGGCGTCCGAGGCGGATTCGAGCTGAGGTTGACCTCCTTGAAGAAGGTGTTGAACACGTCGAGCCGGAAGCCGTCCACACCCCTGGCCAGCCAGCCGCGGATCATGTCCAGCTGGGCCGCCCGGACCGCTGGCTCGCGCCAGTTCAGGTCGGGCTGTTCCTTGAGGAACGTGTGCAGGTAGAACTGCCTGCGGGCAGGCTGCCACACCCAGGCCGACCCGCCGAAGAACGAGCTCCAGTTATTGGGCGGGATGGGCCGTCCTCGGCGCCAGCCCGCTGGATCCCGCCACAGATACCAGTCGGCGTGCTCGCTGGTCCGGCTGGTCCGCGAGTCCTGGAACCAGGCGTGCTGGTCGCTCGTGTGATTCATCACCAGGTCGAGGATGACCTTGATGCCGCGCTCGTGGGCCGTCGCGATCAGCCGATCCAGGTCCTCGAGGGTCCCGAACAGGGGGTCGACTCTCGTGTGGTCGGACACGTCGTAGCCCAGGTCCAGGCCCGGCGACGGATAGATCGGCGAGAGCCACACCGCGTCGACCCCAAGGCGCTCCAGGTGGTCCAGGTGGGCGACGATTCCGGACAGGTCGCCGACCCCGTCCCCGTCCATGTCGGCGAAGCTGCGCGGGTAGATCTGGTAGATCACGCCGCGCTGCCACCAGTCGGGACCGGCGCCCGTGCGAGGAAGTGGCTGTTCGGCGATCGTCACGCGCAAAGGATAAGGCGGTAAGCCGCGGCGTCGCCTGTCGCCGGGCTGCTGGAGCCGGCGATCCGGGCCTTCGTTACAGACCCGAGTAGGCGTGCAGGCCGGAGAACCATAGACTGCCCGAGTAGGTCACCAGGACCATCCCGAA
>JBDTQW010000129.1:0-5717 GCA_039931975.1 Chloroflexota bacterium | reverse complement strand
TGACCGTGGCGTCGTTGGCGACGATCACGCAGGTCGTGCCCTCGATCCGGCCGATGCCGGTGACGATCCCGGCGCTCGGCGCCTCGTCGTTGTACATCCCGCTCGCTGCCAGGGGGCTCAGCTCGAGGAAGGCGCTGCCGGGGTCGACCAGTCGGTCGATCCGCTCGCGGACGGGCAGTTTGCCGCGTTCCCGATGCCGGGCGATCGCGGCGTCGTCGCCGCCGGCGCCACGGCCGGCGACGCTCTCCTGGCGCTTCCGAAGGTCGGTCACGAGGGCCGTCATCGCCTCGACATTCGTGCGGGTATCGGCGGCGGCGGGGTCGAGCCGACTGCGGAGGACGGGCATTGCCGGATGATACCGGCGACCGGTCGGCGTTCGGCCGCCGGCTCGGCGAGGTCGGCCGCGACTCAGCCGAGGACGTCGGCGATCGCTCCCTCGATGGTCCTCCGTCGGAATTCGTAGCCCGCGGCCTGGGCCCGGGTCGGCACGACCCGCCGCGAGCCGAGGAGGAGCGTGGCCTGATCGCGGAGAGCAAGACGGATCGCCCAGGCCGGGACGAGGAGCCAGACCGGCCGGTGCAGGGTCCGGCCGATCGCCCTCGCGAGGTCGGCCTGGCGGCATGGCTCGGGCGCCCCGGCGTTGATCGGGCCGGAGATCGTCGGGTCGGTCAGCGCCAAACAGTAGATCCCCACGAGATCGTGGATGTGGATCCAGCTGAACCATTGCCGGCCCGAACCGAGGCGACCCCCGACAAAGAGCCGGAACGGAAGCGCGAGGAGCCGGAGGACCGGCGCGTCCGGAGCCAGGACGAAGGCCGTCCGGACGAAGGCGACTCGGACGCCCAGCGGCTCGGCTTCCCGCGCGGCGGCCTCCCAGCGAAGACAGACGTCGGCCAGGAAGTCGTGGGAGGGCTCGGTCGACTCGTCGGCGGGTTGGGCATCCCGGCCGGTGTACACGTCACTGCCCGACGCGTTGACCAGCACGCCCGGCCGACGCTCGGGCGGGAGGCTCCGCATCGCGGCCACGAGCGCGTTCGTGGCCGCGAGTCGGCTGTCAAGGATGGCCCGCTTGCGCCCGGGCGTCCAGGGTCGTGGCCCGAGGGACACGCCGGCGAGGTTGATCACGCCGTCCGCCCCTTCGAGGACGCTCTTCAGGCCCGCTGCGGTGTCCGGGCTCCAGGTGACCGCGCGGGCGCCTCGAGGGATCCGGCGCGTCGCCCGGCTGACGTCCCTGGTGAGGATGTCGACCGCCCAACCGTCCGCCAGCAGGGCGACTGCGAGGTGGCGCCCGATCATCCCCGAGCCACCGACGATCACGGCTCTCACGGCAGCGCCCCGGCCAGGGCACCAACCGCCGCCAGGGTCGTCAATCGGGTTGTGCTGGACAGCCAAACGTGTTCGAGCGAGCCTCCTCGCGAGAGACCTGACGCCGTCCGACCAGCACGTACCATCGATGCTGTCATCGCCGGGTCCCCCGTGCTACTCTTATGTAGCAAGTAATACTCCCAGGATACGCTACTGTCAAGGTGCAAGTTATGGCTGTGTCTGCCCGCCCGAATGGCGCCGCTGGAACGACCGCGACTGCGGCCGCGCGAGCCGAGACGATCCGGGTCGAGTTCGCTGACGCCTGGGGGGCGATGGGTGCGTCGTGGGGGGTCGCTCCGGCCATCGCGCGAGTGCACGCCTACCTCATGGCCCGAGGCGAGCCTCTCACCGAGCGAGAGGTGCGCGAGGCCCTCGGGCTGTCGCACCGTGCCGCAAGCCTCGCGCTCGACGCTGCCGTCGGATGGGGCGTGGTCGAGAAGGTCCCGGAGCCGCGGCGCGTCGGTCGGCGCGGACCGGCCGGGACCGCCTATGTCGCGGTCGACGACCACTTCCGCTGGTTCTCGCGGGTCATCGCCCACCGCAAGGCGCTCGAGGGCGATCCGATCGTGGCCGTCCTCGAGAGGACCCTGCGCGACGCCGAAATGGCGGCTCGGGCCAACCCCGACGATCCGGAGCTGCGCCGGCTGCGCGACTGGCTGGGCACGTTCCTGGGCTTCGTCCGGCTGTTCGATCGGGCGATCGGGCTCGTGCCGGTCGTGGAGCCGTCTGAGCTCGAGCGGATCCTGGGTCTCCTGGCGAAGGTGCCCGACGAAACGGTCCTCCGCCTGGTCCAGCTGCTCGGCGACCTGCCGGATGACGACGTCCTGTCGCTCATCAACGGCCTGAGTCGTCTGTCGCCGGCCGCTGCGCGCCGGGCGACCAAGCTGATGTCCGGCGTGGTCCGCACGGTCGGTCGATAGGTTCGCCGTGCGGTTTCCCGACCGGTCTGCTCGGATTTCCACACCAGCCGTGCGATAATCGGCCGGCGAGGCGATCCGAGCGGCTCGAACGGGCGAGGACCCCGGGGCAGGCCAGTCGGCTGACCTCAGCGACCAACCAGAGGATCCAGCAGATCATGACCGTCGAGACCTCCACCTGGGCGACCAAGAAGGGCCTCGCCCAGATGCTCAAGGGCGGCGTCATCATGGACGTCGTCACGCCCGAACACGCCAGGATCGCCGAGGACGCCGGCGCCGTCGCCGTCATGGCGCTCGAGCGGGTCCCGGCCGACATCCGCAAGACCGGAGGCGTCGCCCGGATGAGCGATCCGGCGATGATCGTGGGGATCATGGACGCGGTCAGCATCCCGGTGATGGCCAAGGCCCGGATCGGCCATTTCGTCGAGGCCCAGGTCCTCGAGGCGCTCGGGGTCGACTACATCGACGAATCCGAGGTCCTGACCCCGGCAGACGAGGTCAACCACATCGACAAGCACGCCTTCAAGGTTCCGTTCGTGTGCGGCTGTCGGGACCTCGGCGAGGCGCTCCGACGGATCAACGAGGGCGCCGCGATGATCCGGACCAAGGGCGAGGCCGGGACGGGCAACGTGGTCGAGGCCGTTCGCCAGCTCCGGGCGGTCCTCAGCCAGATCCGACGGCTCCAGGGGATGCGCGAGGACGAGCTGTTCGTGGCCGCGAAGGAGCTCCAGGCTCCGTATGAGCTGATCCAACAGGTCGCCGCTGAAGGCAAGCTGCCCGTCGTCAATTTCGTCGCTGGCGGGATCAGCACGCCGGCCGACGCCGCCCTCGTGATGCAGCTCGGCTCCGAGGGAGTCTTCGTCGGCTCGGGCATCTTCAAGAGCGAGGATCCCGCCCGGATGGCCAACGCCATCGTCCAGGCGACGACCTTCTTCGATGACGCGCAGAAGATCGCCGAGGTTTCGAAGGGGCTCGGGGCGCCGATGCGCGGGATCGCGCTCGAAGACATCCCCGAGCAGGAGCGGCTCGCGGTCCGCGGCTGGTAGGGCGCCAGCACGTCGCCGGCGACCGCCCGATGAGGATCGGGGTCCTGGCCCTGCAAGGGGCCTTCCGCGAGCATCTCGATATCCTCCGCGCCATCGGCGTGGGGGGAGCCATCGTGCGCGAGCCGGAGGACCTGGAGGGGACCTCGGGCCTCATCCTCCCCGGCGGGGAAAGCACCACGATGCGCCAGCTCGTCGAGCGCTGGGGCCTGCGCCAGCCGATCCTGGAGCTGGCCGCCTCGGGTGCCCCCGTGTTCGGGACCTGCGCCGGCATGATCCTCCTTGCCCGCGAGATCGCCGGTGGGGAGGAGCCGGTCCTCCCGCTCCTCGATGTGACCGTCCAGCGCAACGCGTTCGGGCGGCAGCTCGACTCGTTCGAGAGCGACCTCAGGGTGCCGGTCCTCGGAGACGACCCGGTCCACGGCGTCTTCATCCGAGCCCCGATCGTCGACCGGGTCGGACCGGACGTGACCGTCCTGGCCCGGCTCAACGACGGGCGGGTGGTGGCAGTCCGCGAGCGCAACATCCTGGCGACGGCGTTCCACCCGGAGCTGGCCGGGGAGACCCGGTTCCATCGGTTGATGGCGACGATGGCCGCCGAGCACGACGATCCCGCCGAAGGGTCGGGTCGGCGACCGCACCCGACCCGTCGCGGCGCCAGGCCCGCTCGATGAGCAGTCGCTCGGGGCGGGTCCGGGTGGCCCGCCTGACCGACCTGGCGGCCCTCGGTGAGCTGTCCCGCCTGTGCCAGCAGGAGTCGCCCGAGACCCGCTCCCTGGGCCTGCCGGTGAGCGGCCCACGGATCGGCGTGTTCAGCCTGTTCCGTCTGCCACTGGGTTCCTTCCGGCCCCATGACCTGCTCTACGTCTACGAGGGCGAGGACGGTCTCGCGGGGCTCATCCGGGTCGAGCGCGACACCGCGCGAGACGAGTGGACCATCGTCGAGCTCGACGCCATCGGCCTGGCCGAGGCCGGTGACATCCGCTTCCGCCTGGTGCAGCACATCCTGCGCGACGGCTCCAAGCGGGGCGCGATCCGATTCCACGTGGCCTGTGCCGACTCCGCGGGCAACGTCGAGCTGTTCATGCAGGCGGGGTTCGCCCGCTACGGCGAAGAGCTTCTGCTCTATCGGCCGCCGGGGTCGACGATGCCCGAGCCGTGGTCGGACGAGCGGGCCACCCAGGCGCTGATCCGCCCCGCGTCCCCACTGGACGCCCTCGCCCTGGGCCGGTTGTATCGGGCAGTGACGCCTCAGCCGGTCCAACGCCTGGAGGCCTACCGGCTGGGCGACTGGGAGCGCCAGGGGACCGGCTGGCGGGTGCCCCGGTCGAGCCTCGCCCCGATCCTGCGCTTCGCCGACGTCGAGGCGTTCGTACGCGATGCGCCCGACGGCGGTCCCGACGGCTCCCGCCTGGACGCCCTGCTCCAGGTCGGGGTGGCCAAGGAGGATCAGCCCCACTATCTCAAGATCCTGGCCGAACCCGATGCGGACACGGCGCCGCTGGTGGAGTACGGTCTGGGCGTGATCTCGGCCCGGACCAGGAACGGCGGCCGCAGCGACCATGGGGTGATCGCCCCGGTGCGGACGTATGAAGCGCCGATCGACCGTCGCCTCGAGGAGGCCGGGTTCGGAGTCGAGTCGACCGTCACGCTGTTGATGAAGGAGACCGTGGTGCGCGTCGCCGAGCCGGCGCTCGTCCCGGCCATCCGCTGATGGATCCATCCATCGGGAGGAACCCTTGACCCCCGAACGTGCGGAACGCGAGGCGATGGACGACCTCGAGCTGCTCCTGTCCGCTCTCCCGCCGGAGGTCGTCGAGGCCGTCCGCGGGCTGCCGGCGAAGGACGACCTCATCGAGGTCGTGCTCGATCTCGGACGCGCTCCGGAGGCCCGCTTCCCGGACAGCGAGGTGACCCTTCTCGACCGCGAGATCAGCGAGGTCGACATCGGCTACGTCGTCGAGAACATCGGCTCGTTCGGTGACGACAATCGCGCCGGGATCGAGCGGACGCTGCATCGGATCAGCGCGATCCGCAACCGGAACGGCAAGATCGTCGGACTGACCTGCCGGATCGGCCGAGCGGTGTACGGCACGATCGAGATCATCGACGACTTCGTCGAGACCGGGAAGTCGATCCTGATCATGGGCCGCCCGGGCATCGGCAAGACGACCATGCTCCGCGAGGCCGCCCGTGTCCTGGCCGACGACATGGGCAAGCGGGTCGTCGTCGTCGACACCAGCAACGAGATCGCCGGCGACGGTGACATCCCCCATCCGGCCATCGGCAAGGCCCGCCGGATGCAGGTCCGCACGCCGTCGCTCCAGCACGAGGTGATGATCGAGGCGGTCGAGAACCACATGCCCCAGGTCATCGTGATCGACGAGATCGG
>JBDTQW010000128.1:0-6009 GCA_039931975.1 Chloroflexota bacterium | reverse complement strand
GCACCTCTGGGAGCGGGTCAACGCGGTCGACTCGAACGGCTACGTCGTGGCCACGATCATCGGTCCGCCGCTGGCCGCGGGGCTCGTGGCGATCTTGGGCGGAGCCGTCGCGCTGATCCTGATCGCCGGCGCCTTCGGGCTCGCCGCCCTGGCGATGATCGGCGTACCCGACCCGCCCTCTGAGACCGTGTCGACCGGGAACCTGCTGCTCGACGCCTGGCACGGGGTCGTCTACTGGTGGCGCAACCGGACGCTACGCGGGCTCGGCTTCTCGATCACGGTGCTCAACCTGGCGTTCGGGATCATGACGATCGCGCTGCCGCTGATCATCCTCGACGTCCTCCACGCCGGCGAGCTGGCGGTGGGGCTCGTCTACGGGCTGTCGGGCATCTCGGGGATGGTCTCGGCGCTCTATTTCGGCCGCCTTGACAGCCGCGGCCGGGAGTGGCGGATGCTCGTCCTGCCGATGCTCGCGATGGCGCCCGCCTACCTGTTGATGCTGCCCGTCGCCTTCGGGGCGACCGGGGTGATCCTCGGGTTCGCCCTGCTCGGCGTCTCGTGGCTGCTCATCGGCTTCCTCAACGGACCGATGGACATCGCCCTGTTCACGGTCCGTCAGCGCCGGACCGAGCCGGCCTGGATGGGCCGCGCCTTCGCGGTGTCGATGGCCGCCAACTTCATGGGCTTCCCGTTCGGGGCGGCGATCGGCGGCGGCTTGGCCGCGGTCTCGCTGCCCGTGTGCGTGATCGTCGGGACCGGGCTGATCGTGGCCGGAGCCGTGCTCGCGACGAGGATGATCCCGCGGACCGACCCGAGGCCCACGGCAACCCCGACGAGCGATCAGGCCGACGCCGAATCCGCCGGCTGACGGTCCGGCCTCTCGACGGGCTTCACGTGCTCAGTGTCGTGCGCGTCCCTCGTTCCGGCGTGCGGTCCGACCAGCAGGTACGTCGGGATCGGCCCCTTGCCCTTGACGTCCACGAGCCCTCGCGGCTCGAACTCGAAGTCGTCGCGCAGCCGGAGGTAGGTCCCTTCGGTGACCTGGACCCGCCCGGGAACGCCGTGCGACTCCATCCGGCTGGCCGTATTGACCGTGTCGCCCCACACGTCGTAGATGAACTTCTTGATCCCGATCACGCCGGCGACCGCCGGGCCGGTATGCATCCCGATCCGGAACTCCATCGGTCGCGTGGCCGCCGCGTTCAGCCGGGCGGCCTCCTCGAGCATCTCGAGGCCCATCTCGGCGACTCGTCGGACGTGGTCGCCGCGCGCACCGTGACCCGGCTCGGCGGGGAGGTCGTCGCTCAGCCCGCCGACCACCATGTACGCGTCACCGATCGTCTTGATCTTCTCGAGGCCGTGCCGCTCAGCCAGCCGATCGAAGGCCGAGAAGACGGAGTTCAGCGTCTCGACGATCTCGACCGGGTTGAGCGCAAGCGAGAGCTGGGTGAATCCGACGACGTCGGCGAACAGGACGGTCGCCTCATCGAACCGATCGGCGATGACCATCTCACCACGGCGCAGCCGATCGGCGATCGAGGCCGGCAGGATGTTCAACAGCAGTCGTTCGTTGTCGGCGTTGGCCCACGCGACCTCGCGCGCGGCGGTCACGTCTGTGCCGTACACGTTGATCGCGTCGAACTCGTAGACCGATACGACGAGCAGCTCGAAGATCCGACCTTCGCTCCGGATCTCGATCGTCTCGCCAGTGGCGGTCTCGGCCGCCGCCAGGACGCGCTCGGCGAATGCGTCGGGCAGCAGACCGCCAACGGTCGCCTCGAGGGCCCGACAGATTGGAGCGCTGGCCGGGTTGGCGTAGATCAGCCGGCTGTCTCGCGCCACCCGCATCACCGGGTTCGGGTTCCGGTCCGGGAACCTGTTCAGCGCCTTCGCCGCGGTGATGTCCGTGGCATACAGGTTGATCACATCGAGCTCGGGGACGTGGACCGGCAGCAGCGCGAAGGTATGTCCGCCCGACTCGAGCTCGATGATCCGCGCCGGCGAGGCAGCGGCGGCCGAGTCGAACTCGGCCCAGCGTCCAGCGTCCAACTCGTCGCCAACACTGACGCCAAGGGCCTCGATCACCGCGCCGCTTGCCCGATTCGCGTAAAGGAGGTGCCCATCCCGGTCGAGCCGCATCACCGGGTTGGGGTTCTGATCCGGGAACTTGTTGATCGCCTGGATCTCGTGCTCCAACAGGGCGAATCGCTGGTCATGCGAGGTGCGGTCGCCAGCCAGGCGGGCTCGGAGCCAGGACCGGAGTCGTTCCATCGGAGGAGTGTGGCAGGTCGGTGGCCCCTTGGTCCGGGGTCGCCCGGTCGATCCGGGCAGTTGCGCCAAGTCATCCGTTACCGTCACCCTAGGTCCGTGCGCAAGTCGATCGCCGCCGCTCTCGTCCTGGCCGGGCTCCTTCTCGTCGGACTCCTGCCGGCCAGCACCGCCGCCGCCGAGCCGAACTTCCCCGCCAGGGATTCGCGCTACCACAACTATCCCGAGATGGTCGCCGAGATCCAGGCCGCCGAAACGACCTTCCCCGACACCGTTCACGTCTTCTCGATCGGCCAGAGCTACAACGGCCGCGAGATCTGGGCGGCCAAGGTGTCCGACAACGTGGCCACCGACGAGCCGGAGCCCGAGGTCCTCATCGACGCGCTGCACCACGCCCGGGAGCATCTGACGACCGAGCAGGCGCTGTACCTGCTCAAGGTCCTCACCCAGGGCTACGCCGGCGATGCGACCGTCAAGCGCCTGGTCGACAGCCGCGAGATCTACATCGTCTTCGCCCTCAATCCCGATGGCATGCAGTACGACCTGACCGGCAACCCCTACCGGGCGTGGCGCAAGAACCGCCAGCCGAACGCGGGCCCGACAATCGGCACCGACCTCAATCGGAACTACGACTACCGCTGGGGCTGCTGCCGCGGCTCTTCAAAGTCACCGGGATCGCTGACCTACCGCGGGCGACGGCCGTTCTCCGCGCCCGAGACGCAGGCAATGCGCGACTTCGTCAAGAGCCGGGTGATCGACGGTCGGCAGCAGATCCGGACCCACGTCACGCTACACTCCAACGGCCAGCTCGTGCTGTGGCCGTACGGCCACACCCGGACGGACATCCCGCGGGACATGACCCGGGTCGACCACGCTGCCTTCGTCGCGCTCGGCAAGCGGACGGCCCAGCGCAACGGCTACAAGCCCATGCAGTCGAGCGGCCTGTACATCACCGACGGTGACCAGATCGACTGGATGTACGGCCGCTACCGGATCTTCTCGTTCACCTGGGAGCTCTACCCGACCGAGCACTACCGGACCTCGGACTTCTACCCGGCCGACGAGAAGATCGCCGCGGCCGTCGCACGCAACCGGTCCGCGTTGCTATACATGATCGACAAGGCCGACTGCCCGTACTCCCCGATCTACAAGTCGAAGGCCCTGTGCGGGCCGCTGTACGACGACTTCGAGATCAACCGGGGTTGGACGCGCGACGCGGATGGGACCGACACGGCCACCGATGGCCTGTGGCAGATCGGCGACCCCGCGGCCGTTTCGGCGTTCGGCCCGAAGCAGCTCGGGACCACGATGTCGGGTCGATACGCGCTGGTGACCGGCCTGGCCGGAGCCAGAGGCACGGACGCGAACGACGTCGACCGTGGCACGACCACCATCCGATCCGCCCCGGTAAGCCTGCCCGCCACGGTCGGCCCCCTGGCCTTCTCGTACTACTTCGCACACCGCTCGACTTCCACGGCCGCGGACTGGTTCCGGGTCTGGGTCGAGGCCCAGGACGGGACGCGGACGCTGGTCAAGCAGGAGCTCGGCCGGGCGGTCGACGACGACGCGAAGTGGGTCGGGGTGCGGGTCGCGATGGCGCCTTGGGCCGGCCAGACGGTCCGGATCGTGATCGGCGCGGCCGACGGGGCCGGCGACAGCCGGATCGAGGCTGCCGTGGACGACCTCAGGATCGAGCGGCCCTAATCCCGAAGCCGCTCGGGTCGACAGGCGCTCGAGCGCGGCCTACCAGAGACCGACCCGCAGGAGCCGGAGGAGGTCGGGATGATCGTCCGTCATCGGCGCGACACCCTCTCGGACCGGTTCCCAGCCCGCGGCGATGAGCCCAGGGACGTCAGCCGGCACGCTCGTCGCGATGAGCCAGTGGGTGAGCGCGGCGCCGCGCTCGACCTCGGCCTCGGTCGGGTCATAGATCCGCTGGAGGACCGTCAGGCCGGCCCGCCTGGCGGCGCTGGCCACAGCCGGCGCGAGATCGTAGTAGCGGTTCGAGACGTGGATGGCAAGGACGCCACCCGGACGGAGGACCCGGGCGTCGTCGGCGAGCGCCTCGACCGTCAGCAGGTGGGCCGGGATCGCATCCGACGAGAACGCGTCGAGCACGAGCAGGTCGTAGGTGCCCGACGCCACCGGCGCCAGTGACAGTCGGGCGTCACCGAGGACGATGGCCGGGCGGGTGGGCGCATCCGCGAGCCAGGTGAAGTAGGCCGGGTCCTGGGCCACCCGGATCACGAGCGGGTCGATCTCGTAGAAGGTCAGGCGGTCGGCCGAGCGGGTCCAGGCGGCCAACGTGCCGGACCCGAGCCCGACCACCCCGATCGACCGCCCCGTGCCAGGCGCCGGCTCGGGCGCGACGCCGGTGGATAGGCGGTCCCGCACGACGCTGAAGACGTCGCCCAGCGGACCCGAGGCGCTGTAGTACGAGCCCGGGACGCGGCGGAGGGCTGGGTCGGTCGACTGCAGCCCGTGGACCGTGGTGCCGTTCATCAGCACCGTGATCGGGGACCCCGGCGGCCGCAGGACCGCGGTGACCCCGAAGAAGCTGCGGTCCTGGAAGATCGCCGCGGGCGACAGGACGAAGACCGCAAGGGCCAGGACGAGCGCGGTGGACACGAACAGGAAGCGCGGCTGAGCGCCAACGAGGAGGATCGCCCCGCCGACCAGGAGCCAGCGCACGCCGGCCTCCAGTCCGATCGAGCCGCTGACCGCCAGGGCAAGCACGAGTCCCGCGGCGGCGAACGCATACGGCGCCACCCGTCGCGGAGCGCCGGCAAAGAAGGGCGACAGGTCGAACCGGGGCCGCTTGCCCGTGGTTGTAGAGGCAGTCGCGGACGAGGTGGTCGGGGCCGTGGCAGGGCCAGTCCCGGGCCGGCCGAGGGCAAGGGCCCCGAGCGCCATCACCAGGAGCAGGGGGTACTCCCAGACGCCCTTGAACAGGATCGGCGCGACGACTGCGACCATCGAGCTGGCGAGGACGCCACCGGCCGAAAGGACGAGGTAGAACTCGGTCAGGTGGGCCGGCGACGGGCGATCGGCAGCCAGTCGGCCGTGGAGACACGTGGCCACGACCGCCAGCCCGGCGAATTCGAGCAGGAGCAACGGCCCGACCGGCCAGCCCGCCGCAGATCCGAACGGGACCCACAGGAGGGTCACCGCTGCCGGCGCCAGCCACTCGGCCCCGGGCAGGATCCGCCGGCCGCGGGCCGAGAACGCCACCACGAAGGTGAGGAGGTAGATCGCCAGGGGCACGACCCACAGGAGGGGCGCCGAGATCAGGTCCGTGGTGATGAAGTTGGTGACCGCCGAGAGGAGGCCGGATGGGACCGCCGCGAGGAGCAGCCAGCGGGCGCGGCGGGTCCAGTCGATCCGGTCGGTGGCAGAGACGACCGTTTGTGCCGGCGCGGGGGCGGTCGGCGCGACGGCGGTGGGCGCGACGGCGGCCGCGATCTCTGGGTGGGCCTGCGTGGCGCCGGCCGGCGCGGTATCGGCCGGACCCACGCTCCGCAGGATCAGCGCCGCGCAAGCCGCCAGGCAACCCACGAGCAGCACGACCCCGGCGGCCCACAGGCCGCGCTGCGTGGCCAATCCGAGGGCCGGCTCGATGAGGAAGGGATAGGCGAGGAGCGCGAGGAGCGAGCCGGCATTGCTCAGGGCGTAGAGCCAGTACGGGTCCCCGGTCTCGCCGTCGCGGGACCGGATCGCCGCGAGCCACGAGCTCAACAGCGG
>JBDTQW010000127.1:0-6415 GCA_039931975.1 Chloroflexota bacterium | reverse complement strand
GCGCGCAAGGGGGTGACCCTCGAGATCAGGGTCTTCGCCGAGTCGACCCACACCGCCGAGGAAGCGGCCGCGGCCGTCGGCGCGGAGCTCGGACAGATCGTCAAGTCGCTGGTCTTCGCAGCGCCCTCTGACGACGGCGCGCTCGAGCCGATCCTGTGCCTGGTCTCTGGGCCGAACCGGGTGGACCTCGCCCGCCTCGCCGCGGTCACCGGCGAGAAGGACATCCGCCGGGCCACGGCCCGCGAGGCCAACGAGCTGACCGGCTACTCCATCGGCGGGATCCCGCCGATCGGTCATCCTCGGCCGGTCCGGGTGGTGATGGACCCGGACCTCGGCCGATATCCGCTGGTGTGGGCTGCGGCAGGGACCCCGACGGCGGTCTTCCCGGTCGCGCCGGCGACCCTGCGCACCCTGGCCAACGCGGTCGTCGCCCCGATCACCGAGGAGCGTGAGCCAGGTGGACCGGCCAGCGTGGAGTCGCCATCCTCGTCGCCGGGATGACCGCCGAGCCGCGCAGCGCGGCCGTCGATTATCCGGGCGGCCTGCACGTCCGCTTTCGCTGGGCCGGCAGCGGCCAGGGCCGCGCTGTGTTCGCGCTGTCGGAGAGCGGGGGGCCACTGACCGATCACGGATCGATTGTCTCGGAGGGTCCCGACCGGTTGTGCCGGGCCGAGCTTCGCGTCGAGACCCCGGCCGGACCGTGGACCGCCCGACTCGCCTCGCCGCTGTTCGACGATCCGGCCGCCCTGCTCTGGGACACCGAGAGCTTGCTGGTCGTGAGATACGGGTTCATGACCTATGCCTTCGACGCACGGACCGGCGAGCTGCGCTGGAGCCATCGGTCGGGCTCGCCGGTGACGGTCGTCCTTGGTTCATCGCGGCTGCCCCATGTCATCGTCCAGGCCGAGGTCGAGACCTTCGCGATCGGCGCGGACGGCGACGTGGTTTGGCGGGTGGCTCACTCGGACGTCGTCACCGACGCGGAGCTCGTCGGGGGCCGACTCGTCCTGACCAGCTACGGCGGCCAGCTGATCGCCCTCGACCCACGGACCGGACGGCCGGCACCGGGCTGAGCATCGACCCGGCGAGACCCGGCGAGTCATTCGGCCACCCCGTGTGTGGACGAGCAGTGGACAACAGCGGATTGGCCCGGCGATCCCGTGGACGAGGCCCGTTGACCCGAACGGGCCGAAGCCCTAGCGTAGAAGTCAGCCCGGAGGGGCCGAACAGCGCTAACGGCGGAGATCGCATCAACGCCCACGCGCCGGGTAGGTTCCTCCGGGCCCTTTCATGTCCCCGCAGCTATCATCCGGGCTCGTGGGACCCCTGATCGTCGTCGTGGCCGGCCTGGTCGCCCTCGGCGGCGGAGCCCTCGTCCTGCGCTCATTTGGGCCCGGCTACCGGGTCGGTCGGCTGCTGGCCAGCACGCCTCGGGTGACGATGGAGGAGGCCGAGACGCTGGCGGCCGCGGAGACCCGCCGCTACGTCCGGGTCGACGGTCGCCTCGACAGCGCCGAGGACTTCCCCGACGAGCACGAACGGCCCCTGGTCTATCGGCGCCGCCGGCTCGAGGCCAAGCGGGCCGGCCGTTGGGCCGTCATCGACGAGGAGGTCCAGGTCGTCCCGTTCGAGGTCCGCGAGGGGCTGGCCGCCCTGGGCGTCGACGGCGCCCGGCTGGGCGACGGACTGGTCGTGCTGCCCCGTGAGTCGGTCGGGACGGTGGCCGATGCACCCGACCGGGTACCCAGTGACCTGCCCTCGACGACCCCGTTGCGCTATCGGGTCGAGCAGGTCTCCGCGGTCGAGCACGCCACCGTCCTGGGGGTCCCGGAGCGCCGACCCGGCGGCACGACCGTCCTGACCGCCGGGCTCGGCCGGCCGCTGATCCTGTCCACCCTCGACCCGATCGAGGCGATGCAGCTCCTCGCCGGCGGTCGGCGCGGCCGGCCACTGGCGGCGCTCGCCCTCCTCGCGGCGGGCTCCGGGCTGGTCGCGGTGGGGCTGGCCTGGGCGGTCGTCGCGGCCGTCGCCGGGCTGGTTGCGCCGGGAGCGGTCCTGGCCGCCTCGCCCACTCCCACCGCCGGGACGGGTGGCGATACACGAAGCGTCGGCGAAGGACCCGGGCTGGTGGGATCCCCGCTGATGGCCATCGGGATCGTTTTCGCCATCGCGACGATCAGCGTGGTGGCAAGCCTGATCTACGTGCGCGCGACGGCGCGGCGGGCATCGGAGCGGTCCGACCGAGGCTGAGCCGTTGGTGCCGCCAGCGGACGCGTACGTTCGTCCTATAGAGAAGAACTGTGAAGTTTTCTAGTCTGGCTCCGCCTGTTCACATTTCCTCATGAAGACATGCCCACCGTGCTCATCGAACGGCCTGCGGATGCGACTCTGTCCGTGACCAAGGCGGCCCGCATGCTCGGCGTCCATCCCAACACGGTCCGGGCGTGGAGCGATCAAGGCCGCTTGCGCTACTACCGGATCAACCCGCGCGGCGACCGACGCTACCGCCTGGGTGATCTGGAGCGCTTCCTGGACGACGCTGAGGGGACGCCGATCGGACGGTTGCGCATCGTCGAGTCGCCCGGACCGGCCGATGAGCGACGCAGAAAGGGCGGACTCGCCGGCGCACGCGGCGGGCGGGCACGGGCGGCGGGCGGCATGCGGCGGCGCGAGCCGGCGCGGCGCCTGGAGGTCGTCGGGCCGGCCGCGACCGAAGACATGGATCGCATGGTCCGCTGGGCTGCCCAGCTCCAGTCGATCCACCAGCTCGGCAGTCGCCTCAGCCGGCTGACCAGCGGACGCGAGATCGGAATGGCGATCGCAAACGAGCTTGGGGAGCTCATCGACTACCACAACGTGCGAGTCTACCGGGTGGTCGGGGACGACCTCGTCCCGGTCGCCTTCAGCGGACAGGTCGGTGAGTACGTCGGCGAGACGCCCGAGCAGCTCCTCATCCGCGTCGGTGATGGGATCACCGGCTGGGTCGCGGCCAGGGGTGTCGCACAGATCCTGCCCGATGCGGCCCGCGATCCGCGGGCCGAGACGATCCCGGGCACCGAGGACGACATGGACGAGTCGATGCTCCTCGCGCCGATGTCCTTTGACGACAGCGTGCTGGGGGTGCTCGTGCTGTCCAAACTCGGGCTCGACCAGTTCAGCGAGGACGACCTGCGCCTGCTCGAGATCTACGCCAGCCTCGCCGCGCAGGCCTTCGCTCACGCCGACTCGACCGAGCTCCTGCGCGAGCGGACCGCGGCCCTCGAGCGACAGTTGCGCAACCAGAGCGAGCTCCTCCAGATCACCGAATCGATCCTGACCACGCTGGACCAGCACGCGGTGCTCGACCAGATCACCGATCGGCTGGGCAACCTCGTCCACTACGACAATATCTCGATCGAGGTCTACGATCGGCGGGCGAACGTGCTCACGCCGCTCACCGCGCGCGGCGTGAACGCAGACGACTACATCCAGCCCTGGGAGCCGGGCGAGACCGGGCTGGCCACATGGGTGCTCCAGCACAACGAGCCGCAGCTCGTGGTCGACGAGCTGGCCGATCCGCGCGTCCTCCAGTTCGACTCCACCGGCCCGGTCGACGGCAGCCTGATCGTCGTCCCGCTGCGCGGGTGGGAGGGCGTCGCCGGCGTGCTCACTCTCGAGCGGCTCGGCGTCCAGGACCGCTTCAACGAGGAGGACTTCGGGCTGGTCAAGCTGTTCGCCGCCCAGGTCTCGATCGCCCTCCACAACGCCGAGATCCACCGGGCGGTCGAGATCAAGGCCCGCTCCGACGGCCTGACCGGGCTGCTCAACCACGCCACGTTCCAGGAGTTCCTCGTCCAGCGGGTGCGCGAGGCGACGCCGTTCAGCCTGATCATGCTCGACCTGGACGACTTCCGGACGATCAACAACGAGCTCGGCCACCAGGCCGGCGACCGGCTCTTGCGGGCCATCGCCGATTCGCTCCTCCACGCCGGGCGCGACTCCGACCAGGTCTTCCGCTACGGCGGCGACGAGTTCACCTTCCTCCTGCCCGGGACCGATGCGGCGGGGGCGCTGCGGGTCGCCGAACGTGCTCGGGACGCCGTGCGGCGGGTCGGCGAGGAGCCCGCCTGGAAGGCCGCGGGCATGGTGGTCTCGGCGTCGATCGGGGTGGCCACGTTCCCGATCGACGGAGAAGTCGCCGAGGATATCCTGCTGGCCGCCGATCGAGCTTGCTACGTGGCCAAGCGGACGGGTGTGGGCCGGGTCGCGACCGCCGCCGAGGGCCTCGAGCTGGCGGCGGAGGTGGCTCTGCAGGAGCCGACCCCGGTCGATCCCCCGTCGCTCGAGATCCTGCCCGACTGAGAGCCTGTACCGTGGCCGACGCATGGGCGTCACACTGGCGCAGATGAACCGCTCCCCAGCGCTGCCGCCGGGCCTCGTCGTCGCGAGCTTCTTGTTCGTGATCGCGACGGCAGGCTGCGGACTGGGGGACCTGCCGACCCGCCAGCCGCCGAGCCTGGCGCCGGTGACGCCAGGCCCGTCGCCCAGCCCGACCGCCGTCGCCTCGCCGACGCCCACGCCCAGCCCGACCCCGCAACCCTCGCCGACCCCCCTGGTCTACACGGTCAGGCCCGGGGACAGCCTGCTGTCGATCGCCAAGCGCTACAACACCAGCGGGCGGAGCATCGCCTACTGGAACCGTGCGACGTACCCGAGCCTCGACCCGGACAGCTCCAAGTACAACCCCGATCGGATCGTGGTCGGGTGGAAGCTGACGCTCACGCCCGGGGTCAAGATCGACCAGGGGATCCCGTCGCCGACGCCCGAGCCGACGGCCTGACCCGGCGGGTGCTCGGCCTGTGAGGGACTCGGGGTATGCTCCGGCGATGGATCCACCGCGGATCGTCGTGACCCTGGCGATCGCCGCGCGCCAGGCCGATCCGGAGCTAGCCGAACGCAAGAACCGGCTGTACCTCGAGCAGATCGAGCAGCACGGCGGTAAGCCGATCGCCCTCGATGCGACCGCGGACGAGGCCACCCGGGCCGCGGCCTTCTCGATCATGGACGGACTGCTGCTATCGGGCGGCGCCGATCTGGACCCCGCGCGCTACGGCCAGCCGAACCGCGGTTCGGTCGACATCGAGCCGGACCGCGACGACCTCGAGGCCGCGGCCTGGTCGGCGGCCGGTGCCGGAGCAGTGCCGGTCCTTGGCGTCTGCCGCGGATTCCAGGCGATCAACGTGTTCTCGGGCGGAACCCTCCTGCAGGACGTCCCCGGTCATGCCAGCCCGGCGTATGGGCGCGGCCCGGCCAGAACCCACGCGCTGCGGCTGGTCCCGGGCAGTCGCCTGGCCCGGATCCTGTCGCCGGCCAAGGTGGTCGGCGCGACCGAGGTGAATACGTACCACCACCAGGCGGTCCGCTCGGCCGACCTCGCGCCCGGGTTGATCGCCAACGCCTGGGCGTCAAGTGCGTCCGGGGACCTGATCGAGGGCGTCGAGGCGGCCGACGGCCGGTTCCTGTTCGGGATCCAGTGCCACCCCGAGCGCGTCGAGTCGACTCCGGACCAGTTTGCGCGGCTGTGGTCCGTCTTCGTCGACGCCTGCCGCGGCTCGATCGATGCGCGCCAGGGCTCCGCGGCCGTCCACCCGTCGAGCCGCTGACCGCCGACTACATCCGGCCGGCGGCGATCACTCGATCGAGGAACTGGCGGGTCCGCGGCTCGGCCGGCTGACGAAAGATCTGGTCGGGCGACCCCTCCTCGAGGATCTGCCCGGCATCGAGGAAGCAGACGCGGTCTGCGATATCCCGGGCGAAGCCCATCTCATGGGTGGCGATGAGCATCGTCATCCCGCCCAGCGCCAGCTCGCGGACGACGCCGAGGACCTCCGCCACGAGCTCCGGATCGAGCGCGCTGGTGATCTCGTCGAGGAGCATCAGGTCGGGCTTCATGGCCAGGGCCCGGACGATCGCGACCCGTTGCTGCTGACCGCCGGACAGGCGGTCGGGGAACTCGCTCCGCTTGTCGGCCAGCCCGAATCGCAGCAGCAGCGCCATCGCCTCGGCGGTGGCCTCATCGGGCGACATGCGGAGCACCCGGCGCGGGGCCAGGGTCACGTTGTCCAGGACGCTCATGTGCGGGAACAGGTTGAACGCCTGGAAGACGATCCCGATCCTGCGCCGGACGCGGTTCACGTCGATCCCCGGGGCGCTGATCTCCTCGCCGCCCACGAAGATCTGCCCGGCATCGATCGGCTCGAGCAGGTTGACGCAGCGAAGCAGAGTCGACTTGCCGGAGCCGGATGCACCGATCAGGCACACGACCTCATGGCGGCCGACCTCGAGGTCGATCCCCTTGAGCACCTCCAACGCCCCGAACGACTTGTGGAGGCCGTCGATCCTGACCGCGGCAACCGTCTGCTCGCTCATCGCGCGC
>JBDTQW010000126.1:0-6490 GCA_039931975.1 Chloroflexota bacterium | reverse complement strand
GCGCGGCGACCGGTTCCACGCCCAGCGCGGCGAGGGGCTCCTTGGGGATCTCGAGCACCTGGACCGATCCGCCGGCGGTCTCGATCTTGGCGCGGGCGCTCTTGCTGAACGAATCGGCGACGACGAACAAGGCCACGTCGATGTCGCCGTTTCCGAGGATCTTCATCGGCCGGTCCAGCCGGCGCACGAGGCCAACGGCGCGGAGGATCTCCTGGTTCACCGTCGGCGGGGCAGCCTTGGCCGCCTTGCCGCCGCTCGGCGCGTGTTCGGCGTCGAACGCTCCAAGCGTGGCGGCCTCACCGATCCGTCCGATGTTGACGACCTCGTACTCGACCTTGAATCGGTTCTTGAAGCCGCGCAGCTTCGGGATGCGCATGTGGAGCGGGGTCTGACCACCCTCGAACCAGGGCGGGATGGAGCCGCCGGCACGGGCCTTCTGGCCTTTCGTGCCGCGGCCGGCGGTCTTGCCCTTGCCCGCCGCGATGCCGCGGCCGACCCGGGTGCGCGGTGTCCGCGAGCCGTCGGCCGGTCGGAGGTCGTGGAGCTTCATGGTTTCTCCTCGGGGGCGTCTGTCCCGGGGATCTCCTCGACGCTGACGAGGAAGCGGACCTGGCGGACCATGCCCCGCGTGGCGGGGTTGTCGGCGACCTCGACGGTGTCGCCGATGCGGTGCAGGCCGAGCGCCCGGATGGTCGCCCGGTTGCGGGCGATGTGGCTGATGGTGCTCCTGATCTGGGTCACGCGGAGCTTAGCGGGCATCGCCACCCTCCATGGCCGGCTGGCCGGCGATGAACAGGCGGACCTTGACCCCGCGTCGGGCCGAGACCTCCTCGGCGGAGCGGAGCGATCCGAGCGCCTCGATCGTGGCCCGGGTCACGTTGACCGGGTTGGTCGAGCCGTGGACCTTGGCCAGGATGTCGTGGATGCCGGCCGCCTCGACCACCGCCCGCACGGCGCCGCCGGCGATGACCCCGGTACCCTGCGACGCCGGCTTGAGCATGACCCGGGCAGCGGCGTACTCGGTCCGGACCTCGTGGGGGATGGTCGTCCCGACCATGGGCACGCGGATGATGTTCTTCTTGGCGTCCTCGACGCCCTTCCGGATCGATTCCGGGACCTCGCCCGCCTTGCCCAGCCCGACGCCCACGTGGCCGTTGCCGTCGCCGACGACGACGACCGCGCTGAAGCTGAACCGCCGGCCGCCCTTGACGACCTTGGCGACGCGGTTGATCTGGACGACGCGCTCTTCGAGCGTCAGCTTGTTCGAATCGATCCTGGCCACTGGGCTGCTCCCTTCAGATCAGAAGTCGAGTCCGGCCTCGCGGGCGGCGTCGGCAAGCGACTTGACCCGTCCGTGATACCGGAACCCGGCCCGATCGAAGACGACGCGCTCGACGCCGGCTGAGCGGGCACGCTCGGCAACCAGGCGACCGACCAGCTTGGCCTCCTCGGACTTGGTCGACTTGGAGCTCTTGAACTCCTTCTCGACGGTCGAGGCGGCGGCGAGCGTCTTCCCGGACGCGTCGTCGATGACCTGGGCATAGATGTGGTTGAGGCTGCGGAACACCGCCAGGCGCGGCCGGCCGACAGACCCGTCCATTCGGAGTCGGATCCGCTCGTGGCGCTTCTGGCGCGCGGCGCCGCGGCTGGCGACCTGCGTCATCGGTCGTGTTCCTTCGTCATGACTACTTCTTGCCGCCGATCTTGCCGGCCTTGCCGGCCTTGCGGCGGATGACTTCGCCCGCGTAGCGGACGCCCTTGCCCTTGTACGGCTCGGGCTTGCGCGTCGAGCGGACCTTGGCGGCGATCTCCCCGACGAGCTCCTTGTCGATCCCGACGACCGCCAGGCGGGTCGGGTTCTCGAGCTCGAAGGTGATCCCCTCGGGCGGAGCGATCTCGATCGGATGGCTGTAGCCCAGGTTCAACTGGAGCTTCTCGCCGACCTTGGTGGCGCGGTAACCGACGCCGGTGATCTCGATGCCCTTGCGGTAGCCGTTGGTGACCCCCTCGACCATGTTGGCCACGAGGGTCCGGGTGAGGCCGTGGAGCTGTCTGTGCATCTTGGCATCGGTGGGACGGCGGACGAGCAGGCGGTCCGCCTCCCGGACGACCTTCATGTCCGGATGGAGGCTGCGGGCCAGGGTGCCCTTGGGCCCCTTGACCGTGATCGCCCGCCCATCGAGGGTCACCTCGACGCCGGCCGGGACGGTGATCGGCAAACGGCCGATTCGCGACATGTTGTCCTCCCTACCAGACGTAGGCGAGGACTTCGCCGCCGAGCTGGGCCCGCTTGGCCTGTGCGCCGGTCATGATCCCCTGGCTGGTGCTGACGATGACGATGCCCAGACCGCCGAGCACCCGCGGGATGTCGGTCTTGCGCGCGTAGACGCGCAGCCCGGGCTTGCTGATCCGCTTGAGCCCGGACACGACCGGCACCTTGCCGTCGACGTACTTGAGCTCGAGGTGGAGGATCACCAGCGTGCCGTCCTTGTCCTCGCGGACGTCGGCGATGAAGCCCTCGTCCTTGAGGATCCGGGCGATCTCGCGCTTGGTCCGCGAGGCGGGGACGACCACCTCGGCGTGATGGGCGCGCGACGCGTTGCGGATCCGGGTCAGCATGTCGGCGATCGGATCGGAGATGTTCATATCGGCCCTACCAGCTCGACTTCGTCACGCCCGGCAGCTCGCCCAGCAGGGCGCGCTCCCGGAAGCAGATCCGGCACAGGCTGAATCGGCGCATGAAGGCCCGGGGCCGGCCGCATACGAAGCAGCGGTGATACCCCTGGACCGGGTGCTTGGGCGTTCGCTTCGCCTTGGCGATCATGGACTTCTTGGCCATTTGACTCCTCCCCGCGCCTAGCCGGCGAAGGGCATGCCGAGGAGTTCGAGCAGACGCTTCGACTCCTCGTCGGTCTTCGCCGTCGTCACGATGCTGATCTCCAGCCCGCGGAGACGGTCCACCTTGTCGTAGTCGATCTCCGGGAAGGCGAGCTGCTCCCGGAAGCCGAGCGAGTAGTTGCCCCGACCGTCGAACGAGCGGGAGGGGATCCCCCGGAAGTCGCGGATGCGAGGCAGGGCAAGCGACGTCAGCCGATCGAAGAAGTCCCACATCCGGTCGCCACGGAGCGTGACCTTGGCCCCGATCGGGTTGCCGGTGCGCAGTCGAAACTGGGCGATCGACCGCTTAGCGCGGGTGACGATCGGCTTCTGGCCAGTGATCATCGAGAGATCGCCGACCGCCGCGTCGATGGCCTTGGCGTTGGTCAACGCCTCGCCCAGCCCGATGTTCACGACGATCTTGTGGATCCGCGGGACCTGCATCGGGTTGCCGTACTCGAACTGCTTGATGAGCGCGGGTGCGACGTCGGTCCGATAGCGCTCGTGGAGGCGGTTGGCCATCAGACCTTCACCTCCAGGCGCTCGCCGCAGTGGCCGCAGATGCGGACACGCTGACCGTTCTCGAGGACTTGGTGCTTGACCCTGGTCGGCCGGTCACAGCTGGTGCACACGACCATGACCTTGCTGGCCGGCATCGGCTGGGGGATCTCAAGGATCCCGCCCTGCTGGACCTTGGGCATCCGGTCGGTGCTGGAGCTCGTGGTCCGCGGCTTGGTATGGCGCTTGGCGATGTTGACGCCCTCGACGACCACCGCGACCTCGGACAGCGGGCTGGTGTGCTTCCAGGCTCCCCCGCCGCGCGACTTGATCTTGGCCATCCCGCGCGGGTCGCGCAGGATGCGGTCGACGACGCCACGCTTGCCGGCGTCCTTGCCGGACAGGATGACGACCGTGTCGCCCTTGCGGATCTCGGGCACCTTGGTGGCCTGCCGTCGTTGGAGCTGCGTCATCTCAGAGCACCTCCGGAGCGAGTGACACGATCTTCATGTAGTTCCGGTCGCGCAGCTCGCGGGCGACCGGCCCGAAGATCCGGGTCCCGCGGGGATTGCCCTGGTTGTTGATCAGGACCGCCGCGTTCTCGTCGAACCGGATGTAGCTGCCGTCCGGACGCCCGTACTCCTTGGCCGTGCGGACGATGACCGCGCGGACCACGTCGCCCTTCTTGACGGCGGCGTTGGGGATCGCCTGCTTGACGCTGGCGACGATGACGTCGCCGATCCCGGCCGTCCGCTTCTGCGAGCGACCCATCACCCGGATGCATTCGATCGTCCGGGCGCCGGTGTTGTCGGCGACCTTCAGACGAGTGGACTCCTGGATCACGCCCCGGCCTCCGCCGGCTCGGTCGACTTCTCTGACGCTTCACTCGTGTCGCCCGCGTCGCTTGCGTCGGCGGGCTCGGCCGCCTCGGCCGAATCATCGGCGCGATGACGACCTGGGTGAGCCGAGCCGTGGATCGCCTCGGAGGTCTCGGCCTCCTCGGACACGATCTCGCTGACGGGCGTGTGCTCGCCGGCCCGGGCCAAGACCTCCAGCAGCCGCCAGCGCTTGGTGGCCGACAGCGGGCGCGACTCCTCGATCAGAACGGTGTCCCCGACGCGAGCGTCGTTGAGCTCGTCGTGGGCCTTGAACTTGGTGCTCAAGCGGATCACCCGCTTGTACAGTCGGTGGCGGGTCAGGCGCTCGACGGACACGACGATCGTCTTGTCCATCTTGTCGCTGACCACGCGGCCGACCTTGGTCTTCCGCTTGCCGTCCACGGTTGCTCCTGTCATCACGCGATCTCCGTCAAGCGGTCCGGCCGAGCTTGCGCTCGTGCTGGACGGTCAGGATCCGCGCGATCGATCGTCGCGTCTGGGGAATGGTGCTGTAGTCCTTGAGCTGACGGGTGGACAGCGCGAAGCGCGCTCCCCAGAGGTCCTGCTTCGCCTGGCGCAGGGCCTCCTCGAGCTCGGCATCGGTCAGTGCCCGGACCTTGTCGATGTCCATCTGCCTACGCCTCCTTGACCGTCGTCTCGCGCGTGACCACCCGGGTGTTCACGGGCAGCTTGTGGCTGGCCAGGCGCATCGCTTCGATCGCCTCTTCGTGCGCGATCCCGGCCATCTCGAACATGATCCGGCCGGGCTTGACCACCGCGACCCAGTGGTCGGGGGCGCCCTTGCCCGAGCCCATCCTGGTCTCGGCCGGCTTCTTGGTCGCAGGCTTGTCGGGGAAGATCCGGATCCAGATCTTGCCGCCACGCTTGACCGAGCGGGTCATCGCCCGGCGGGCGGCCTCGATCTGGCGGCTGGTGATCCAGGCCGGCTCCATGGTCGCCAGCCCGTAATCGCCGAACGCCACGGTATGACCGCCCTTGGCCTTGCCGGACATCCGTCCGCGCATGACCTTGCGGTGCTTGACCCGCTTCGGCATAAGCATGGCTAGACCACCCCTGCCGCAGCGGCGGCCGCCTGGGCCGCGACCACGTCGCGCGCCGGCGTTCGCTCGGGGATGATGTCGCCCCGGTAGATCCAGACCTTGACCCCGATCCGGCCGTAGGTCGTGTGAGCGTGGACCTGGCCGTAGCTGATGTCGGCGCGCAGCGTGCCCAGCGGAATGCGGCCTTCCTTGTCCCACTCGCGGCGGGCCATCTCGGAGCCGCCGAGGCGCCCCGACACCTGGATCTTCACGCCCTTGGCACCGGCCTTCATCGTCCGCTGGATGCCCTGCTTCATGGCCTTGCGGAAGGCGATCCGGCGCGACAGCTGCTGGGCGATGTTCATAGCCACGAGATAGCCGTCGAGCTCGGGCTGGCGGATCTCCTTGATCTCCAGCTTGACCTTGCGCTTGGTCAGCGCTCCGATCTGCTGGCGCAGGATCTCGACGTTCTGGCCGCCCTTGCCGATGACGATCCCGGGCTTGGCCGTGTGGACCGTGACCGTGACGTGGTTGATGCCCCGCTCGATCTCGACCTGGCTGACGCTGGCGTTGGCCAGCCGCCGCTCCACGAGCTGGCGGATCCCGATGTCCTCCCGCAGAAGGGTGGTGTACTCCTTGTCCGCGTACCACTTGGCGGTCCAGGTGCGCGACACACCGAGCCGGAAGCCGTACGGGTGGACCTTGTGTCCCATGTGCTAGGCCTCCCGGTCCTCGACCACGATCGTGATATGGGTCATCGGCTTGTGGATCGGGAACGCGCGGCCCTGCGCGCGCGGCCGATACCGCTTGATGGTCGGACCCTGTTCGGCGTGGGCATCGACGATGACGAGGTCTTCGGCCGACAGGTTGTGGTTGTTCTCGGCGTTCGCGGTCGCGCTCTTCAGGACGAGGGCGATGTCGCGGGCGGCGTGCTGGGGCATGAACCGCAACAGGGCGGCCGCCTCCTCGACTCGCTTGCCCCGGATCGCCAGGGCGACCAGTCGGGCCTTGCGGGTCGATCCACGCAGGTACTTGGCGGTTGCGGAAACGCGCACGTTCGGGCCTGCTCCTACTTGAGGGCCGTCGATCGGTCGGTGTGCTTCCCGTGGCCGCGATAGTTGCGGGTGGGGGAGAACTCGCCGAGCCGATGGCCGACCATGTTCTCGGTCACGTAGACCGGGACGTGCTTCTTGCCGT
>JBDTQW010000125.1:0-6539 GCA_039931975.1 Chloroflexota bacterium | reverse complement strand
GGCGACGACGATGTCGAAGGTCATGGCGGCCGAACGCGTGCCACCGGCGACGACGATGACGACGCCGAAGGCCACATGATGGGCAACCCGCTGCTCAATCAGCAGCTGGCCCGAGCCCGCGAGCAGGACATCCAACGCAACCTCCGCGCCCATGAGGCGCGGTCGGAAGCGAGCCGTCCCCACAAGAAGTGACCGTCTCTGGGGCGCCGACGGCGCGTCCCAGCCCGGACCCGGCTCGAGCGGAAGCGGCGCCCTCCAGCGCCGCTTCGCCGATTCTGCGCTCGACCGCCTACCGGACGGCCGCTAGGATGTTCCATCCGGACGGACCGGCCAAGGTGGCGGGAGGGACGATGACCGAGTCGAGCTTCGCGATCGAGGCGCTGCGTCGCTGCGCGCTGTTCGCCAAGGTCGACGACGAGATCCTGGCCTTGTGCGCGGCTACGCTGCGGATCCGTCGCTACCGTAAGAACGAAACGATCTTCCACCAGGGCGATCCGGGCGATTCGCTGTACATCATCGAATCCGGCTCGGTCAAGATCGTGCTGCCGTCCCCCGAAGGACAGGAAGGCGCGATCATCGCCACCCTGTCACGCGGCGACTTCTTCGGCGAGCTCGCGCTGCTCGACGGAGCCCCGCATTCCGCGACGGCCGTGGCGATCGAGCCCACCGAGGGCCTGGTCCTGCGGCGCGATCGGTTCGAGGACCTCGTGGAGACCGAGCCGCAGCTTCGCCGGGCGCTCTTCTCCGGGCTGGTCATGGAGCTGCGCCGCCTGACTGGCCACGTCGAAGAGCTCCACTTCCTGGACCTGCCCGGTCGCCTCGCCAGCCGGATCGTCCGACTCGCCCGGGAGAGTCAGCCCGATGCCACGACCGACATCCGGCTCGACTGGCCGTTCACCCAGAGCGACCTCGCCGCGATGATCGGCGGCACCCGTCAGACCGTGAACCGGCTGCTCGCCGACATGACCGCCCAGGATCTCGTGCGGTTGGAACGCGACACCCTGATCATCCCGGATCTGGACCGCCTCGCCCGCGCCGCCGAGCGGTGACCGCCCATGGCTGACGAGCCGCGCCCGGCGATCGGGCCGGAGGCGCTCGAGGTCCTCGGACGGATCGCCCTGCGCGGCGAGGTCGCGCGTCGGCTCGAGACCGAATCGGCCCGGGCGGTCCTCCGCTCTGTGGTCGAGGCCACGGTAGCCCTGTTCGAGGCCGAGGCCGCCTCGATCGCCCTCTACGACCAGGCCACCGACCGGCTCGTCTTCGAGGTCGCCGCCGGCGAGCAGGGCCAGGGCGTGATCGGCGTGGCCATTCGACCCGATCAGGGCATCGCCGGCTACGTCTTCACGTCTGGCCAGGCGCTTGCGCTGTCGGATGTCGCCAGCGATCCACGCTTCGGCCGGACCGTGGCGGAGCAGACGGCCTATCTGCCCCGCTCGATCGTGGCCGTGCCCCTGGTCGACGACCACGGGACGATCGGCGTTCTCGAGGTGCTCGACAAGCGCAGCCAGGCGACGTTCTCCTTGCGCGACATCGAGCTGGCCGCGGTATTCGCCCGCCAGGCCGCCGTGGCGATCAGCGCCAGCCGGGTCGAGCGCGACCTGGCATCGCTCCTCCGGGCGACCCTGCGCGACCTGGCGGCCTCGTCCGGTGGTGCCTCCGATGCCGCCATCGAGGAGATCGTCCAGGCTGCCACGGCGCGGATCGGCGGTGACGACGACTCCCGGCTGTGGGCACTCGTCGAGCAGATCGCCCGGATCCGGAGGATCGATCCCGATCGCCTCGAGCTCGTATCCGACCTGCTCGACGCCCTGGCCCGCCAGGCCGAACGTGACGCGCGGACGCGGCGACGCGGCCGGTCGGGCTCGAGCGCCGTCGCGCGCCCGGGCGGACGCTCGCCCGGCGGCGGCTCAGCAGAGAGCGACGCCGACCGTTGACCGACCCCTATCTGCCCGCCTGGAGCGAACCCTTCGTCGGGGAGCGACGGAGTGGCCTGGATCGGCTGGGTCCCATCCTGGGGATGGATCGCGAGATGGCGTTCGGCGGGGTGGATGGGACGGGCGTAACGGTGGCCATCGTCGATTCCGGCGTCGAGCGGGATCATCCGGCCGTCGGCGGCAAGCTCATTCGGAGTGTGCGGGTGGAGCCGGGTGACGAGGAACCGGTCGTCCTCGACGATCCGGAGGCGATCGACGTCGTCGGCCACGGGACCGCCTGCGCCGGGATCATCCACGGCCTGGCCCCCGGGGCCGACCTCATCTCGGTCCGGGTCCTCGGTCCGGACAACCGGGGCAAGGGCACGATCTTCGCAGCGGGTCTCGAATGGGCGATCGCCCAGGGTGCCTCGGTCATCAACCTCAGCCTCTCGTCGAAGAGCGACGCCCTGTTCGGGGTCTTCCATGAGATCGTCGACGATGCCTACTTCTCCAACGTGCTGTTGGTCAGCGCGGCGAACAATGTCCCGGGACCGAGCTACCCGTCGTTGTTCGCATCGGTCGTGTCCGTCGCCGCCCACGACGTCGCGGACCGCTGGACGTGGTTCTACAACCCGCTACCGCCGGTCGAGTTCGGGGCCTATGGAGTCGACGTCGACGTGGCCTGGAAGGATGGCGGCCGGATGATCGCGACGGGCAACAGCTTTGCCGCCCCGCATGTCGCCGGGCTGGCCGCGCTCATCCGGGCGAAGCACCCCAGCGCCACGCCTTTCGAGGTCAAGGCGATCCTGGCGGCGGTCTCCAACGGCGCTCGGCCGGCCGGCTGAGCGCGAATACGGTTACCGGGTTCACTCCCCCCGGCTGCTCGGGCTCCTGAGGTGCCCGAAGTGGCCCTCAACATCCTCGTCGTCGCCATCGATCCGGGGCTGCGCGATGCGCGTCCGCAGAAAGTCGTCCGGTCCGCCATCGGCCTGCCTGGCCATGCTGTGCCCTTCGACGTCCTCGTCCTCGATCTCGGGCTGAGGCGCGTCGGTCTTCTTGATCTCGCCCTGGTCAGTCATGTAAGCCTCCTGCCGGCCGCGCGGCCTCGGTCGACCGAATGCGGGATCGGTTGCGGTCGGATCCGCCCCGCCGGCCAACCGTACACCCGTCGCCCGGCCGAGCGCATCAGGCCGTGCGACGGTCCGAGCGTCCGATGGGCGACAGCGTCGACGCTCAGCTCGAGGCCGCGCCACGGTGCAGGGACAGGAGGCGCGGTCCGACCTCGGCCGCTGACGCGACGAGCTCGAGGAAGTCCGACGCCCCCAAGGCAAGCAAGCGGGCGTCCGTCAGCGCGGTCACGGTGGCGCTCCTTGGCTTCCCCTTCAGCAGCCCGATCTCACCGAAGACCTCGTCCGGGCCCATCGTCCGGAGACGTACCAGAGCCGCTCCCGGCGTCTCGGCCCGGTCGACCGCGAAGGTCCCATCGAGGATGACGTAGAACCGGTCGGCCGGATCGCCCTGGCGGATGACCGTGGTTCCAGCCGGGAGCGCGATCTGTTCGGCCCGCGAGAACGCGCTCGCCAACCTCGCTTCGGGCACCCCGGCGAAGACCGGTAGCCGGGACACCCGGACGGCTGCGTCGGTCACCGCGGACGACGGTCCGGCTCCCGCGCCGGCCCCGATGAGGACGGCCGCCAGCGTCGCGCCGATGGCGACCAGGATCCCTGAGGCGATGAGGACCGGCGTGATCCCGATCGTTCCGGCCGCGACCGGGAGGACGAGCGAGCCGGCGGCATAGGCGAGGGTCGAGATCGTGGCGATCGTGCCCAGCGCGCGGCCGCGGATCGCATCGGGGATGATTCGCTGGAAGATCGTCGTGCTGACGACCTCGGTCAGGAGGCTCCCCGCCGAGGCGATGGCGATCGCGATCAGGGCCGGCCCGAGACTGCTCGCCAGACCCAGCCCGGCCACGCCCGCGGCGAGACCCAGGGCACCGAGGATCAGGGGCCCGCGCAGGCCCGGCCGCACGACGAACGCGCCCGCGGACAGGGCCCCGAGGATCCCCCCGACGCCGACGGCGGCGTTCAGGAAGCCGGTCGACGCCTCGTCGGCTCCGAGCTGGTCGACCGCGAGGATGACGGTCAGCACGCCGAGACCGCCGAACACGAAACCGGCGACACTGTCGACCACCGCCAGGCCGGCCAGCGGCAGAGCACTCTGGCCGAGCGACGCGAGCGGGCCGCGCCGACTCGTCACCTCGGCGGGTTCGGCGGGCTCTGCGGGCTCGGCGGGCTCGCCGGGCTCGCCGGCAGACGATCCCGGAGCGTCGCCCCGTGCCCGCTTCTCGGGCGGAAGCTGCCAGAGCACGATCGCGACCAAGCCGAACGAGATCGCGTTGATCAGGAACGCCAGCGTCAGGCCACTGGCCCCGATGAGCAACGCGGCGATCGCAGGGCCGATCACGAAGGCCAGGTTGTCGAGGGTCGACCAGGCGCTGTTCGCCGGTCCGAGCTCGGCTTCGTCGCGGACCAGGCTGGGCAGGTACGCCCCGATGGTCGGTCCGAAGAAGCACGAGAAACAGGTCGCCAGGACGGCCAGGGCGACGATCGCCACGAGGGGGCCGTTCACGGCCACCAGCCAGGCGATCGCCAGCATGATGACGCCCCGGGCGACGTCGGTCACGAGCAGCACCAGACGGCGCTCGAAGCGATCGGCCACGATCCCGGCTGGGATCGACAGGAGAACGTAGGGCAGGATCCGCGCGGCGCCGACCACCCCGAGCAGGAGCGGGTCGGCGCTGACCTGATAGACCACGATCAGGAGCGCGACCAAGTACAGCCAGTCGCCGATGGAGCTGACGAACTCGCCGCCGAGAAGGCGGACCAGGGGCCCGTTCGAGAGGAGGCTGCGGTAGGCGCGAAGGACGCTCACCGCGGCCGGGCTGGGATCAGCGGCCGCGGAGTCGGTCGAGCGGGCTCTTTGCCTGCTTGCGGAGCGCTTGCTTCGCGGCGTAGTCGTCTGCCTCGCGCGCCTTCTGACTTGCGTGCTGGCGGGCGTACTCGAACGTCCCCATCGAGTGCCCGGTCGTATCGTCCTCGGGCTCCGGGGTCTCGGGTTTCGGCTCGCGCGCCTCGTCCTGGTCGGCCATCTGGTTCTCCTCGTCGGGATCGCGATCTAAGCCTGATCCCGCCGAGTCTAGGCGTCCCCGGAGTCGCTGGGAAGTCAGCCACGTCGCGCCTCGAACGTCGTCCAGGTGACAATCCCGGGCGCCACCGATGCATCCTCCAGGGTGAGCAGCCGGCACTTGATCGCCAGCAGCGCCTGACGATCACCCAGCCACGATCCGCCGTAGCCGCCGAGGGAGCCATCCCCGGCGATGACCCGGTGGCAGGGCACGATCAGCCCGATCGGATTGCGCCCGACTGCCCCGCCAACGGCCCGGGCCGCACCAGGCCGGCCAATCTCCCGGGCAAGCCGGCCGTAGCTGGTCACCTCGCCCCAGGGGATCCGCCGGACGCCGGTCAGGACTAGCCGGTCCCACTTGGTCAATCCGTGGAGCGTGAACGGCAATCGGGTGAGGCTCTCAGGCTGGCCGGCCAGGAACCGCTCGACCGCCTCGGCCGCCGTCGCCAGCTTGCGGCCGACGGCCCGGCCCGGACTTGGCTCCGCCTCGACCCCGAACCGGCGTCGGATCGAGCCGGCAAACCCCTCCTCCGTGCTCATGACCTCAAGGGCGACCACGGCGTCGACGTCGACCGCGACGTGGATCGGGCCCCACGGCGCCTCGACCACGGCGACGCCGATCACGTGAGCTCGACCTCCATCCCGCCAGTGTAGGCAGGGCGCCCGGAGCGGATCGCGTGGATATCCCCTGGGAGTATGACCGGATGCCCTCCGACCGGGTCATCCGGGCGGGCGCCGAGATCGACGTCGACCTGGCCGAGGTCCATCCGGGCGACCTGGTCCGGGTCCGGCCGGGCGACAAGGTGCCAGTCGATAGCGTCATCGTCGAGGGCGGATCGGCGATCGACGAGTCGACGATCACCGGCGAGTCCATCCCAGTCGACCGCGCGGTGGGCGACGAGATCATCGGAGCCACCCTCAACACACCTGGCACATTCATCTTCCGGGCGACCCGGGTGGGTAGCGAGACCGCACTTGCCCGGATCGTCGGGATGGTCCGTCGGGCCGACGGCAGCAAGGCCCCGATCCAGCGACTCGCCCGGCGTTCGGGATCACCCGCAGCCCGGCCCTGGCCGCCGGCGCGATGGCCCTCTCGTCGGCCAGCGTCGTGACCAACTCGCTCCGGCTACGGAGCTTCGATGCGAGCCCGGGCCGGACGCGAACGAACCGCCCCGGAGGGCGGTTCGCCATTGGGAGTCAAGGGGCGCCCGGCTGTACCCGGGATCGCGGGGATCAGTGGCGGTTGCGTTCGGCCGGTGGCTCGGCTGCGGACGACTTCCCGGCCGCCTCGTCGCGGATCCGCTCGGCGGGTGACTCTGCCGCTGGCGCGGCGGACTGCTCGCGGATCCTTTCGATGGGGGATTCACCAGCCGTACCCGAGGTGGGGGCCGCTGACTGCTCCCGGATGCGCTCGATGGGGGACTCACCAGCGGTGCCCGAGGT
>JBDTQW010000124.1:0-6588 GCA_039931975.1 Chloroflexota bacterium | reverse complement strand
GCCTGGCGATCGAGACGGGCGTGGAGCCCGAGAACGTGTTCATCATCGAGAACGGCATCCCGCTCGAGATCGCCGCCGATGGCTCCGCGCGGCGCGGGACGCCCGTCGCGGCCGGTTACGTCTACGTGGACGGCCTGTCCGTGGGCGAGGTCGGCGACATCGTCCTGCGCGATCGCAAGTCGCTTGCCAACGACGGCATGTTCATGATCGTGGTGACCGTGGACAAGCAGACCGGCGCAGTCATCGGCCGGCCGGAGGTCATCACCCGTGGCTTCGTCCACCTCAACGAGCGCGATCCGATGATGGACGGGGCGATCGAGCGGATCGTCAAGTCGGTCGAGAACCCGGGCGACCACATCAGTGAGATCGCCCTGCTCAAGAGCCAGATCAAGGACGGCGTCTCGCGCTACCTGTACGAGCAGACCAAGCGCCGGCCGATGGTCTTCCCCGTCGTCGTCGAGGTCTAGCGGTGGCCACCCGACGCAGGACCGCCAGCCCCCGTCGCGCCACCGGTCGTCCGACCGGGACCGCCCGGCGCCGGGGATCGAGCGCGACCGTGCCGAGTGGACTGCGGATCAGCCCGGACGTCGCCCGCTCGCTGGTCGGGATCGCCATCCTGGTCGTCGGCGTGATCACCCTGGTCGCCTTGCTCCTGCCCGGGCAGGGCCGCCTGACCGACCTGTGGCGCAACGCCGTCGCGCCGTGGCTCTCGACCGGTCGGTGGCTGCTGCCGCCGTTGCTCATCGTGGCCGGTATCTACGTCCAGCAGGCCAAGGGCGTCGGCGCACGCTGGGGGGTGGCCCTGTTCGGCGCCGCCGCCGCCTACATCTGCCTGCTCGGCCTCTTCGAGGTCTCCGGCTGGGCCAACGGCGGCCTGATCGGCAAGGCGATCGAGGGCTTCTTCGTCGGCACCGGCGTGAAGCCCGGGCTCATTCCGCGGCCGGCGGCGTTTGCCGTCCTCGCCGCGGGGACCGTCGGTGGGATCCTGGTCGCCATCGATCGGTCGCTGCCCACGGTCCTTGCTCAGCTGGGGCGCGGTGCCCGGGCGGTCGGCGACTCGCTGGTCGCGCCGGCCGAGCCGGATGCGGTCGACGGGACTCCGGCCAGGGAAGCCATCACGACCCGAGCGACTGACCGGCCGATGCCGGTCCCGAGCGCGCCGCACGTCAACGGCGACGACGGGGGCCTCCCGGCGAACCGCTCCAGCACCCGGGCCCCGAGCCCGGTCCCCATGAGCCAGACGATGTGGTCGGGCGACGGGGCTCTGCGCGAACCCGGCCCTGGCTCGACGCTGGCCCAGCCGGGCTGGACGCTCGATCAACCCTTGGTGGGCGCGGGCGCCATCTCGGCCGCGGGCGCCATCGCGGGCGCGGCGCGCAGCGCTGCACCAGCCGGCGAGGTGGCCGTCGCCGAGCCCCAGATCGACGTTCGCGACGTGACCTGGGACCTGCCGCCGGCCGCCCTGCTCGAGGTTTACGCGGCGTCGACCTCCGGTGCCGACATGGACCACGAGGAGAACCGGGCCGACATCGAGCAGAAGCTCCGCAGCTTTGGCATCGAGTCCAAGGTCGTCGCGGTCAACAGCGGGCCGGTCGTGACCCAGTACGAGGTCCGCCCCGACGCACGCGTCAAGATCTCGCGGATCGAGGGCCTGGCCGACGATCTGGCCATGGCCCTGATGGCCCGCTCGATCCGGATCGAGGCGCCGATCCCGGGCAAGGACACGGTCGGCATCGAGATCCCCAACGTCAAGAGCGAAACGGTGGCCTTCCGCAACCTGGTCGACGACACCCAGATGCTGTCCGCCACGAGCCGGCTGACCTTCGCTCTCGGCCGCGACGTGTCGGGCAAGGCCTACGCGGTCGACCTGGCGAAGATGCCTCACCTGCTCATCGCCGGGGCGACGGGCTCGGGCAAGAGCGTCTGTGTCAACGCTCTCATCACGAGCATCCTGATGCACGCTCGCCCGGACGAGGTCCGGCTCGTGCTGGTCGACCTCAAGCGGGTCGAGCTGGCATCGTTCGACGGGCTGCCCCACCTGCTCCAACACGTGATCGTCGAGCCACACGAGGCCAAGGCGGCCCTGAACTGGGCTGTCCACGAGATGGAGGAGCGCTACAAGCTCCTGGCCTCGCACTCTGTCCGGAACATCGCCGCATACAACGACAAGCTGAGCAACGACGAGCATCTGCCCTATGTCGTATTGATCATCGACGAGCTGGCCGACCTGATCATGCGCGAGGGGCGCAAGGTCGAGGACCCCGTGGTGAAGATCGCCCAGAAGGCGCGCGCCGTGGGGATCCATCTCGTGCTGGCGACCCAGCGCCCGAGCGTCAACGTGGTGACCGGGCTGATCAAGGCCAACGTCCCGAGCCGGATCGCCTTCGCGATGGCCTCGATGGTCGACAGCCGGACCGTCCTCGACCAGCCCGGCGCCGAGGACCTCATCGGCCGCGGCGACATGCTCTACCAGCCGGTCGACCTGCCCCGGCCGGTGCGGATGCAGGGCGTCTTCGTCAGCGACAAGGAGGTCACCGCGGTCGTCGAGCACTGGAAGCGCCAGGCGCCCGAGCCGTACTACGACGAGTCGCTGTTCGCCTACATCGAGGGCGAGGACGGCAGCATCGGCGGCGGGCAGTTCGGTTGGCTGGCCAGGATGGCCGACGACGACATGGTGGTGCGCGCCGCCGAGCTCGTGACCAGCAGCCGAAAGGCCAGCACGTCCATGCTCCAGACCAAGCTCAAGGTGGGCTTCTCGAGAGCCAGCCGGTTGATGGACGAGCTCGAGCGCTACGGGATCATCGGTCCCCAGGACCTGCGCAACCCGGCCGCGCCGCGGATCGTGTACGAGTCGGACAACTGGCTGCGCAGCCACGAGGACATCGACGACCCGGGCGATTGAGCCGGATCCGCCAACGGGGCCGTTGGCCACGAGAGGGTATCCTTGGCCCCGACGCGCGGGCCGAATGCCCGTCGCCATCACGATCGGAACCCACCTTCACGACATGACCACCAGAGAAGAATCGCGCCGCCGGTCGGTCGGGCGGGGAGCGGCCGGTCGCTCCGCGCCTCCGGCCGAAGCGCAGGCGCTCCTGCCCGAGCGGCTGCTCGCCGCCCGCGAGGCGAAGGGCGTCGACCTCTATCGCGCCGAGCGCGACACCAAGATCCGGGCGCGCTACCTGGGAGCCCTCGAGCGGGGCGATTACCGGGAGTTGCCCGGCGCGGTCTACACGAAGGGCTTCCTGCGCAACTACGCGCTGTACCTGGGGCTCGATCCCGACGAGATCCTGCTCCAGTGGCGACGCGAGCGCGGCGACGGCGCGGCCCAGTCCCAGCCCACCATCAGCGTCCCGATGCCCCTGTCGGCGCCGCGCCAGGGGTTCACGTTCTCGCTCGGCCTGCTGGTTGCCGCAGCGCTGACGATCGGCGTCGTCGTGATCATCGGCTATATCGCCTTCCAGGTCGTGCGCTTCTCCCGGCCGCCCGAGGTGGCTGTGACCGATCCGTCCACCGCGGTGTCGTCGGTCGAGGAGACGACCGCGGTCTACACCCTGCGGGGGACCTCCCTGCCGGGCGCTACCGTGTCGGTGACGGTCGCCGGGCGGCAACAGCCGATCCTGGTCTCGGCGGCGTCGAGCGGAACGTGGTCGGCCGACGTCGAGCTGCGCCGCGGCAGGAACCAGTTCAGTGTCAGCGCGACCGATCCCGAGACCGGCAAGACGGCCGAGAAGCCGGTCGACATCTTTATCACCGTGCCATTCCCCGAGGTCCTGGCGCCCACGCTGACCGTGGACCAGCCCAGCGAAGGCGCAACGTTCGAGAACGGAGCGATCCCGGTCCAGGGCTCCACTGCCAACGCCAAGACGGTGACCGTCAGCGCCGTGTTCGCCACCGGAACGCCGGTCACCGGCACCCAGCCGCCGGCAACGCCGGCCCCGCCCGCGCCGCAGAAGGCCGACATCGGCGAGGACGGCACCTTCAACATCCCGGTCGAGCTGACGGCCGGGAGCTGGACCCTGACCGTCACGGCCGCCAGCGCCGAGGGCAAGACGACGGCGCTGTCACGCAACGTGACTGTCCGCTACAAGGGCGTCAACCTGGTAGTCAGCGTCAAGGGCGGACCCGCCTGGATGAAGGTCTGGGTCGACGGCGAGCTCGATCCGCGGGTCGGGGCCGGTAAGCTGTTCAAGGACGGCCGCACGATCACGTTCCGCGGGACCGACTCGGTCGAGGTCTTCACCGGGTCGTCGGGCGTGACCTACTTCACCCTCAACGGGACGAATATCGGCAAGCTCGGGCGCTCCGGGATGCCGGAGACGTGGCTCTTCGCCCCGCCCGGCAAGCCGCAGCAGACCAACCACCGCTGAGTCGGTCGCGCCCGATGGACGGCCAGCCGACGGACGCCCAGCCCAGCCCGGATCTGCGCGACCTTGCCGAGCGACTCCAGGCGATCTGCGTCGGTCGTAGCTGGACGGTCGTGACCGCCGAATCGTGCACGGGTGGCCTGGTCGCCGACAGCCTGACCGACGTCCCCGGCTCGAGCGGCTACGTCCTCGGCGGGATCGTGGCCTATCAGGATCAGGTGAAGGCAGCCCAGCTCGGCGTCCCGACCCAGACCATCGCCGCCCACGGGGCGGTCAGCGTCCAGGTGGCCCGGGCGATGGCGACCGGCGCCCGGGAGCGTATCGGCGCGACGTTCGGGGTGTCGGTCACCGGGATCGCCGGGCCGGGTGGCGGTTCGGAGGCCAAGCCGGTCGGCCTGACGTACATCGCGGTCGCCGGACCCGACGGAGTCGAGGTGCGACGCTTCAGCTGGTCGGGCGACCGGCGCGCCAACAAGCGTGACAGTGCCCGCGCGGCCCTGGAGCTGCTGATCGTCGCGGCCGAGGCCGCCGGGGCGGCCGGGTCGGGCGAGGCAGCCCGTGCGGCCGAGGCGCCCGGAGCGGACGAGGGCGCGGCTCCCGAGGAGTCCGCGCCGGCGGGTGCGCGATGACCGCCCGAGCCCACGCCCGGTGAGCACGCGAGCCAGCCGACGATGACGCGTACGGTCGAGGACATCGGCCGCGGCCTGGAGCCGGCCCGCCCGCCTCGGACCATCGCCCCCGGCGAGCGCATCCACGTGCTCGGCGCCGCGGGCTCGGCCGCGTCGGCTTCGCTCCTCCTCGCCCAGTCGGCCGGGGCCACCGTCAGCGGTTGCGACGCGGGGGAGCCCAGCAGATACAGCCACGCGGTCACGGCTGCCGACATCCCTCTCGCCTGGGGCCACGATCCCGGCCACGTCGTTGACGCAGCTTGTCGCGCCGTCGTCGATCGGATCGCCGTATCGAAGGCGCTGACGTCGGTCGCCCCGGACCAGCCCGAGCTCCACGCGGCCCACGCAGCAGGTATTCCCGCGGTCAGCTGTCAGCAGCTCATCGCGGACGCGATCGCGACCCGGGGCGGGGATCTCCTGGCGGTCGCCGGCACCCATGGCAAATCGACGACCACCGGCTGGCTGGTTCACATCCTCGTCCGGGCCGGGCTCGACCCGTCGGCATTCGTGGGGGCCGTCCTGCCGCCCGAGCTGACCGGGGCAGAGGAGTCGGTCGTCCGCCTGGGACGCGGCAAGCCCACCGTCGTCGAGGCCGACGAGTACGCGGGCAACTTCGACCCGTACCGGCCGGTCGTCGGGGTCCTGCTCAACGCCGATTGGGATCATCCCGATGTCTTCGCCTCGCGGACCGAGGTCGTGGCCTCGTTCGAGCACTGGATCCGCGGCTTCCAGGGCACGGTGCAGGGCGATGGGGGAGCCGATCCTCCGACACTGGTGGCCAACGCCGAGGACGCCGGCGTTGCCGAGCTCCTGCCGCGGTTGACCAACTGGCCGGGTCGACTGGTGGCATTCTCGGTCATCGTCGGCGACGCCAACGCGGCGACCGAGCGGCTGGCCGAGCTCCGGTCCACCCATCGGACCGCGATCGGCCCGGCCGAGGCGCTGGTCGGGCGGTACGAGGCTGACCCCGACGGCTCGGCGCGGCTGGTCGTCTATGGCATCGCCGAGCGCGATGCCGAAGTCGCCCACCTCCGCCTGGTCGGACGTCACAACGCGGACGATGGGCTGGGTGCGGCCGGCGGGGCGCTGGCCTACGGAGCCGATCCCGAGCGGGTCCTCGACGGCCTGCGCACCTTTGCCGGGGTCGGCCGCCGGTTCGAACTGAA
The DNA here is from genome assembly GCA_039931975.1 of Chloroflexota bacterium. Lineage (GTDB taxonomy): Bacteria > Chloroflexota > Limnocylindria > Limnocylindrales > CSP1-4 > Chersky-267. Next base: position 390 of record JBDTQW010000124.1, on the reverse strand, counting down.
GGGGGATGTCGGCGGGGTGGTCGTCCTGGACGACTACGGCCATCATCCGACCGCGATCGGGGCGACCCTGGATGCCGTCGCGCTGCGTTACCCGGGGCGGCGCGTGTGGGCGGTCTACGAGCCGCTCACCTTCCACCGGACCGCGGCGATGCTCGAGCCGTTTGCCGACGTCCTGGCCCGCGCCGACCGCGTCGCCGTCGCCGACATCTTCGCCGGACGCGACGGTGATACGACGGTCGTCTCGGCTGCCGACCTGGCGGCCGCGGTGACGGCCCGCGGCACGGCCGCGCTCGCGCCGGGCAGCGCGGAGGCGACGGCCGATGCCCTTGCTCCTCTGGTCGAGTCCGGCGACGTCGTCCTGGTCATGGGCGGCGGCCGCTCTTCGGTGAT
>JBDTQW010000123.1:0-6597 GCA_039931975.1 Chloroflexota bacterium | reverse complement strand
ACCGTCACTCGGCGTGGGGGCCAGCCCCGGCAACGGGCGGTGGGGGCCGGGGCGTCCTCGGTCGTCGGTGTGGCCGGCGGCGCCACGGGCTCCTCGATCATGCGACCGCCGCCCGGTGGAGCTCGGACTGGATCGCGCGGCGAAGGAGCTCGGGGTTGCCCAGGCGGCGGCGCAGCTCCGACTCGAGCGCGCCGACCGGGGTCAGGTTCTGCGGCGCCCGCGGATCGATCCCCGGCCGGCCGGCGAAGCGCGGCAGCTCGACCGCGACCCGGTCTGCCAGCTCGCGCGCCCGCGCGAGGCCCAGGGCCATGCGGACCTCGCAGCGGACGAGCCCCGACAGGTCGTGCCACGGCTCCTGCAGCTCGATCAGCCGCTGGTACCAGGCGAAGCGGTCCAGGATCTGGCGGCCCAGCGCGAACAACGGCGACCGCTCGCCGGGCACCAGGCGAGGCAGGAGCGCGGCCGGCTCGTCGACCAGGTAGGTCGTGACCATGCGCTTGGCGATCCCGACCACGGCCGCGTCGGGTCCGTGAGGGTAATGGAGCGGGCCATCCGCGAGAACGAGCCCGCCCGGTTCGAGCTCGGCCGCCAGCCGGCCCTCGGCGTCGCGCATCTCGTTCTGGAGGACCTGCAACGGCGCCTCGGGGTCTTCGCCGGGGACGGCGATGGCGCGGAAGGCGATCTGCCCGGCGGCGCCGGCGTTGACGACCAGGTCGGGCGATTCGATCGCTCCGCCGATGGCCAGGACGCGGCCCACGATGGCGGCCTCGAACGTCGCCCGGCCATCGCTCCGGACCGCCCCGACGGCGTACGAACCGGCCAGCCCCCAGGCCCGGCGACCGCCGTCCTCGGCCAGCACCCGCATGTCCACCCGGCGGACCCCGTCGACGAAGATCAACGGTCCGGGCGGTCCCGCGACGGGGACGATGGCACGCGACCAGTCGGCGGTCTCGATGGTCGGATCGACCTGGATCTTGGTGCCCTCGCCGGCCGCCAGGGTCGCCTCGACATCACCGCCGTAGTCGGGGCTCCAGGGGTCCGCGCGGAGGGTCACCATCGATGTCAAGCCTACCCGAAGCCCGTGTCAGCTAGGCCGTCACCGCGCATCCGAAGGCTGCGGGCCCTAGTGCCAATGCCGCTGCACGAGCGGGACCCACGGGTGATGGCTTATGGCCCTTCCGTCCCAGAAACTCTCGGGGATGTCGACGTTGGTCGCCGGGGCAGGAAAGGCCCAGACCGGTTTCGCTCGATCTTTGCGACACGCCGTCCGGCGCGCCGTTGCCGACCCCCACCTGATGCTGGCCGTGGGGGTCGCGTCGCCGAGCGCCGTCGTCCATCTCCTCGACCCCCAGCCGGAGTCGGCCTCGGTCCTGGCGCTGAGCCTCCTCTTCGTTGCCGCGACGGCCCTCCTCGGCCTGGCCCCGAGCCAGCGCCCCCATGTCAGCTGGCTCGGTCGGCCCATCGTCCGGCTCGCCTTCGCGACCCTGTTCGTGACCGTCGTTGCGAACACGACCGGCGAACCCGGGTTCCGGCCACTGATCGCCCTGTACGTCCCGGTGGTCACCATGGCCGCCGCATACGGCGACCGCGAGGCGTGGATCATCGGGAGCCTCTCGGGGCTGAGCTATCTCGCCGGGGCGCTGGCCTCGGGGGAGCCCTTCGACGCGGCGATCCAGCACGGACTCGTCCTCGCGGCGGTAGCGCTGGTCCTGATCGTCGGGACCCGGCGGACCGTGTCCTCGCTCGAGCAGACCCTCGCGCGCCTGCGCCAGACGATGACCGACAGCCGTCGCCGGAGCCGCCAGGTCGAGGCGGTCGAAGCGGTGGGGCGGGCCCTGGCGGCGCGCGGGCCCGAGAAGGACACGCTCGACCAGGTGATGGAGCTGCTCCGCCACGATCTCGGCTACACCCACGTCTCGCTTTACCTCGTCGAGGGCGGTCTGCTCCGGCTGGGGGCCCAGCGCGGCTACGCCGAGCCGATCGAGTCGTTCGACGGCAGCACCGGGGTGATCGGCCGGATCTTCCACAGCCACAAGGCCGAGCTCGTGGCCGACACCAGCAGCGATCCCGACTTCCTCGGGCCTGCCATGGACGTGACGAGCGAGATCTGCGCGCCGCTGCTGGCCGGGGACGACCTGCTCGGGATCGTCAACGTGGAGATCGATCACGGGACGCTCGACGAGACCGACCTCGGCTCAGTCCTGCTGGTCGCCGATCGTCTGGCATCCGCCTTGGCCCTGGCCCGGGAGCGACGCTGGCTGGCCGAGCGGGCGGATCTGTTCCAACGGCTGGCCTCCTTCGGCAACTCGGTCACCGGCAGCCTCGATGCCGAGACCCTCTATCCGGCGATCGTGGACGGTGTCCGCCGGGTCCTCGAGTCCGACATTGCCGTCCTGACCGTCCTGGACCGATCCACCGGCCGCTACGTCATCCGGGCGATGGGCGGCACCGCCGACATGACCTACATCGGGGCCGAGATCCGGCCCGGCGAGGGCGTGGCCGGTCGGGCGATCCGGGATCGGACCGAGGTCGTCGACGACCATTTCACCCGGGAGCGGTTCGCCGAGGGGGTCCGCTCCGCAGAGGTCACGGCGCCGATGGTCGCGATCGGGCTGCCGCTCATCCGCGACGGAGCCGTGGTCGGCGCGCTCAGCGTGACCCGGTTCGACCTGGCCAGGCCGTTCAGCCGGATCGAGCGCGAGGTCGGCGGAGTCCTCGCCAGCCAGGTCGCGCTGGCCCTGACCAACACGTTCCTCCACAGCGACGTCATCGAGGCGTCGGTCCGCGACCCATTGACCGGCCTGTTCAACCGCCGCCACCTGGATGCCTCGATCGACCGCTTCCTGGCGGCCCGCCTCCGGCTCGACCCGGCCAAGCGGATCCCGGCGGCGGTGATCCTCTTCGACCTCGACCACTTCGGGGCGTTCAACAAGCGCCACGGACACCGGATGGGCGACATCATCTTGCGCGGCTTCGGCGACCTCCTCCGGGAGCGCTTCCGGACCAGCGACCTGGTCGCCCGCTACGGCGGCGAGGAGTTCGTGGCGGTCCTCGAGAACGCCAGCCTGGAGGATGCCGTGCGGATCGCCAACGAGGTCCGCCGGACGTGGGGCACCCGAACGTTCAGCGGCAGCGACGGCGAGCCACTGCGAGCCACGGTCTCGGCCGGCTGTGCCCGCGTCGACGACAGCGTGCTGACCGCCGAGAACCTGTTCATCGCCGCGGACGTGGGCCTGGCCATGGCCAAGGCCGCGGGTCGGGATCTGGTCGTCGCCGCCTGATCAGGGGAGTGCCGGGGGGCGGTGCCGGGGCGCGGTGCCGGGCGCGGTGCCGGGCGCGGTGCCGCGGCGGGCGGTGGCGAGTGCGGTGCCGCGGCGGGCGGTGGCGGGCGGATCCCCGGCCCTCCCCGGTGCCGTGCGCATCCCACGCAGCCGTCCCCGGTGCGGTGCGCATCCCACGGAGCCGTCCCCGGTGCGGTGCGCATCCCACGCGCCAACCGATGAAGGAGGGGCGGTTTACCCCTCCCATCGGGCCCATCCGTCTCCTGGTTCATCCCGAGCCACGCTCACGCCGGGATGAATCCCGACGAGCAACCGCCCCAATTGCTCCTTTGTTCATCCGTTGGCGCGTCCCATGCGCAGCGGCCCGAAACCGGCTGCGGGTTCGTCCGGACCGCTCCACCCGGGCCGCTCGTCCGGGCCCTCGACCCGGACCGCTCCAACTCGGGCCGCTCGTCCGGGCCGCTCCAACTCGGGCCGCGGTGCCCGGGCCGCGGTGCCCGGGGCAAGTGAAGATCCCTTAACCGAACGTTGGCCGGCTGGACACCGGGTCGTCAGGTTGACGTCAGGTTCGGCGGGCAACCTTGGGGCATGACCTTTCGTGCTCCCGTGCACGCCGCCTCGATCGGCCGAGCCGTTCCGCTGCCTCGCCGATGGTCCGTCCGCGCCGCCGACGTGCTGGCGCTGGCACTCGGCAATGGGCTGCTCATCGCCCTGATGTGGGTCCGCCACGGTGGCCCGGACCAGCTCGACTCGCCGGCCGGCTGGCTCACGGCGGTGGGCCAGCTGACCGCCTTGTTCGGCACGTACCTGATCCTGATCGAGCTGATCCTCATGTCGCGCAGCCCCTGGCTCGACCAGCTGTTCGGGATGGATCGGCTCGCAGCGGCGCACCACTGGATCGGCTTCGGCGCGGTCTGGCTGCTCCTGGCCCACGGGGTCACGACGATCGGCGGCTACGGCCTGGGGGACGGACAGAACGCCATCGCCGAGGCCTGGATCCTCGCCACGACCTACCCGTTCGTGTTGTGGGCGGTGGCCGGGATGGCGCTCTTCGGGGCGGTCGCGGTCAGCTCGATCCGGGCGGCACGCCGGCGCGTTTCCTACGAGACCTGGCACGGCATCCACCTGTACGCCTACCTGGCGGTGGCGCTGACCTTCGCTCATCAACTGGTGGTCGGAGCGGACTTCTCGGACGACCCCGTCGCACGGCTGTACTGGATCGCGCTCTACGTTGCGACCGCCGGGATCATCCTGGCCTTCCGCTTCGGCCAGCCGATCCGGCTGTCGCTTCGCCATCGGCTGCGAGTGGCCAACGTGGTCCGCGAGGGACCCGGCGTGGTCTCGATCTACCTCGCCGGCCGGGATATCGATCGCTTGGCGATCCGATCCGGCCAGTACCTGAACCTGCGCTTCCTGACCCGCGACGGCTGGTGGCGTGGGCATCCGTTCTCGATCTCGGCAGCACCGAATGGGCAATGGCTTAGGGTCACGGTCAAGGATCTCGGTGATGACTCGGCCGGGCTGCAGCGGATCCCGGTCGGAACGCGGGTCTACGCCGAGGGCCCGTACGGCGGCCTGACGGACACGCGGCGGACGCGATCGCGGGTCCTGCTCATCGCCGGCGGGATCGGGATCACTCCATTGCGGGCGTTGCTCGAGGAGCTGCCCGTGCGGCGGGGCGAGATGACCCTGATCTATCGCGCTCGACGGCCGCAGGACGTCGTCTTCCGTGCCGAGCTCGATGCCATCGCCCGGCTGAACGGGGCGACGGTTCATTACCTCGTCGGACAGCGCGGCACGCCGGCTGTGCCCGACGACCCGCTCGGACCGGCCTCGCTTTCGTCGCTCGTCCCCGACGCGCGGGAGCGCGATGTCTACCTCTGCGGGCCGGAGCCGATGATGGAGGCCGTGCGACGGACGTTGCGCGTCCTCGGTGTCCCGGCCCGACAGATCCACTCCGAACGCTTCGCCTTCTGAACAGGGATACCGAGATGCCAAAACGCGCCGTCATCGCCATCGTCACGACCGCCCTCGCGCTGGTCCTGCTGCTCAGCTTCAAGACGCCCGATTCGTCGGCTCTCCGCTCGACCGGGAACGGCGGCAACCTGCCGGCCGCGACGTCGGGCGTGGCCGCGGGCACCTCCGCGCCGGGCGTGGCCGCGGGCACCTCCGCGCCGGGCGTGGCCGGGGGCACCGCCGCGCCGACTCCGGCCGCGACGGGGCAGGCGACCCTCGCCCCGGCTGCGGGTGGGCTCGCGGACGGGACCGTGATGGGACCGGCCCTCGATACGCGCTTCGGGCCGGTCCAGGTCCAGGTCACCGTCGCCAACGGCAAGGTGACCGATGTCACCGCGCTGCAACTGCCTTTCGACCGGTCGCGGTCCGCGCAGATCAGCCAGTACGCCGAGCCGATCCTGCGCAGTGAAGCGCTCCAGGCCCAGACCGCCAAGATCGACCTGGTTTCCGGAGCGACGTACACCAGCGACGCCTACGCGCAATCCCTCCAGGCCGCGCTGGACCAGGCCCATGCCTGAGCTGGCCGAGCTGGCCCACCCGGCCGCCGCGAAGGTGCGGGTCGAGCACATCATGGGCACCGCGGTCGGGATCGACCTCCGCGGGACGAGCCTGCCGGATGTGGTGATCGACAGCGCCTTCGCCCGGCTCCGCTTCATCGATGCGCGGTTCAGCACCTACCGCCCGGACAGCGAGTTCAGCCGCTTGATCCGGGGCGACCTCGACGAGGCCGACTGCTCGGCGGAGCTTCGCTTCCTCCTCGGCCTGTGCGAGGACCTGCGCCGGACCAGCGACGGGTACTTCGACATCCGGCGGCACCGCCCCGACGGACGGCCGGACCCGACCGGCCTCGTCAAGGGCTGGGCGATCGAGGAGGCCGCGTTCCTGCTCGAGTCGGCCGGCGCGCGGGACTTCACGGTCAACGCCGGCGGCGACGTCGTCGCGCGCGGCGAGGCCGAGCCGGGCCAGCCGTGGCGGGTCGGGATCCGCCATCCAGAGCAGTCCGATCGGGTCGCCGCGGTCCTGGCGATCCGTGACCTGGCCGTCGCGACGTCGGGCGCGTACGAGCGCGGCCAGCACATCATCGACCCGCACGACGGCCGGCCGGCCCGGGACCTGCTGAGCCTGACGGTCGTCGGCCCGAGCCTGACCTACGCCGATGCCTACGCCACCGCCGCGTTCGCGATGGGGTCGCGCGGTCCGGCCTGGGTGCACGGCCATCCCGGGTACGGGGCCTATGCGATCGGCACCGATCGCCGGGCGGTCTGGACGCCGCGGGTCGAGTCGCTGCTGGTCTAGGTCG
>JBDTQW010000122.1:0-6837 GCA_039931975.1 Chloroflexota bacterium | reverse complement strand
CTTCCTGTTCAACCCGCGCTCGATCTTCTACATCGTCCTGTACTTCCTGCTGACCGTCGGCTTCACGTACTTCTACACGGCGTTCACGTTCAAGCCGGACGAGACCGCGGAACAGCTGCGCAAGAACGGCGGCTTCATCCCGGGCATCCGGCCCGGGCGGCCCACCCAGGAGTACCTGACCAAGGTGGTCTACCGGATCACCGTCGCCGGGGCGTTCTTCCTGGCCATCGTCGCGGTCTCGCCGATCCTCGTCGGCATCGTCTTCCCGAGCCTCGGAGGGCTGACCCTCGGGGGCACCAGCCTGCTGATCGTGGTCAGCGTCGTCGTGGAGACGATGAAACAGATCGAAGCCCAGCTCATGATGCGGAACTACGAGGGCTTTATCCGGTGAACTGGCACTCGCTCTCCGACCGCCGAGGCGACGCTCCTGTTGGCCATCGGCGGGAGGATTTTGTCCGGTGAACTGGAACTGGCACTCCGACCGCCGAGGCGACGCTCCTGTTGGCCATCGGCGGGAGGATCCCAGCCGGTGACCTTCGTGGTCCTGCTGGGCGCCCCAGGCGTCGGCAAGGGCACCCAGGCGCAGATCCTGTCCGACCGACTCGCCATCCCCCACGTCGCCACCGGGGACCTCTTCCGGTCGGCCGTACGGGAGGGCTCCGATATCGGCCTCGAGGCGCGTCGCTACATGGAGCGCGGCCAGCTCGTCCCGGACGACATCACCGTCCGTATGCTCCTGGATCGCCTGGCCCTGCCCGACGCCAAGGACGGCGTGATCCTCGACGGCTTCCCCCGGACCGCGGCCCAGGCCCAGGTCCTCGACCGCGCCCTGGCCGAGCACGACACTAGGGTGGACCACGCGGTCGAGATCGAGGTGCCGTCCGACGAGCTGGTCCGGCGCCTGTCGGGCCGCTGGATCTGCGAAGCCAACGGCCACGTCTACAACGAGGCGACGAACCCGCCCCGGATCCCCGGTGAGTGCGATCTCGACAGCTCCCGGCTGATTCAGCGCGAGGACGATCGAGAGGAGACCGTGCGGGCCCGTCTCGAACAGCAGCTCGGCGCCCTGCGCGAGGTCAGCCAGCACTACCGCGACCAGGGCATCCTGCGCACCGTCGACGGGCGGCGTTCCATCGACGAGGTCGCCGCCGACATCCTGGCCTCGGTCGAACCGGCCGTCCGAGGTAACGTCTGATGGCCGTGACCCTCAAGTCCCCCGCCGAGATCGAGCGCATGCGGCGGGCCGGCCGAGTGGTGGCCGAGGTCCTCGCCCTGGTCGAGTCGGAGCTCCGCCCCGGCGTCTCGACGGCGCACCTCGACGCGCTCGCCGAGGCCCACATCCGGCGCTCGGGGGCCACGCCGTCGTTCAAGGGGTATCCCGGGGTCAACCCGCGCCGGCCGTTCCCGGCCAGCGTGTGCGTCTCGATCGACCACGAGATCGTCCACGGCATCCCCGGCGAGCGCATGATCCGCGAGGGCCAGCTCGTGTCGATCGATGCCGGCGCTATCGTCGAGGGCTGGCACGGCGATGCCGCCCGGACCTTCTACATCGGTGACCCGCCGGCCGACATCAAGCGGCTCATCGACACCACCCGGCTGGCGATGATGGCCGGTATCGCCGCGGCGGTGCCCGGCGGGCACATCGAGGACATCTCGGCCGCGGTCGAGGACGTCGCCGGGCCGGCTGGCTACGGCATCGTCCGGCAGTTCGTGGGCCATGGCATCGGCCGGTCCATGCACGAGGAGCCCCAGGTTCCCAACTACCGTCTCGGCCGCAACGGACGGAGGCTCGAACCCGGGCTCTGCCTGGCCATCGAGCCGATGCTGACACTCGGCTCGCACGAGACCCGCATCCTCGATGACGATTGGACGATCGTCACCCGCGACGGCACGCTTGCCGCCCACTTCGAGCACTCGATCGCGATCACCGAGCGCGGTCCGGAGATCCTGACCACTGTTTGAACCTCAGCTGACCTCGGACCGGTTGCCGGAACGGGGATGTTTTGATATCCTGACCGTTCGTGTGTCGGCCCGGCCCGGGCCGACATTGCGTGCGAGAAAGGGAACCTAGACGCCTGTGGCGAAGAAGGACGCGATCGAGGTCGAGGGAACGGTCATCGAGCCGCTGCCCAACACCATGTTCGCGGTCGAGCTCGAGAACGGCCACCGCGTCTTGGCCCACATCAGCGGCAAGCTTCGGATGAACTTCATCCGGATCCTGCCGGGCGATCGTGTCCGCGTGGAGCTTTCGCCGTACGACCTCACCCGGGGTCGCATCACCTACCGTCTCAAGTGACCCACCGGCCGCCCCAGCGGCCCACCCAAGTTCGATCGAGGATCCGTTGAAAGTCCGAGCCTCCGTCAAGGCACGCTGCGACAACTGCAAGGTCATCCGCCGCCATGGCACCGTGATGGTCATTTGCACCAACCCCAAGCACAAGCAGCGGCAGGGGTAATCGATGGCCCGTATCGCCGGCATCGACATCCCGCGGGAGAAGCGCGTCGAGATCGCGCTCACCTACATCTTCGGGATCGGGCTGCCCACCAGCCAGAAGATTCTCGCCCAGGCCAACATCAACCCGGACACCCGGGTCCGCGACCTGACCGAAGAGCAGGTCAATCGCCTGCGCGAGATCGTCGACCGGCGCTACAAGGTCGAGGGCGATCTTCGCCGCGAGGTGGCTCTCAACATCAAGCGTCTCATCGAGATCGGCTCGTACCGCGGCCTGCGCCATCGGCGCAACCTGCCGGTGCGCGGCCAGCGGACCAAGACCAACGCGCGCCAGCGTCGCGGACCGAAGAAGACGGTCGGCGTGCGGCGCAAGAAGTAAGGGGCTCCGAACAGACCCATGGCCGAACGCAAGCGTGCCGCCAAACCTCGCCGCCGCGAGAAGAAGAACGTGCCCCAGGGTCACGTTCACATCCAGGCGACGTTCAACAACACGATCATCACCATCACCGACCAGGTCGGCGCCGTGATCAGCTGGGGCTCGGCCGGGACGGCCGGATTCAAGGGCTCGCGCAAGAGCACGCCGTATGCCGCCGCCCTGTCCGCCGAGGGCGCCGCCAAGCGGGCCATGGAGCACGGCATGCGCCAGGTCGAGGTCTATGTCAAGGGGCCCGGTGCCGGGCGTGAGCAGGCGATCCGCTCGCTCCAGTCGGCCGGGCTCGAGGTGACCGCGATCACCGACGTCACGCCCATCCCGCACAACGGTTGCCGGGCACCCAAGCGGCGCCGGGTTTAGGCGGGAGGCGAACATGGCTCGTTACACCGGATCCGTCTGCCGCCTGTGTCGGAGGGAGGGCGCCAAGCTCTTCCTCAAGGGCTCGCGGTGCTACTCCAAGAAGTGCTCCTTCGAACGGCGGCCCACCCCGCCGGGCCAGCACGGCGTGCGCCGCCGCAAGGTCGGCGACTACGGCCTCCAGCTGCGCGAGAAGCAGAAGGTCCGCCGGACCTACTCGGTCCTCGAGCGGCAGTTCAAGAACTACTTCGACGCGGCCGACGCGCGGCCCGGGATGACCGGCGAGAACCTGCTCCGGATGCTCGAGCTGCGGTTCGACAACGCGGTCTACCGGATGGGCTTCGCCCCCAGCCGGGCAGCGGCCCGCCAGCTCGTGACCCACGGTCACTTCAGCGTCAACGGGCGACCGACCAACATCCCGTCCTACCAGCTCAGGGCCGGTGACCGCGTCGAGGTCCGCGAGACCCACCGGGAACGCGAGCCGTTCAAGGTCGCCAAGGAGACGCTCCGCTCTCACCAGGTTCCCGAATGGCTGAGCATCGACGCCGCGAAGCTGTCCGGCGCCGTTCTCGACCAGCCCCGCCGAGACCAGATGCCGCTCGACCTCAACGAGCAGCTCGTGGTCGAGTACTACTCGAGGTAAGCCCCAGATCATGATCGAACTCGACAGCCCGCAGATCGAGCCCGTCGAGGAGCTCGGGACCTACGCCAAGTACGAGGCGGGTCCGCTCCCGGCCGGCTACGGCGTGACCCTTGGCAACGCGCTTCGGCGTGTGCTCCTGTCCTCGCTCGAGGGCGCCGCGGTGACCTCCGTGCAGCTCCGCGATGTGTACCAGGAATTTTCGACGATCCCCGGCGTCAAGGAGGACGTCACCCAGATCGTCCTCAACGTCAAGAAGCTCCGGCTCAAGAGCTTCGCCACCCATCCCGTCCAGCTCCGCCTGGTCAAGAGCGGCGCGGGTGCGGTGACGGCCGCCGACATCGCCGAATCGGCCGACGTCGAGATCGTCAACCCCGAGCAGATCCTGATGACCCTCGATACCGACGACGTGCCGATCGAGGTCGACCTGACCGTCGAGCGCGGAGTGGGCTACCTCTCCGCGGAGCGGTCCGAGGCGCTGCCCATCGGGGTCATCGCGGTCGACGCGATCTTCACTCCGGTGCGCAAGGTGAATTACTGGGTCGAGCCGACCCGGGTCGGCCAGATCACCAACTACGACAAGCTCACGCTCGAGATCGAGACCGACGGGACGGTCAGTCCCGAGGAGGCCCTGGCTCGCTCCGCCGACATCCTCGTTCGGCAGTTCGCGCTGTTCGCCAACATCGGCATGGTGGCCACCCCGGCAGTGCCCGGCGTGGGCGCCCCGCAGCTCCCCCCGAACATGCTCGACATGCCGATCGAAGAGCTCGACCTGCCGATGCGGGCATACAACTCGCTCAAGCGCAACAACATCGGCAAGGTCGGCCAGCTCCTGCAGCTGTCCGACGACGACCTGCTCCGGATGCGCAACTTCGGCCGCAAGTCGCTCGACGAGATGAAGGAGCGCCTGCGGATGCGCGGCTTCGTCATCCCCGACAGCGACCTGCCCGACGAGCCCTTCGCCGACGACGAGACCGAGGAGGTCTGACTCGATGGCCAAGCGGATCGACGGCCGCAAGCTGTCGCGCAAGCACGGCCCGCGCATCGCGCTCTACAAGAACCTGACCGTGTCCATCCTGCGCTACGAGAAGGTCAAGACGACCGAGGCCAAGGCGAAGGAGATCCGCGGACGGGTCGAGCAGGTGATCACCTTGGCCAAGCGCGGCGATCTCGCCGCCCGGCGTGCGGTCGTGGCCCAGTTCCCCAACGAGCCGCTGGTCGTCGACAAGCTGTTCGACGAGATCGCCCCCAAGTACGCGGATCGGACGTCGGGCTACACCCGGATCGTCCGCCTGGGCCAGCGCCTCGGCGACGCCGCTGAAATCGTCCAGATCGAGCTCGTCTGACATCAGCTTTATCGACTAGCGTTCGAGAGGGCGCGCCGGTGCGGTATCGCGCAACGGTGGAATATGACGGCACGGACTTTGCCGGCTTCCAGGTCAATCCTGGAAGGCGGACGGTCCAGGGAGAACTCCAGGCCGCACTGGCCCGTCTCGACCCCGCTGGGTCGGCGACGGTCGATGCGGCGGGACGGACCGACGCCGGGGTCCACGCCTCCGGGCAGGTGATCGCGTTCACCTACCGGGGCCGGTCTTCGGCGGAGGAGCTGGGTCGGGCGCTCGATGTGCTCCTCCCGGCGGATGTCTCGATCGGTGACCTGAAGCGGGTCCCGGCCGGGTTCGACCCTCGCTACGCGGCGCGGTATCGGGAATACCGCTACACCGTCTGGAACGGGCCGCGCAGTCCGCTTCGCGAGCGTCATGCGCTCGGGGTGCGGGACCCGCTCGATGTCGCCGCGATGGCTCGAGCCGGGTCGGTCCTGGTCGGCCGACACGACTTCAGCGCCTTCGGGGCGACGAATCGGTCGCCGGTCCGGACCGTTCGCGCGGTTCGGGTCACGCGCAGGGGCCGGGTCGTGACGATCGACGTCACGGCGGACGCCTTCCTTCGCGGGATGGTCCGGCGCATCGTGGCCGTCCTCCTGAAGGTCGGGCACGGCAGGATGACTGAGGATCAGGTCGCCACGGCGCTCGTCGCCAGGCGGCCGGCCGTCGACGGAGCGACTGCTCCACCGCGCGGCCTGTGCCTCAGGCGGGTGGCCCTCGCGCGACCCGTCCGGGGTGCCGATGGACACGAAGAGCACGGAGAGCCATGAGCGCCAAGACCTACGCGCCTCGGGAGGCGGAGATCGAGCGACGTTGGTACGTCGTCGACGCGGCGGACGAGACACTCGGCCGCCTCGCATCGCGGGTCGCCCGTGTGCTGGAAGGCAAGCACAAGCCGACCTACGCTCCGAACCTCGATTCGGGCGACCACGTCATCATCCTCAATGCCTCTCGCATCGCGGTCACGGCGGACAAGCTCGAGTCCAAGATCTACCACCGCCACAGCGGACATCCCCAGGGCTACAAGGAGGAGACCCTCGGGCATCTCCTCCAGCGTCGCCCCGAGGAGGTCATCCGCCGGGCTGTCAAGGGGATGCTGCCCCACAATCGCCTCGGCGCCCAGCAGCTGCGCAAGCTCAAGATCTACGCCGGCACCGACCACCCGCACCAGGCCCAGCAGCCCGAACCGCTGAACCTGACCAGGAGCCAGACCTCATGACGACCCCCGCGTTCTACTACGGCACCGGTCGACGCAAGACCGCGGTCGCCCGCGTCCGGCTCCTGCCCGGCGAGGGTGAGATCGTGGTCAACGGCCGTTCCATGGACGAGCACTTCGGCAATGCGGTCAATGAGGCCGAGGTCCGTCTGCCATTTCGGGTGACCGGCACCGAGGGCCGCTTCAACGCGATGATCAAGGTCGAGGGTGGTGGAGTGACCGGCCAAGCCGGCGCCATCCGCCACGGCATCGCCCGGGCCCTTCTCCAGCTCGATCCCGAGGGACACCGTCTGCCGCTCCGCCAGGCCGGCCTCCTGACCCGCGACCCGCGGATGAAGGAGCGCAAGAAGTACG
>JBDTQW010000121.1:0-6878 GCA_039931975.1 Chloroflexota bacterium | reverse complement strand
TCGACATGCTCCGCAAGGCGACCGCCGACGGCAACGTCGACGTCCTGCGCGAAGGGGTCCGGGTGCTGGCCGAGGCGATCATGGAGGCCGAGGTCTCCGAGCTCACCGGCGCGGCCAAGGGCGAGCGTGCTCCGGACCGCCGGCTGACCAACCGGAACGGCTATCGCGAGCGACGCTGGGACACCCGGGTCGGGACGATCGGCCTGGCCATCCTCGAATGCATACAATCTATGCACTCTGCATGCTTCCTATCGATGTCGTGGACGGTGTCGGATCTCGGCCTGCAGAGGGCGCCGCCGTGGCCGGCGGGAACGGCTCAGGTGTCCCGTGATCGTGCGTTCCTATCACGGCGACCGGGAGGGTCAGGCACGGATGTCTCTTGAGGTGCAGGAGCTAGGACTGCACGACTATCAACCCGTTACGCAGAGCGAGGACGGCGGCCATCTCCATGCCGGTCGACTGCTCATGACCGGCGGCTTCAGTTTCTTGGCGGGGAAGGGCGGCATCCGGAGCGACGGACGGGTGACGGTTACCTACAAGCGGGCCGGGACTCTCGCGGCCGGTCAGCCCGCTGACGGACCCATCGAGCAAATCCGCAAGCTCTCCGAGCTCCGTGACGCCGGCATCCTGACCGACGGCGAGTTTGCCGCCAAGAAAGCGGATCTACTCAGCCGGATGTAGAGCGGGCTCTCGGAGCCCCCGCTCGGCGCGTCCCGCCTGAGGTGAGCAGGACGGCCGGCGACGGAGGCCTCACCGCGCCGTCTTGCGCGCCGCGGCCCTCGCCGGGTTGTCCGGACGAGGGCCTGACCACAGTTTCGACCACAGTTTGCCTAGGCGTGGCCGATCCGACCTTCGGCCGCCCGCGTCGCCCAGCGTTCCTCGGCCTCGGTCGGCTCTTCCGTTTGCGCGTCAGAGCGCCCGGACCGCCTGCTCCAGCTGCTCGGTCGCGGTCGCCGGATCGGTGTCCGAGTCGAACATTATCGGCTTGCCGAAGACGATCTCGACGTCACCGCGTATCGGATTCCCGGGTGCGTCGAACCGAGACATAGCGTGGATGATGAGCTTCATAGGGACAACCGGCGTCGCGCCCTCGACGGCGAGCAGGCCGGCGCCCGACTTGAACGGCTGAATGGGCCCACCGACCGTCAGCTTCCCCTCCGGGTAGATCAGGATGTTGAAGCCTCGGTCGAGCCGCGCGCCAAGGAGCTCGAGGGACCGGCGGATCGAGCCTTCGCGCCGGAGCGGAAACGCGTTTGCGAGAACCGAGGCCAGGAACCCGCGGACCGGGTTGCCATAGATGGACTCCGCGCCGGCGGCGACGGACAGGCTCCACCGCCAGCCGAGCGGCAGCTGCGTCAGAACGATCGCGTTATCGGAGTGAAGGCAGTGATTCGGCGTGAACAGGACCGGCCCTTCCAGCCCCTGGAGATGTTCGACCCCGGTGCGACGGACCCGGTAGAAGAGATGGACGAGCGGGACCATGACCAGCGCCTGGAACGTCAGGCCGATCATGCGGACGCCCGGGCTGAGCGGCCAGCCGTAGATGCCGGTCTCGCGCTTCGAGTCGCGTCGCTCCTCAACCATCGCAGCGACCTGCTCGACCGTCGCGTCCGGGTCGAGGTCGCTGTCGTCGAGGTAGACGCCAAGCTCCTCCTCGATCAGGCCGAGCAGCTCGACCCGGTTGAGCGAGTCCATGTTTAGATCGGCGGAGAGTCGGAGGGTCGGGGCGACGGCGGATTCGGGAACACCGGCGATCTCGGCGACGAGCTCGCGGAGGTGACCGAGATGGTCGTCGGTTTCGGGGTGCGCGAGCGGCGCGTGGACGACCGGGACAGGTTGTCGTGCAGCTGCTGCCGGATCGCTCCCGGCTGGAGCAGTCGCCGCGGTCGGCGTGTCATCGTCCGAGGCGGTCGCCGGGCCAACCGGCATGCGTTCGAGCTCGACGAGGCGGTCGAGGACGACCTGCTTGCGGACCTTCAGCGTGGGCGTCCGGGGCAAGTCGTCGTCGGGCCACACTGTCCAGCCCCGGATCTGCTGATGGGCGCCCAGCCGGGCGTTCGCCGCGCGGACGACGTCGCGAGCGACCTCCTGCCCGTCGCCGCCGGATCCGCCGCCGCCCACCGCGCCGTCGGCGAGCACGAGCACCGCGTGGACCTTGACGGTCTCGCCCGGCGGCCAGCCGACGACCGCGCTGCCGCCGACGCGCGGGTCCTGGGACAGGGCCTCCTCGACGTCCTCAGCGTAGACTTTCTGCCCATCGGGGAGCACGAGCATGTCCTTCTTTCGGCCGCGCAGCGTGAGAGCGCCGTCGGGTGAGAGCTCGCCGATATCGCCGGTGTGGTACCAGCCGTCGGCGTCGATCGCCGCCGCCGTCGCCTCGGGCTTCTGCCAGTAGCCCGCAAAGCGGCCGGGTCCACGAACGATGAGCTCACCGTCGGGCGCGACCCTGATATCAACGCCAGGGATCGCCTGTCCGACGGTGCCAGGAACGTTCCGGTCGCGGCGAGTGAACGAAACGACCGGGCTCATCTCGGTCATCCCGTAGCCCTGGAGGACCTGAACCCCCATCTCCTCCCAGCGTTGGGCGAGTTCGGGCGGAAGCGGGGCCGAGCCGACCCCGATCGTATGGAGGCGACCGCCGAACTCCGTGAGCACCGAGCGGAAGAGCAACCGCCGGAGTCGCCGCGGCAGGCGACGCGCGATCGTATGGGCTCGTTCGAATCTCCGGCGCTGGCCGGCCTGGTCGACCTTGCGCTCGATCGCGTTGTCCAAGAGCCGAAGGCCCTGCGGGACGATCAGCAGGACCGACGCCCGGAAGTCGCGGAACGTCCGCACGAGAATGGCCGGCTGGCGGCTGATCGGGTATACGATGCTGGCACCGACGACGAGCGGCGTGATGAGCCCAAGGCCCTGCTCGTAGAGGTGCGACAGGGGCAGGACAGACAGGAGTCGCTCCTCGGGGCCGAGGTCGAGGACCTCGGCCATGGCCTGGGCGACCAACATCAGACCGCCATGGCTGATCATCGCGCCCTTCGGTTCGCCGGTGGTGCCGCTCGTGAACACGATCTCGGCGAGGTCATCGGGCGCGACCGCGGCGGGCTCGATCGGCTCGACGTGGCGCGCCCGGTCGGGGAGCGTCTCGATGAACACGACCGGGAGCCCGAGCCGACGGGCCTGTTTCTCCGTTTGGCGGCTAGCGATGACCAGCCGAGCGCCCGTCTGTCCGGCGACCTTCGAGGCGAAGTCGTCGGTGTGACGGACGTCGAGCGGGACGGCGACGGCGCCGAGGTACATGCCGGCGAACCACCCGATTGACCACTCCGGCCTGTTTACGGCCCAGACGATGAACCGTTCGCCTCGGCCGAGACCCGCATCGGCGAGGACCCGGGCGGCACGCGGGACGACCTCGCCCAGGTCGCGATAGCGCCAGATACGTGTCCGGAAGCCGGGCCTGATCAGCAGTGCCGGGCGACGGTCGTGGCGCCGTGCGCCCTCGGTGACCAGCTCGATGAGTGTGTTCATCGCAGCCCCTCCTGTGCCCCCCTCTCCTCCGCCCGCCGCGCTTCGGTTGCGAGGCGCCGCAGCAGGTCATTCGCGCCGTCGCGGTAGGGCGGGTAATGGCTGAAGACGATAGTCTCGACGTCGAGGGAAGCGAGACGTTTCACTGACGCACGAGCCTCGTGCCAGTCGTCGCTATAGAGGCGGCTCGCGAACCCGATCCGGCCAAGGCGTGCCTGGAGCGCGTCGCCGACGAAGAGGACCCGGGCCGCCGCCGCGTAGAGGCAGATCGACCCCGGTGTGTGACCCGGGACGTGGACGACATGGAGGCCGCCAAGCGCCTCGAGGACGTCGCCATCACCCAGAGCAGTGGCACGGTCGGGCGGCGGCGTCAGCGCCACGAACAAGCGCCGGCCCGGACGACGTGCGACATCCCTGAGCGTCGTCGGAAGGTTCGCGAGGTCGGCGCCATGAATGAGGAAATCGACGCCTGGGCGGGCAGCGAGCTCCGCGGCCCCTCCAGCGTGGTCGAAATGGCCGTGGGTACAGACGACCCGTCGCAGCTCCGAGGGTGACCGACCGATGGCCGCGATCGCCCGATCGATGGCGACCGACGAGCCCGGCAGTCCGGCGTCGATGAGTGTCAGCGACTCCTCGGCGATCAGGTGCGCGCGGACGCGCTGGAGGCGGATCTCGAAGACGTTCGCTGCGATCTTGCGAGGCAACGAAGCCCGATGGTGCGACGAGAGATGCAAACCACGCGAGGTCGGCGATCCCTCCTGCGCCGAGCGCGGAGACGCCGACGCACCCGGCTGTTCCGAGGCCGTTGATCCACCGCCCATCGCTGCTTGAACGCCCTCCGCCGACCTGCCGGCGCGCCCACTCACGCTCCGGAGGCCTGCCAGCGTACTACTGCGCTGTCGCCCTACACGACGGCCGACGAAACATGAGGTCCGCCTACGTGACGGCATGGAGGCCCATCACCGGGACGAGCGGAGGCTTCACGCACCTGGTCAACGCCTCGCTCACCCTCAGGTAGCCGTCCATGGCGCCCGGATCAGCGACCCGACGTATGACCCCGATGGCCGATGAGGAAATCGGATGGGGGCTCGGGCCTCGGCCAGTTCGCGAGTCGCGGACCCAGCTGGGCCACTCGATCCCGCATGCCCCCGGTCGGAACGGCCCTCAGCGACCGGACATGGGTCCGCGGGGAGCGAACTGAGGCGCTTCATTCATCGGGCGGGTGTGACGGCGTGTCACACCACAGGGCGCTCGGCCTTCCGCGAGGCTCCAGACCGATACCAACACCGCCGGCCTGTCGGGTTCAATGGGACACTTGGCCCCCGAGGAGCATCTTCCTCCCATGACGGACCGCGCCGTGCAGGACACGACGGCTCTCGACCCGACGCCGGTGGATGGGAACGTTCGGCTCGCCGCAAAGGGCGACGAAGCGGCGTTCGGTCGCCTCGTGTCCGAGCACCATGCGGCGATGTCCCGGGTGGCATTCGTCATCTGCGGGGACGTCGAGGCCACCCATGACGCCGTCCAGTCAGCGTGGTCGATCGCGTGGCGACGGCTTGCGACGCTGCGCGACCCGGGTCAGGTCGGGGCATGGCTCATCACGGTCGCCGCCAATGAAGCCCGGCAGGCCATCCGAACGAAGCGTCGCCGGCCCGTCGTCGATATCTCCGAGACCCTCGATCGTGCCGAGCGTGGCGACCCGGCCGACGGGATCGACGTCCTCGACCTCCAGCGGGCGCTGTCCCGCTTGAAGCCCGACGACCGGCGGCTTCTCGCCCTGCGGTTCGTCGCTGGCTTCGACTCGAGCGAGATCGCCCGGCAGCTCGGTGGCTCGGCATCCGGGGTCCGGAGCCAACTCGCCCGGCTCTTAGATCGGCTACGGACGGATATGGACCATGGATGAGCGCATGAGCTTCGAGGCGCGCCTCGCCGACGCGTTTGAACGGTATGCCGACCTTGCGCCGGTTGCCGTCGAGCCGTCCATCGCCCAGCTGGCGGTCGCATCCGCTGGCCCTCGCCGGCGCGCTGGGATGCCCGGGGTCCTCGGCCGGCGAACGCTTGTCTTGGCGGTCCTGGCCTTGATGCTGCTCGCGGCACTCGCCGCGGCACTGGTCGTTGGCTCGCTGATCAACCGGCACATGGGTCTGCCCGGCAAGTTCAGCGACGTTGGACCGAGCCAGATCCGGTACATCGCCGCCGCCGCTGGCCTGGACGACGGTCGCGTCGTTGTGTTCGGCGAAGCCCGGCCGACCGCCCCCGCGTCGACCCCCGACACGTTGATCGAGCTGTTCGATCCGGCGACGAAGACATTCAAACAGCTCGCTGCCTTTCCGGAACCCCGGAACGGGTTCACCGCGACGGCGCTGCGCAACGGCAAGGTCCTGATCGCGGGTGGCGACACGACGTCCCCGGACGGCGTTTCTGCCTCCATGGCCAACGCTCAGCTGTTCGATCCAGTAACGGGAGGCCTCACGGCAACCGGATCCATGAGCGTCGGCAGGACCCAACATACGGCCATACGGATGGCCGATGGGCGGGTCCTGGTGATCGCGGGGCAGTCGAACCTCAACGGCGACGACCCATTCAACTATACGGCCGAGATATACGACCCGGCCTCAGGCGCCTGGTCGCAAGCGGGCACGATGACGGCTCATCGCTCTGCCTTTGCGACGACTCTGCTGCGCGATGGACGTGTCTTGGTGGCCGGGGGCTGGGATCAGGTGGGCGGCGCGACCGACTTCGGATCGGTCGAGGTGTTCGATCCGGCGACCGGCTACTTCGTGGCCGTGGGTGACCTGCTCACCGTGCGCCGATCGCCGACGGCGGCCCTCCTGGCGGATGGTCGCGTCCTGTTGGTGGGTGGCTATGACGGCAATACGGTGGTCGCGACCGCCGAGGTCTTCGACCCGGCGACGGGGCGCTCGACCGCGGCTGGAAGCCTCCTGACAGAGCGGCAAAACGCCGTGGCCTCCACCATGACCGATGGTCGCGTCGTCGTGATCGGCGGCAGCAATCTCGTCGGCGACCCGCTGAGCACCGAGATCTACGACCCGAAGAGCGGCACGTTCGCGCCGGGCGCGTTCGCGGCCCACGAGCACGGCGGTCCAGCGATCGCCCTGCCCGACGGTCGGATCCTGCTGACCGGCGCGACGAGCGAGATCTACGACCCCGGCGCGACGACCGAGATCGCGTTGCTCGTCCCGCGGTCGGACGGGATGTTCCGCCTGACGCGTGCGCCGGTCACCGATCGGACGGGGCACGTCGCGACGAAGCTCGCCGACGGGCGCGTCCTGCTGGCGGGCGGCCTCGAGTCGCGCGGCGCGCGAGCCCAGGGCTACGTCGCTCTGGACAGCGCCGAG
>JBDTQW010000120.1:0-6909 GCA_039931975.1 Chloroflexota bacterium | reverse complement strand
GCTGCGTTGTTCTGGGCGCAGGTGGCCCAGGCGATGAACTTCATCGCCTCGTCCTTGTTCGGGGTGCCCTTGGGCACGACGAGGAAGTCCGACGTCAGGAGCTGCTGGTTCCATTGGATGGCGACGGGCTTGTTATCGAGGTTCTTGGCGCTCCATGCCCGACCATTCCACATCAGGGACATCGCGACCTCGCCGGAGCCGATCAGCTCCTGCGACTTGGCGCCGCCCGGCCAGAAGACCAGCTGGTCCTTGATCGTGTCGAGCTTCTTGATCGCGCGCGGGATGTCGAGTGGGTAAAGTTGCTTCGGGGCCACGCCGTCGGCCATGAGCGCGACCTCGAAGATCCCGCCGGCCGAGTAGTCGTACATGCCCCGCTTGCCGGGGAACTTGGTCAGGTCGAAGAAGTCGGCCCAGCCCTGGGGCACCTGGCCATTGAGCTTGTCGGTGCGGTACGCGAGCACGACGCCATACGTGATATCGGCCACGCGATACGGCCCGACGAACCCGTCGATGATCTCGTCCTTCTTGATGAGCGAGAAGTCCAGCGCTTCGAGGACGTCGGCGTTCGCCTCAAGGCCGAAGTCGTTGCCGACGTCGACGACGTCCCAAGTGACCTGCCCAGACTCGACCTGCGACTTGATCGTGGCGTTGGCCGAATCCTCGCTCTCGGTGAAGGTGACCCCGGTGAGTTTGCTGTACGGCTCGAGCCAGCCCTTGCGCTGGGCCTCCTGGTAGACGCCGCCGTACGACGCAAAGGTGAGCGTCGTGCCCGCCTTTGCGGGCATCGGGGCCGTGCAGACGTCGGCGCCGGCGCTCGGCGCGGAAGACGCTGCGCCGCTCGCCGCCGTCGTCGGCGCGGTCGTGGGTGCTGCGCTTGGCGCCGGCGAGGCGCCTCCCGAGCAGGCACTGCCGAGCAGGGCGAAGGCCGCCACGATCACGCTCAGCCGCGATACGGATCTCATCGGACTCCTCCTCCGGTGACCAGTGACCCGAGGCCGAATCCCCCAACGCTCTCCGGCCGCAACGGGAGGCCACGGATGATAGTCCTCCGATGTCGGCTGGAACAGACCGAAGTGCCAGCCGCCGAGGGACACGGTTGTTCGGGGCAACCGCCAGGGTCGGATCGGGCGTCTCAGCGACCCGCCGCGGCAAGGGCCTCACGGGCCGCCTCCAGGGTCGGCTGGGCAGCGGTGCCGCCGATCCCGCCGACCGATATTGAGCCGCAGGCGACGGCCAGCTCCAGCGTGTCCCGCAGCGGCCAACCCGCCAGCGTCCCGTACAGGAAGCCGGCATCGAACGAGTCGCCCGCGCCGGTCGTATCGACCACCTCGACGGGCAGGACCGCCGCCTCGGCGACTTCGTATTCCCAGGAGCCGCGCATCGCGAGCGCGCCACCGGCGCCGTGCTTGACGGCGAGGGTGAACGGACGGCCGGGCTCGCGACCACCGGTGGCCCGGCGGAGAAGCTCACCGGCGGCGGCCGGGGCAGCCGTCCGGCCGGTGATCCGGCGAGCCTCCTCGAGGTTGGGCAGGAACAGGTCGGCCTCGCGCAGGAGCTCGTCGATCTCGCTGCCCCACATTTCGGTCGCGTCCCAGTTGCAGTCGAACGAGGTCGAGAGGCCGAGCGACCGCGCCTCGGCGAATAGCTCGGGCAGGTCTGCCGTGAGCGCCGGCTGGAGGTACGTGCTGCCGATGTGGAGATGGCGCGAGGCGGCGAGCAGCTCGCGCGGGATGTCGTCGGCCCGGAGACGGTCGATCGCGCCGAGGGCGGTCATGTTGGCCCGATCGGCGCCGTGGGTCAGGACGACCGTCGCTCCGGTCGGCACGGTCGGGTCGATCCGGCAGCCGGACACGTCGATCCCGGCGCCGTCGAGCGCGTCGAGCATGAACCGCCCGAACGCGTCGTCGCCGACGACCCCCACAAAGGCCGTTCGCAGACCGAGCCGTGCGGCTCCACACGCGGCGATCGCGGAGGAGCTGCCGATCTCCATCTGGATCGCCTCGACGATCGTCTCGACCCGGGCGAACGCAGGTCGCGCGGCGGGATCGAAGACCAGGATGTCGGGGTTGAGCTCGCCGGCAACGAGCAGGTCGAATCGCCGCTCGGCAGTCATCCCCTTGCCCCCGATCTCCGGGGGGTTCCATCGAGTCGGCACAGTCGCTAGGGTAGGAGGCCGTGGAGCTGCGCGAACGATGAGCCAGGAGCTCGACCCGACATGAGCGGCAGCCTGCGCGTCGGGACGAGCGGCTTCGCCTACCCGGCCTGGGCGCCGGAGTTCTATCCCTCGGGCCTGCGCGGCGAGGATCTCCTGCGGGCCTACGCCGAGCTACTGTCCGCATGCGAGCTCAACAACACCTTCTACCGCCAGCCGTCCGAGAAGGTGATCCAGGGCTGGCTGGCGCGGACCCCCGAGTCGTTCCGGTTCGCGGTAAAGGCCCAGCGCGCTGGCAGCATGCGGGCGCTGCTCGGCGACGACCAGGCCGAGAGCGTCGGTTGGCTGACCCGGCCGCTCGACGGGTTCGGCGACCGACTGGGCAGCGTCCTCTATCGGGTCCCGGGCGAGGTCGCCCGGACCGACGAACGCCACGACCGGCTCGCCCGGCTGCTCGACCTCTGGCCGAAGCGCTTCCCGCTCACGCTGGAGTTCCAGCACGGGACGTGGCACGTGGACCAGACCTTCGCGCTGTTGAGGGATCACGGCGCCGTGCTGTGCGCGACCGACCTCGACGACCGCCCCGAACCGCCGACGGTCCGGGTGACCGGCCCGTTCCTGTACCTCCGGCTGCGCCGGACGAGCTATTCGGACGAGGAGCTGGACGCCTGGGCCGCGCGGATCGCGCCGTTCATCGACGCCGGTCTCGACGCTTACGCCTTCTTCCGCCACGACGAGACGGGGATCTCCCCCGGCAGGGCGATCGCCCTCGGCGAGCGTGTCCTGGGCGACCGGCCGGCCTGACGCCCCATCCTCCTCGGAGCCCGATTCCGCCCAACGATAGCCGCTCGACTACCCTGAGGCTCGTGTCGGATCGAACGTGGAGCGCCCTTCCTTCTGCGGCTCGTGCGGTGGCTCGTGGCGGCGCCGGGATCGTCGCCATCGCGGTCGTGCTCGGCGCCTGCAACTCGAGCGCGCCGACGAGCCCCTCGGCGACACCCGACGCGACGACCGTGGCGACCGCGACGCCCAACGGCAGCTCCGTCCCAAACCCGGTCCCGACCGGATTCGATCCGGCCGGACTGACGATCCGGCTCGACCCGGTCGTCGACGGCCTCGACAAGCCGGTTGCGGTCGTCGATGCCGGCGACGGCAGCGGCCGTCTTTTCGTGGTCGAGCAGCCGGGCCGGATCCGGATCGTCAGGGACGGCGTGCTCGAGGATCGTCCGTTCCTCGACATCACCCGGCGGATCAAATCCCGCGGCGAGCGCGGCCTCCTCGGCCTGGCCTTCGCCCCCGACTTCCCGACTGATCCACGGCTGTACGTGGACTACACCGACCTCGATGGGGACTCCGTCATCGCCTCGTTCCGGGTTCCCGAGGCGACGCCCGACCAGGCCGATCCGAACAGCGAGCGGATCCTGCTCCAGTTCGACCAGCCGTTCGCCAACCACAACGGTGGTGGGCTGGTCTTCGGCCCGGAAGGCGACCTGTACATCGCGTCGGGTGACGGCGGCTCGGGCAGCGATCCGCAGGGCAACGGCCAGAAGCTGACCACCCTGCTGGGCAAGCTCCTGAGGATCCGGCCCGGAGCGGCCGACGGCTCGGCCCCGGCCTACACCATCCCGCCCGACTCGCCATTCGTGAACGACCCGAAGGCTCGGCCGGAGATCCGGGCCTACGGCCTGCGCAATCCCTGGCGGTTCTCGTTCGATCGAACGACCGGCGACCTGTGGATCGGCGACGTCGGCCAGGGTGCCTGGGAGGAGATCGACGTGATCCGGGGGAGTGACCCGCCGAATGTCGCCCCCGACTTCGGCTGGAACATCATGGAGGGCCGCCACTGCTTCCTGGCCGACTCATGCGAACAGTCGGGGCTCACCTTGCCGGTCGCCGAGTACGACCACAGCCTTGGCTGCGCGGTCATCGGCGGCTATGTCGGGCGCGATCCGACCGAGCCGAAGCTGTATGGCGGCTACCTCTTCGGCGACGAATGCTCAGGCAACATCTGGGTGCTGGACGCGGCGAGGCCGGAGTCGGCCGTACCCCGGCTGGTGCTCGACTCCGGCCTCACCATCTCTTCGTTCGCGGAGGACCTCGCTGGCCGTCTCTACCTCACCGATCTGGGTGGCGGAACGCTCTACCGCATCGTCCCGGCAGGCTGACCGCTAGCGGATGAGGTAGCTCACTGCGACGGTCACGGTGACCTCGTTGGTGCCCGGCTCGACCGGCGTCGCAACGCTCTTGTCGGGGGCGGCCCCGGCGGCATCGCGGCCGGCGTAGACGGGCCACGGGATCGGTGCCGCGGTCTCGCTGATCGAGGCCACGCCGCCGAGGGACGCTCCGGCACCCTTGGCCAGGGTCTCGGCCTTGGACTTGGCCTGGGCCATGGCGGCCTCGCGGGCCTGGGCCTCGGCCCTGGCCGGATCCTGGACCCGGAACGAGACGCCGTCGAAGGTCGTCGCGCCGGCGGCCAGCGAGTCGTCGATCGCATCCCCGACCGTGTCGAGGTTGCGAACCGTGACGGCGACCGCGTTCTGCAGCTGGTAGCCGGTCAGTCGCGGCGGGTTGGTGTTGGTCGAGTAGTCGTAGACCGGCTGGAGGGACAGGATGGTGGTCTGGATGTCGGCGTCGGCGATGCCCAGCTTCTTGAGCGCGGCAACGACCTTGCTCATCGACGCCGCCGCGGCCTCCCGGGCGGCCTTGACGGTCGGTCGATTGACGCCCACGCCGACGCGCAGGTCGGCGACGTCGGGACTGATCACGACCCGGCCCGTGCCGGTCACGCTGATGACGTGCTCGGGTGGCGTGCCGGTCCCGTCCACGCCGAGGATGGTCCGCGGCGCGAATGCCGGGCTGGCGATCGCGGCGACGAGGATGCCGCCGGCCAGCCCGACGGCCAGCCACCGGGCGCGGGACCCTGGGACGGGGATAGTGATCGTGGTCGTTGCCATCGGAGCTGCTCCGTCAGTGAGGGGCGACCGGGAAGTGGCCGCGTCCGCCCGAGACGGGACAACGCGTATCGCAGTTCCCCGGGTCGGTGCGCGGGTGCGCCGGGCGCACTGCAGCGGAGTTGCATCGGCCGCGCGTCGCGCGCCACGGCTCTCCGGGGAAGCGCGACCTAGCGGATCGCGAAGACGACCGAGACGGAGACGACGACCTCGCCTTCGCCAGCCTCGATCGGGGTCGGCACGGCCTCCGCCGAGATCATCCCCAGCTTGCTCGCGCCCAGCGGTCGTGGGCCGGCAAACGGCTCGACCTCAGCGATCTCGAGGACCTTGCCAAGCCGGACACCGGCCTCGGTGGCGAGGGCCTTGGCTCGCGCCCGCGCGTCACGGAAGGCCGCGGACCGGGCTGCCCCATGGGCAGGGCGTTGATCGGCCGTCCGGAAGACGACCCCATCGAGGCTCGTGGCGCCGGCCAGCAGGCCGTCGTCGACGACCTTGCCGAGTCGTTCAAGGTCGCGAACCGTGACCAGGTACTGGTGGGTGACCGACTGGCCGCGGACCTGCTGGACGCCGTCCCGGTAGTCGTACTCGGGCTGGACGATCAGCGAGGCCGTCCGGACGTCGCTCCGGTCGACGCCGACCCTGGAGAACGCCTGAAGGATCCGGGTCGAGGTCTCGGCGGCAGCGCTGCGGGCCTCCGCGACGGTTGGCCGGGTGACCACGACGCCCAGACGGACGTCGGCGACGTCGGGCACGGTCCTGGCCCGCCCGGTGCCGCTGACGGCGATCGTCCGGGTCACAACGCCAGCGGGTCCGTCTTCTCGGGATCGATGCCGAGGTCGCGGATGCCCTTGGCCGCCCGTTTGGTCGGGATGGCACCCGACCGGGCCAGGCCGGTCAGAGCGGCCGCGGCGACGCTCGGGCCGTCGATCTCGAACAGGGCTCGCAGCGCCTCGCGGGTGTCGCTCCGACCGAAGCCCTCGGTGCCCAGGGTGATGGTCGGCTCGGGCAGCCACGGCCGGACCAGGTCGGGCACCGCTTTCAACCAGTCCGAGGCAATGATGACCGGCCCGCCGTCCGGTCCGAGGACCTGGCTGACGTACGGGACGCGCGGCTCGACGTCCGGGTGGAGCCGGTTCCAGCGATCGACCTCGATCGCATCCCGGCGGAGCTGCTGGAACGACGGGGCGCTGTAAACTTCGGCCGCGACGTCGAACTTCTCGGCCAGGATGGCTTGGGCGGCGAGCACCTGCTGCATGATCGAGCCACTGCCCACCAGCCGGACGCGGCCGTTCTTGCCGGCGACTCCTTCCGGGGCGGCAGCGTAGCGGTACAGGCCGCGGATGATCCCCTCGTCGACACCCTCGGGCTTGGGCGGCATGGCGTGGTTCTCGTTGTAGATGGTCACGTAGTAGTACACGTCCTCGCCCTTGACGTACATCCGCTCGATCCCGTCGCGGACGACCGCGGCCAGCTCGTAGGCGAAGGCCGGATCGTAGGCGCGGACGGCCGGGACGGTGGAGGCCAGCAGCAGACTGTGGCCGTCGTCGTGCTGGAGACCCTCGCCGTGGAGGGTCGTCCGGCCCGCCGTCGCACCCATCATGAAGCCCCGTCCGCGGGCATCTCCGGCGGCCCAGGCCTGGTCGCCCGTCCGCTGGAAGCCGAACATCGAGTAGAAGATGTAGAACGGGATCATCGCCAGGCCCTGGGTCGCGTAGGCCGTGGCTGCAGCCGTGAAGCTGGCCATCGAGCCCGCCTCGGTGATGCCCTCCTCGAGGACCTGGCCGTCGCGCGCCTCGCGGTAGCTCA
>JBDTQW010000119.1:0-7041 GCA_039931975.1 Chloroflexota bacterium | reverse complement strand
AGCACAGGGTCGGGATCTCGATCCCGTTGTCGCGGCAGACCTCGAGGATGGTCTGGCCCGCATGACCCTCGACGACCCGTCCGTCGACCTCGATCCGGAAGGCCGGGCCGGCCTGGGGACGCTGTGGCGCCTGGGTATCCAGCAGCCGCTCGGCAAGCGACTCCGGCTGGACCTCGGGTTGGGCGGCGGGTCGGATGATCAGGTCGGTCATCGGGCGCCTCGTCAGGTCGGTCCGGCGACGGTCACCGCGATCGGGTGACACACACCGGCAGGGCAGGTGCTGCGAAGGAGGTGGTCGTCCAGCTCGGCCCGGAAGTATCTCATCGCGCTGGTCGCAGGGAGCGTCGCCAGCCGCTCGTGATCGCACAGGGCGGATCCAACGACGTCGCTCGCCAGGTCGGCGGCGAGGTCGGCGTCAGTCGGTTTGGGCGTCCCGACGGCGATCCGATCCACGATCTCCGAGAGGCGCCGGGTACCGATCCGGCAGGGAATCGTCTTGCCACAGGCCTGGTCCGCGCAGAAGCGGGTCAGCAACCGGGCAAGATCGACGATGCAGGCGCGGTCGTCAGCGACGACGATCGAGCCCGAGCCGACGTGCGCGTCGACCGCCCGGAGGGCATCGAATTCGTAGGGCGTATCCAGGAGATCGGGCGGGAGGAAGCCGCCCGAGGGCCCGCCGACGAGGACGGCCTTTACCGGACGCTCGGGTGCCTCCTTGCCCCGCCGTCCGCCGTCGACCAGGCCGACCAGGGTCCGCAGCGGCGTGCCGATCGGGACCTCGGCGATGCCCGCGCCACCCGGGCCGCGGAGCTGGACCAGGATCGTCCCGGGGCTGGCCTTCGAGCCGATGGCGGCATAGGCCGCGGCACCGCGATCCACGATCCAGGGGATCGCGGCCAGGGTCTGGACGTTGTGGACCAGGGTCGGGCGGTCGAACAGGCCACTCTCCGTGGGATGTGGCGGGCGCTGCTCCGGCTGACCGCGCTTGCCCTCGAGCGCCTTGAGCAGCACCGTCTCCTCGCCGAGCATGTAGGCGCCCTGGACGGGGCGGACCTCGATCCTCAGCTCCCAGCCGGTCTCGATCACGTCGGGGCCGATGAAGCCGGCCTCCTCGGCCGCACCGATCGCCGCTTCCAATCGCCGGATCGTCTCCGCAGCATCGGCCCGGACGGCGATGAAGCCCTCGTGAGCGCCGATCGCGTACGCCGCCAGGGCCATCCCCTCGATGACCGCATAGGGTGCCAGCTCGAGCAACGTCCGGTCGGTCTGGACGGCCGGATCCGCACCGTAGCCGTTGGCCACTACGTACTTGCGCGTCCCCGCGGCGCTGGCCGCGGCGCGCCACTTGGCGCCGGTCGGAAAGCCCGCCCCGCCGCGACCGCGCATTCCCGAGTCGGTCACCGCCGTCACGACCTGGGCCGGCGTCATCGCCCGGACGGCGGTCCTGAGGGCATCGAAGGCGCCCGACCTGGTGGCGCTGTCGAGATCCGTGGGGTCGCCGGCGTCCGCCGCGGGCAGGAGGACCCGCGGCCAGCTCGACGGAGTCTTGAGCAATGCCGTCATGTGCCGGCCGCCTGCGAGTCGGTGCTCGCGCTGCGCCCGCTGAGCGAGCCGTCGAGGGCGCCCAAGTAGGCCGCGTCGGCGTCGCCCTCGGTGGAACGCGGTGCGCCCACCGCCAGGTGGTCGTAGTAGGTGGCCGTGCCGTAGAGCATGGCGTACCAGGCACCGGTCGACTGGCTCACTCGCTTGAGCGCTGCGACCGGGACGTAGCCGTACTCGGCCTGGATCGCGGCCAGGATCCGGAGCATCTCCTTGGGGTCGTGGTCGACTTCGTGGAGGATATCGTCGACGGCCCGCAGATCGATCCCGTGGAAGTGCTCGTAGACCGGGTCGGGGACCGTTCGCCCGGCGCGGCGAAGAGCCGACTCCTCGCGTCGTTCGCCGTAGGTTTCGGGCGGCCCCCAGTGGATCGCGAAGCGGCCCTTCGTGTCCACTCCGCCCATGTCGATGCACTCGACCGGACATGCCTGGGCGCACTGGAAGCAGGTCTCGCACTTGAGCGTCCCGTACTCGTCGTAGAGGAGCTGCAGCCGTCCCCGGAACTTGGGCGGGACCCTGGCCGGGATCTCGGGATAGAGATTGGTGACCTTGGGCTCGAAGAACCGGCGCAGGGTCAGGGCCATCCCGCGAACAAGACCGAGGCCGGGCACGAAGCTCATCAGGCGGTCCTCATCGCATGCCGTCCACGACCAGGATGGCCAGGGCGGTCACGAACAGGTTGAGCAGCGACGCGGGCAGCAGCCACTTCCAGGCGAAGCCCATCAGCTGGTCGACCCGGACTCGCGGCAGTGTGCCGCGCATCCACACGAAGGTGAACACGAAGGCATAGGTCTTGGTCAGGAACCAGAGCAGTCCCACGACCCAATCGAAGCTGACGAACGCCAAGCCGACAATCGCGGCCACGGCGACCAGGTTGAACAGAACGAAGCCGATGACCAGGGCCTGCCAGAACTTGACTCTGCTGTTGACCAGGTAGAACGGCAGGCCGAGGAAGAGGATCCCCGCCGGCGGGATGATCGCCAGGGCGAACAACAGGCCGATGCCCATCCCGGCCAGGTCGGGGTGGGCCACGATCGGCCAGGGCCAATCGAACGGCGCATTCCAGCCGCCGAAGAAGAGGGCCACGGTCAGGCCCGACACGATGAACACGTTGACGTACTCGGCGAAGAAGAAGAACCCGAAGCGCATGCCCGAGTACTCGGTGGCGAAGCCGGCCACGATCTCGGAGTCCGCCTCGGTCAGGTCGAACGGGGTCCGGTTCGCCTCTGCGGTCGCGGCGATGAAGAAGATGATGAACGCGAGCGGCTGCCGGAAGACATACCAGTCGAACAGGCTGCCGGACTGGTCGAGCGTGATCTGATTGATGCTCAGGGTCCCGGCCAGGAGGATGATCCCGACGACCGACAGAGTGAGCGGGATCTCGTAGCTGACGATCTGGGCCGCCGCCCGGAGCCCGCCCAGGAGCGAGTACTTGTTGAAGCTCGACCAACCAGCCATGAGCAGTCCGACGACACCCAGCCCGCCCATGGCGAAGAAATAGAGCAGGCCGATGTTCATGTCCACGCCGAACAGCCCAGGCGCGAACGGGAGCACGAGCAGGGTCATCGCGCTGGCCACGTAGACCACCACGGGGGCCCACGTGAACACGACCGGATCCGCCCCGGTCGGGGTGAAGTCCTCCTTCATCAGCACCTTGAGCCCGTGGACCACCGACAGCAGTGAGCCGAACGGCCCCACCCGGTCGGGTCCATAGCGCAGGTTCATCAAGGCGATGACCTTCATCTCCATGTAGATGATCAGGAACGCTGTCGGGATGGTCATCAGCAGCACGACGGTGGTGGCCACGACGAACCGCACGAGCGGCAGGTTGTCGGTCAGGAAGGTCAGGACGACCGGGCCGGCGACGACCACGGCCGCAGTCAGCGCCGCGAACAGGATGAGCAGCAGCGGGACCGCCGTGAACACGATCTTGCCGGGCAGGGTGAGGCGGCTGAACGTCCTGCTGAGCATCGTCATCTACTTGTCGACGCCGCCCATGATCGGGTCGAGCGAGGCCATGATCGCCATCGTATCGGCGATGAGGTTGCCGGGGGTGAGGAGCCCGACCGCCTGAAGGTGGACGAAGCTCGGGTCGTGGATGCGCATCCGGAACGGCTGGTCCGTGCCGTCGCTGATGGCATAGGTGGCGTACTGGCCGCGGGGACCTTCGACCGCGGCATACGCCCGGCCGGGCCGGGGCCGCATCAGGCGGGGCAGCTTGGCGATGATCGGGCCGTCGGGCATCCGCTCCAGGCACTGGTCGATGATCCGCAGGCTTTGCTTGATCTCGTCGAGGCGGACGAGGTAGCGCGCCAGGCAGTCGCCTTCCTGGCGGGTCGGGATGTCGAAGTCGAGCTCGGGATAGATGCTGTAGGGGTGCGCGCGGCGCATGTCGAGGGGGACTCCGGACGCACGGATATTGGGCCCGGTCATGCACATCCGGAAGGCCGTCTCGCGATCCAGCGTGCCCAGGCCACGCATCCGCCGGACGAAGATCTCGTTCTGGTTGAGGAGCGTCTGGTTGGCCTCGATCTGCTCGGTCGCCTTGCTCATCCAGTCGCCGAGGCGGCTCATGAACTCGTGGTTGAGATCGCCGTTGACCCCGCCGATCCGGAAGTAGTTGAAGAGCATCCGCTGGCCCGTCAGGGCGGCCAGCATCTCGACGATGTCGTCGCGTTCGATGAAGCTCCATAGGATCGGGGTGAGGCCGCCCAGGTCGAGCGCCATCCAGCCCATGAACAGGGCGTGGCTGGCGACCCGGTTGAGCTCACCCGACAGGACCCGGATGTACTCGGCCCGGCGCGGGACCTCGACGTCCATCAGCTTCTCGAAGGCCATCACCGGTGCCCACTCGTTAAACAGGGAGCTGACGTACTCGAGCGGGTCGGTGTAGGCGATCGTGTGATGGTAATCGGCGTTCTCGCACAGCTTCTCGACGCCGCGGTGGAGATAGCCGAGGACCGGGTCGAGATCGACCACCCGCTCGCCCTCGAGCTTGAGGACGACCCGCAGAACCCCGTGGGTCGAGGGGTGCTGGGGGCCCATGTTCACGAACATCTCGCCGTCGCCGAGGGTGTAGAACTCGGCCTCGCGCTCGGTCCGTGGGGGGTACGGCGGGATCGGCTCGAAGACCCCGATGTCCTCCTCGAGCATGACCCGGGGATCGTCCGAGGAGGGCACCCGGATGGTCGTCACGTCAGAGACCTCAGTTCGCCGTGGTCCGCCGGACGCGGTCGTCCGGGGTCGCGTCGACCGGCTCGTGGGTGCGCTCCATGTGGCGGACCCCACCGCCCGGCGAGCGGGCGGCATCGTCGGGCAGGTAGAAGTCCTTGCGCAACGGGAAGCTCGTGTAGTCGGCCGGCATGTAGATCCGGCGCAGGTCGCGGTTGCCCTCGAAGGCGATCCCGAACATGTCGTAGGCCTCGCGCTCTTGCCATTCGGCGCCCTTCCACAGGAAGGTCACCGAGGGGACCCGCGGATCCTCGCGCGACAGTCCGTCGGCCACGACCCGCAGCCAGTCCGGGCTGGACGGGCTCCACAGGTGATACACGGTCTGCATCGTGGTCCCGGTATCGACCCCGCACAGGTCCATCAGCGCCTCGAACCCGAACTCGGGCTCGTCGTGCAGGGCGCGCATGACCTCCGGCAGGTCGCCGGGAGCGATCCGGATCTCCGTCTCGTCGTGGCGCTGGCGGACGGGTCCCAGCAGCGACGCTCCGAAGCGCCCCTCGAGCCGGCGCCTGAGCGACCGGTCCATCCCGCTCAGACCCCGTCCGGGACGGTGGGTCCGATCGCCCGCTCGGGCCAGTGCCCGCGGCGCTCGAGGACCAGCTGCTGGAGCTTCATCATCCCGTAGATCAAGCCCTCGGGCCGGGGCGGACAGCCCGGGACGTAGACGTCGACCGGCATCACCCGGTCGATCCCCTGGATCGTCGAGTAGCTCCGCTTGTAGCGTCCGCCTGAGCAGGTGCAGTCGCCCATCGCGACGCACCACTTGGGCTCGGGCATCTGCTCCCACAGCCGGACGAGGGGGCCCGCCATCTTCGTGGTCAGGGTGCCGGCCACGATCAGCACATCGGCCTGGCGCGGGCTGGCCCGGAACGGGAACATCCCCCAGCGATCCATGTCGTTCTTGGACGTCGCCGCGGACATCATCTCGATGGCACAGCAGGCCAGCCCCGACAGGAGCGGCCAGAGGCTGTTCGCCCGGATCAGGTCGAGCACGATGTCGGCCTTCGTGGGGATGATCTCGAGAGCGCCCCAGCGGGCATCGTCGTGACGCCCGGCGTCGGTGGCCGCGTACTCGCGCAGGTGGGTGTCGTCGGTCGCGGTGCCGCTGCTATAGGCCGTCGGATCGGCCGACTGCCACAGCGTGTTCGGGACGACGATCGGCACGATCACGGCGCGATCCCCGGTGACGGTCAGCCCGCTCTCCTGGCCCGGTTCCGCCGGAGCCGCGGCCGACTTCGCCTGGCGATCCGGCTTCAGCGCCATGTCAGGACGCCCTTGCGCCAGGCGTATGCCAGTCCGAGGAGCAGGATCCCCACGAACACGAGCATGCTCACCAGGCCACCCACGAGCAGATCGCGGAAGACGATCGCCCAGAGGTAGATGAAGATCACCTCGATGTCGAACGCGACGAACAGCAGGGCATAGATGTAGAACGACAGCCCGAACCGGCCGTGGGTGTCGCCATACGTGTCGATGCCCGACTCGTAGGGCAGGCCCTTGTGCCCGTCGCCACGGTTCCGGTGGGAGATGAGCCACGCCGCGCCGATGGTCACGATGACGAACGAGACGCCGGCGAAGGCGAACCCGACGACGTACCAGATCCCGGTCAATCGAACCTCACAGCGGACGCACCCCGCGTGCTCTCGCGGCAGGGCGGCGGTTCCCTCGTGGCGAGTGGTGTCCGTGTGGGCACGGACCGTTCGCGGGACCGCGGGCCCCGCCCTCGACATTCTACCAGCGGACGCCCTCGCGACGCGGTCTGGCGCGGGGGTCGACAGAGGCCTCGGGAGAGTCATCGGGCGAGCCGGCGGCGGCCAGGTCGCGACCGGGTGTCGGGGAAGGGCTGGTTGCCGGAGAGGCAGCTCGCGCCGAGCGCGCGTAGCAGGGATGCGAGTCGCCCCCCCGGCGCTCGCAGCCTGCGCCACGGTCCGAGCACGGACAATAGGGCGAATGCCGTAGCCGGGCCTTTGCTATCGCTTCAGGCGAAAGCCCAGCCCGCGCAGCGGCAGCCGCTTGGCGAGACCACGTCCGAGCAGGCTGACCCGAAAGCCACCCATCGCCCGCGGGTCGAGCAGCCGGGCGACGGCTGAGCGGGCCGCCAGCCACTCTTCCATGGAGGTCGTCGGGTCCGAGCGGATCGCCTCGAGCAGCTCGTCCATGCCGGACCCGACCAGGAACTCGGCCTGGGTGGTCAGGCCGAGCGGCGCGGAA
>JBDTQW010000118.1:0-7139 GCA_039931975.1 Chloroflexota bacterium | reverse complement strand
CGATCCGGCGCCGGTCCTCGGGATGATCGGCCGCCTCGACCCGCAGAAAGGCTTCGACCTGCTGGCGGCCGCGGCGCCACGGCTTGCCGGGCTCGGCGCCCGGATCATCGTCCAGGGCAGCGGCGACGCCCGTCTCGCGGATCGCCTCCGCACGCTGGCCGCCCAGCGACCCGCGTCGGTGGCCCTGGTCGAGCGATTCGATCGGGCGAATGCCCGCCGGATCTACGCAGGCTCGGACTTGTTCGTCATGCCCTCGCGCTTCGAGCCGTGTGGCCAGGGCCAGATGATCGCCTTGCGCTACGGCACCCCGCCGCTCGTCCGGCGGACAGGCGGCCTCGGCGACACGGTCGTCGACGAGACCGAACGGCCGGGGGAGGGGACCGGGACCGTCTTCGACCAGCCGACTCCCGAGGCCCTGCTGGCGGCCTGCGAGCGAGCCTTCGCCCTGCGTGGCCCCGACGGCTCGGGACCGACCTGGCAAGCCGTGATCCAGCGCGGGATGGCCCTGGACTTCGGCTGGGAGACCGGTTCCGCGCCGCGCTATGTCACGGCCTACCGCCAGGCGATCGAGCTGCGCCGCGCGGCGATCGCCTCTCCGTCTGACGGCTAGAATCGGAGTCCTCGCCGCTCGTGTTGCGGCGCGCCGGAGGAGCGCATGGCCAGGCAGTTCGTCGTCCAGCTCAAGAACCAGCCGGGTGCCCTGGCGGTCCTTGCCGAGGAGCTAGCGTCGCGCGGGGTCGACCTACGGGCGATCGGCGGCGGCAGCATCGGCGATTCGGGTCACGTGATCATGACCACCGCCGACGACGACACCACCAAGGCGGTCCTCGACGAGGGCGAGTACACCTACGTCGAGGGGGAAGCGATCCTGTCGGAGGTGGGCGATCGACCCGGCGGCATGGCCGCAGTGGCGCGAGAGCTGGCCGATGCCGGGGTCAACATCCAGGGCCACCTGTTTCTCGGCCGTTGGGGTGACCGGGCGATGTTCACGTTCGTGGTCGACAAGCCGGACGTCGCCCGCCCGATCCTGGAGCGCAAGCCCTAGGTCGGTCCGAGCAAACCCCCGCGTGAGTAGCGGCGGCTGGAGTGCGTTAGCGGCGGCCGAAGGGCCTGCGCCTGCGCGGCGGCACGGCCGGCTCGAATGAGCCCCAACCGACGGCCGGCCAGTCGGCCTCGTATCGCTCGTGGTCCGACTGCTGGAGCATCCGGTTCCGGTGGCGGGCCTGTTCGAAGCTCATCCGGTCGGGCCGGTTGATCCGCCCTTCGAACGCATCGTCGCCGACTGCGCTGATCGCCATGTCACCCTCCCTCGTCCCGCCGCGCCCGGTCGGGCTCGGCGCTTGGGTCCTATTCCATCTCTACCGGTTCCATGTGACCCGGGCTCGATCAGCGGCGGATGAACGATAGGCACTGATCCGGTGAACAATGTCGTCGGGACGCGACATCGTCCCAGGTTCCGAGGCGGACACGATGAGCTTCGACGTCCTCGATTTCCTGTACATGCCGAGTCGCGACGTGATTGCCGACGTCGCGTATTTCCGTGATGTCCTCGGCGGCAAGCTCATCTTTGCGATCGAGGACTCGGGCATCCGGGTGGCGATGATCGAGCTCACCGCCGGGCCGCCGCGGGTCCTGCTGACCGATCATCTCGAAGGGGATCGGCCGATCCTCTTATACCGCGTCGCGGATCTCGAGTCGACGCTGACGGATCTCAGGAGCCGCGGCTGGACGGGTGAGCGCTCGCTCGAGATCCCGCACGGCCCGTGTCATTCCTTCCGGACACCGGGCGGACAACGGATCGCCGTCTACCAGCTGACGCGGCCGGGCGTCGCTGCCCATTTCGAGGGTCGCCGGGACTTCTGAGCTACGACCCGGGTTCGACTCGGCGCTCGAGGTCCTCGGGGATCGGCCGCGGGCTCGGCCGGTCGTTGTTCTGGGCGAGGATCAACAACCGCTGGTACTCGGCCCGACATCGTCCGCTGACGGCGTCTGCGTCCTGCCACTCCGGGCTGCCGGGCTCGCTCGCCGCCATGGCCCGCTCGGCCTCACGCCAGGTGGCGAGGACAACCTCCGCCTCGCGTTGATAGGGCACGCCCACTCCTTTTGGTTGGAGGGCCCAGCCGGTGGCGCCCTGTGTCAATCGAAGTTTACGCTGTCGGCCCTGATCGCCTTGTCGGCTCGGCCGGTCGCCCGCGCGAACCTCGGGGGGGGGTCACAATCTGGGTCGCACCATGGGCACCGATCTCTATCGCAGGAAGCGCAGGTTCGAGGTGACGCCCGAGCCACGAGGCCGGCCAGTCCGGAAGGCCGGGAGCCCGTCGAGTGGTCGGTTCGCCGTGCAGCGCCATCGAGCCCGTCGGCTCCACTTCGACTTCCGCCTCGAGATCGACGGCGTGCTCGTTTCCTGGGCCGTGCCCCGCGGGCCGAGCTTCGATCCCGCGGAGCGCCGGCTCGCGGTCCGGGTCGAGGACCACCCGATCGAGCACTTCGACTTCGAGGGCGTCATTCCCTCGGGGCAATACGGTTCCGGGGACGTGATCGTCTGGGACTGGGGAACCTGGACCGCCGATCCTGCGAACCCCGATCCCAGCGCGGCCCTGAAGAACGGCGAATTCAAGTTTCGGCTCGACGGGGTCAAGCTGCGCGGTGGCTTCGTCCTGATCCGTGCCGCTCGACTCGGCGGTCAGTATGCCGAGCAGGACAAGTGGCTCCTCATCCACCGAAAGGACGACGAAGCCGTGCCCGGCTGGCAGGCTGAGGACCATCCGGAGAGCGTCAAGTCGGGGCGGACCAACGACGAACTGCTTCGGGGTCCGGGACGGGGCCAGAGCGATTCCTCGCCACGCAAGACGAAGGTCCCGGCCAAGTCGGGCTCGAGCCGGTGAAGGGCGCCAAGCCGGCGAAGGCCGCCAACGCCGCCAAACCCGCCGTGGCTGCCAAGCCGGCCATGGCCGCGAAGCCGGTGGTCGGTGTGCGTCGTCCGATGCCCGAGTTCATCGAGTTGATGGCCGCGACCCTGGTCCCGGAGCCGTTCGACGATCCCGACTGGCTCTTCGAGATGAAGTGGGACGGGTTCCGGGTAGAGGCCGTCGTCCGCGACGGAGACGTTCGGGTATGGACGCGCGGCCGACAGGATGCCCGGATGTACTTCGGGCCCCTGCTCTCCGGGTCGGACTGGATCGACGCCCGGCAGGCGATCGTTGATGGCGAGGTCGTCGCCCTCGACGACGAAGGCCGCTCCGATTTCGCGATGCTCCAGCGGCTGATCAAGGAGAGCCGTATCTCGACCCGCGCTCCAGACCGCGTGACCTACCAGGTGTTCGACCTCCTCTACCTGGACGGCTACTCCCTGCTCGACGTCCCGCTCGAGAAGCGGCAGGAGCTGCTCCGCGGGCGTCTCGGCAAGGATCCGGCGGTGCGGTTCGGCGACCACGTCGTCGGGTCCGGTCGGGCGTTCTTCGAGGCGGCCCGGGCGGTCGGCGCTGAAGGGATCGTCGCCAAGCTGCGGACGTCGCTCTACGAGCCGGGCCGTCGATCGCCCGCCTGGCAGAAGATCAAGAACCGACCCGAGCAAGAGCTGATCGTGGGTGGCTGGACGACGGGAACCGGACCGGCGGCCGACCTCGCAGCTCTGCTCGTCGGGGTGATGGAGGAGGGCCGGCTGCGATACGTGGGCAAGGTGGGTACGGGCTTCAACCGCCAGACCCGCGACGAGCTCCTTGCCCTCCTGCGGCCCCTGCGAACCGACACCACCCCGTTCAGTCCGCCGCCACCGCCCCCGGTCGCGCGATCGGCCCTGTCGGTTCGTCCGCAGGTCGTCATCCGCGCCGACTTCGCCGGCTGGACGGGCGACGGACAGGTCCGCCAGGCGTCGTTCAAGGGCATCGACCTGGGCAAGGATCCCGCCGTCGTCGTCCGGGAACGCCCGGCGGCAGTGAGCCATTGAGGTTCCGACCGTTGGGCGGCCGCCTGCGAGGACCTGAGTCAGGCCCGACGGTGCGTCCGACGGGCTCGATCGTGATGGTCGCGGCCATCTTTCGCGGCCCGGTCATATTCGGGCCCCGTCCGCAAGCCAGGCGCGCCGATGAAGAGAGGACCTCCTAGTACTGTCCGCACGAGCGGGTGCCCCGCGCCCCGTACCGGCGAGCAGCCTCGCGAGAGCTCCTGCCTGCCCGGCTCCCCGGTCGACTGCGGGGGGCGACGGTAGTGTTGCGACGCCCCTACACGCGATCTGAGGTATCCGATGACCAGGTTCGTCGTCGACGCGAGCGCAGTCCTCCACCTGGCGAGCTCGGGGGTCGAGGTCCCAGCCCAGCACGAGCTCCTCGCGCCGACGCTCCTTCGTTCCCAGGTGCTGTCGGCTCTGCACGAGTCCGTCCAGCGCGGCGAGATCGCGGCCGACGTCGCGCGTGACCGCCTCGCCCGCATCGGGCGGATGCCGATCAGGCTCCTCGGCGACGCCGTGCTCCGGCGTCGGGCCTGGGACGTGGCGGATCAGCTGGGATGGGCCTCGACCTACGACGCCGAGTACGTCGCACTCACTCAGCTGCAGGCCGACGCGTTCGTTACCCTCGACGCAGAGCTGGCGCGCAGCGTCGAAGGGGTCGTCGCGACCGCCTCGATCGACGCGCTGCGCAACGCGTGAAACGACCCGGCGCGACTCAAACGGTTATAGCCGGCAAATCCCGAATTCACGCCAGATTCACTTCCCACGGACGGTGCCTGAGTGGCCCGAGCCTGGGCGGGATCCAGGGCTCGCGGATCGCCACTTGACACGATCGCGAAGCGCTCTATTATACCGACTATCGATATATCGGCCATCGTAAGAGCGGGAGTCCAGATGGACCACAAGAAGCCAGGCTTCGGACGGTTCACCGAGCCGTCGCTGCTCATCCTGGTCAGTCTCAGCAACGGCCCTAAGCACGGCTACGCGATCATGCAGGACGTCGAGCAGGGGTCCGGCCGACCAATGGGTGCCGGCACCCTGTACGCGGCGCTGGCTCGCCTCGAGGATCTGGGCCTCGTCGAACCATTGCCACCGGTCGACCGCCGCCGGCCATACCGCCTCACTGCCGTCGGTGCCTCCGAGCTCGCCGAGCAACTCCGTGGTCTATCGGCATTCGTCGACCAGGGCCTTCGCCAGCTCGGTGAGAGCCAGCCATGAGAAACCTTCTGCTCCGCTGCTATCCCGCCCGCTGGCAGGCCCGCTACGGCGACGAATTCGAGGCGATCCTCGACGAGGCTCCGCTGGGGCCGTTCGACGTGGCGGACATCCTGCTCGGTGCCCTGGACGCCAGGCTACGGCGTCGCGGACAGAGCACCGACATCGTGCAACGAAGGGAGTTCTTCATGTCACTACGCATCGGCGGCATCGCTGCCACGGTCGCCGCATTGATCTGGACTGTCCTTGGCTTCGCCACCGGAAGCCAGCAGGGACAACCCTTCGGGGGCGGCGTCGCGATCCTCGCGTTCGCGGGGTTGCTGGCCTTGCTGGTTGCAGTAACCGGACTCAGCGCATTCCAAGCGCGATCGCATCCGAAGCTCATCTGGACGGCCTTCGCCCTGATTGCGGCCGGAACCGTCGCGATGGCCGCGGGCGCAGCCGCAGATCTAGCTGACGTCGTCGCCGCTGGCTGGAATGTGGTCCTCGTCGCGTTCGGCGGGCTCGCCGCGTTGCTCGGCTCGGCGTTGTTCGGGCTAGCGACCTTCCGAAACTCGACCTTGTCGCGCCAGGCCGCGGCGCTCCTCGTTGCCGGCCCCGCGACCGGGGCTCTGGCATTGATGGTTGCGCCCGTGGCGTTGGACCTCGCGTACTTGGTGATGTTCCCCGCGGTCATCTGCCTGCTGGCGGGCTGGTTCGCGCTCGGTGTATCGGCCATCCGCCTCGACCGAGTGACATCCGCTCCGCGACCAGCCTAGCTCGTTGCCTCGACGCCAGGCCGATAGGGCAGCGTACGTCCCTCAAGCGAAGGAGACCCGCCGCGGTGGTGGGTCTCTCCGTGTGTGGGCAAGTCGGCTAGTGACCGCAGGGCCGGTAGACTCGCCGTTAACCCGGCGAGCCAATTTCGCCACGTGGCGCACAGAACGAGGCAGGGAGTCGGTTCATGCTGAGCAAGGCAGTGGCCGTGACGACCATCGCCGTCACCGATCTCGAGCGAGCCAAAGAGTTCTACGGCGGAAAGCTTCGGTTGATCGTCCTCGACGAGACTCCGTTTGCCGTGCGATATGGGACCACCCACGGATCACAGCTCTCGGTCAGGCGTGGAACGCCGAACATCGGTCAGACCGTCGTCCATTTCGAGATCAATGACATCGAGGGTGTGGTGAAGGAGCTGTCCGAGCGGGGCGTGTCCTTCGAGGAATACGAGAGCCCCAAGACCGAGAACTTCATCGCGGTCGTGGGGCCGGCCCGTGGCGCGTGGTTCAAGGATCCGGACGGGAACGTGATCGGGCTGCGCCAGGGACCAGTGCCTGTCGACACGCGCTGAGCCCAGGCGTTCGGCCGGGATGGCCCCGGACGCGGAGGATCAGGCAGTCGGTGGCTTGTAAACCCGGCGGGCGGTCTCAGCGTGCTTGACGATGGCTGCCTGCTCGTCGTGGTCGAAGATCTGGTGGGTCTCAAGGCCCACAACCGCGCCGGTGGCACCGACCGCCGCCGAGAGCGCGGCCGCTGCCACGCCGTCGGGCAGGTTCGTGATCAGGAAGCCGTCGTGCTTCCCCTGCATCCAGTAAAAGGCTTCCTGCGTGCCTCCGAGCGATTCGGCCAGCGCTTTGGCGGCAGCGGATCGGTCGCTCGGATGCTCGATCATCGCCTTCGCGGAATCTCCCGTGTACGAGAAAAACGTGATGAACCTGGGCATCGGCGTCTCCTTCTCTTAGGCGCGTCTCCGCGCCCGGCCGGAGGGTCGGTCTCGCCATTTGCCCAGCGCGACGGTCGAGGCGACCGTATGGGGAGTCGCGCCGGCGGGAACCCGATGGCTCCCTGCCTCCCTCCGTGTCGGCGGAGTATGCGCCGGCGAGGGACGCTCGGCCGATTCAACCGCCGGCCCCATCAGCGCGTGCGACGCGATTGCTCTACCGCCGAGCCATGTCCGACCCGGTCCGAGTGATGGTTGAGCGCGGCAAGAAGAAGCGGTCCG
>JBDTQW010000117.1:0-7168 GCA_039931975.1 Chloroflexota bacterium | reverse complement strand
TCTTCTCGATCCGCGGGCTGTGGATCTTGAAGGTCCGCTCGACGCCGACGCCGCTGGCGATCCGACGGACGGTGATCGAGCGGGTGATCCCGCCGCCGCGCAGGCGCATGACCGTGCCCTCGAAGACCTGGATCCGCTCGCGGTTGCCCTCGACGACCTTGGCCGACACCTTGACCGTGTCACCCGAGGCGAGCTCGGGCAGATCGGTCCGGATGTGGTCTTTGACGATTTCGTCGAGCACGTTCACGGCGGTTCCTACTTCTCGTCGGGCAGCAGGGGCTGCGGATGGGCGTTCGGGGAGGGCCGTCAGGACGACCGACGGCGGAGTATAGCACGCGCTCCGATCGATCCGATCGAGGTCGCCTCCACCGGGCTCCGGTCACGGCCGCGGGTCAGGGCTCGCCGTCGTCCCCGGCCTCGGCCCGGATCTCGTCGAGGAGGGCCCGCTCGAAGGGTGTCCACTCGCGCTGGAGCAGCAGATCGGGGCGTCGCTCGAGCGTCCGGCGGATCGCCTCGCGATGGCGCCAGCGAGCGACCGCGGCGTGGTC
Organism: Chloroflexota bacterium; assembly: GCA_039931975.1. Classification (GTDB taxonomy): domain Bacteria; phylum Chloroflexota; class Limnocylindria; order Limnocylindrales; family CSP1-4; genus Chersky-267. Next base: position 6,620 of record JBDTQW010000117.1, on the reverse strand, counting down.
GCCGCTGGTCAGGATCGCCGGGATGGCGTGCCCCTCGAAGACGGCCGGGCGGGTGTACTGGGGGTACTCGAGGAGTCCCTCCGCGAACGACTCCTCCACCGTCGATTCGGCGTCGATGGCGCCGGGCAGCAGACGCAGGACCGCGTCGATGACGACCAAGGCGGGCAACTCGCCGCCGGTCAGGATGTAATCGCCGATCGAGAGCTCGAGGTCGACCAGGCCGCGGATCCGCTCGTCGACGCCCTCGTAGCGCGGGCAGACGAAGACCAGGTGCGGCCGGCCCGCCAGGTCCAGCGCGTGCGCCTGGCTGAAGCGCTCGCCGACCGGGTCGAGCAGGACCACGGTCGAGTTGGGCCGCCGCAGCGCGGCCAGGGCCGCGGCCACCGGCTCCGGCCTGATGACCATGCCCGCCCCACCGCCGTACGGCTGGTCGTCGACCGAGCGATGCCGGCCGATGCCCCACTCGCGCAGGTCGCGGACCCGGACCTCGGCCAGGCCACGCTCCTGGATCCGGGCCGGGATGCTCCCGGCGAGCGGTCCCTCGAGCATCGCCGGGAACAGGCTGAGGATGTCGATCTGGATCGCCATCGCCGATCAGGCCCCGGGCTCGGTCGGAGACTCAGTCTGCGGACGGGGCTTGTCGCCCGTGGGCGGGCGGGGCGGGTCGCCCTTGCGCGGCCGTGGCGGCCTGGACGGCTTCGGCGGGCGGACCGGTCCGAGCTCGAGCGCCGCCGCGTCGACGACGATCTCACCCCGCCTCGGGGCGAAGATGCGGATGAAGTCACGCACGGCCGGAACGTCGAACTCACCGCGCGGCCCTCCCCGCACGACGTAGACATCGTTCTCGGCGACCCGATAGATGTCGGCCACCGTGCCGAGCTCCTCGCCATCGACACCGCGCACCGGCGTCCCGACGACCTCGTGCCAGTAGGCGGCGCCGCGACCGGGCTCGTCGCCCGGCGGGACGTCGGCCTCGAGGTAGGCACCGCGCAGGGTGTCGGCCGCGGCCCGATCGCCGACTCTCTCGAAGCGGACTCGCCAGCCCGGCCCGTCGGGGATGGCGACGGCGTCGCTGACCGTGAGCGGGTCGTCGCTGCCCTCGCGATAGACGACGGCCCCGCGGGCGAAGCGCGCCTCCGGGCGATCGGTCAGGATCTCCACCCGGAGGGCGCCGTTCAGACCGTGGACGCCCCGTACGAGGCCGACCACGAGCCGGCTGGCGATGGTCAGACGATCTCGAGCGAGACCGGCTCGCCTTCTCGGGCGCCGGTGACCTTGAGCAGCGTCCGGAGCGCCTTGGCGACGCTCCCGTTGCGACCGATGACCTTGCCCATGTCGTCCTCGGCGACGTGCAGTTCGAGGACGATCCCATCACGGTCCCGCGTCTCCTCTACGTGGACGGCGTCGGGATCGTCGACCAGCGATTTGGCGACGTATTCGACGAGCTCCTTGGCAGGCATGACGGCGACCCTTTACTTGGCCGCGGGCAGGATGCCCGCGTTCCGGAACAGGCGGGCGACCGTGTCCGACGGCTGGGCGCCCTGGGCGAGCCACTTCTTGGCCTTGTCGGCGTCGACCGCGAACTCGATCGGCTCGGTGCGCGGGTTGTAGTGGCCGATCGTCTCGATCGACCGCCCGTCGCGGGCGTTGCGGGCGTCGGCGACGACGACCCGGTAGGTCGGCTGCTTCGTCGCCCCGACGCGGGTAAGGCGGATCCGAACGGCCATCTGGGGAAGGCCCTCCTTGCTAGTGCCCGTATCCGGGCGGCTATGGGTTGGTGACGGTCACGACGTAGCGGGCGCGGGTGGTATCGCCCTCGGTCCAGCCGGCGGAGACGAAGACGTCGAAGGGCTGGATGTAGGGCTTGATCTCGGTCGCGTACTGCGACCCGGGCATCTGGCTGAGCGTCGGCTCGGCCAGCTTGCGAATGGCCGCCAGGTCGACGAACACGCTCGAGCCGTTCTTGGCCTGGACCCGGCGGATGGCGTCCTTGAACCGGGCCTGTTCCGCGAGCGAGCCACCGGCCTTGACGTCCACGATGGATTTCACCCAGGCCGAACCTGCGCCGATGACGACGAGACCGCCCTGGACGGTGTAGGCGACCTCGGCATGACCCGTAACCGGCAGGCCGAGGAGGCCGCCCGCGGCAAGTTGCCTGAGGTCGCCGAAGTCGATCGTGGTGATCGTCCCGGCGCCGTAGGCCTCGTCGCGGGTGGTGATCCCGCTGGACGTCCCGAAGACGGCGGCGAGGTTGCGCAGGTCCGTGACCACTTTCTCGGCGGCCGCGGCATCGTTGGGCACGATCACGAGTCCGCCGCCCGGGGTGGTGCCGTCGGAAGTCAGCACGATCCCGACGTCGCCGATCCAGCCAACGAGGTGATCGAGCCCGCCGACGCTGGCGGTGGCGTCATCGACCTGCTTCAGCGCCTCGCCCAGCATCGGATCGGACCGGATCTGGTCGAGCTGGTACTTGACCAGCTTGTCGAACTGATGGAACTCGATGAGCGCGACGGTCGACGCCGGCAGGTGCCCGGCGATCGGGCTCTCTTGATCGTCGATCCTGGGCGCCGACGCCACCACGGGCGCGACGAGGTCGCTCACGAACGCGTCGCTCTCGATCCGGCCGCCGAAGGCCATCCAGGCCGGCAACCGGTCGAGCATGGTCTTCTCCATGCCCATGGCCGCGCCACCCCGGAGCTTGGCGACGGCTTCGGTGTACGCCTTCAGGTCGAGGTAGGTCCGGCTGACCTGGTCGCCGCTGATGCCGGCCATGGCCGAGGTGAACGCCTTCGAGGCGGCCAGCCCGTCCTTGCCGTTGCGATCGACGGCGGCCTTGACCGAGTCCACGTCACCGACCAGCAGCACCCCGCCGGTGGCGGTGGCCGCGATCTTGGGGCCCGAGGCGGGTGCGTAGAGGGTCAGGGTCACGCCCTTGTAGGTCTCATCGGTGGTTGGCTTCGGATCGAGGGACTTGAGCCAGGCGATGGCCGCGGTCGGGTTCTTCTGGGCGACCACGAGCAGCGCCCGGACCGAGTCCGCCCCGGAATCCGCGCCGCTGGGCTTCGGGAAGCTCGACATCGACACGGCGACCTGGCCACCGAACCAGGGCTTGATCTCCTTGGTCCAGTCGTGCTTGCCATCGCTGGCCTTGCTGACCAGCTTGTCGAGCGTCTCGTCGAGCTTGGCCTCGAGACTGGCCTGGTCGGCGAAGCCCGGGAAGTGGGCGAGGAAGCGGCCGAGGTTCTGGCGCTGGTCGCCGGGCAGGTCTCCGCGGATCTCGACGTAGAGCGCGGCATCGGCCGGGGTCCAGGCCGCGACGGCGGCGTTGGAGGAGGTGCCGACGAGCACAAACAGGCCGGCTGCCGACAGGGCAACGACGACCAGGGCGATCAGGCCGGCCACGCCCCAGCGGGCGCGCGACGGCCGCTGAACGGGACTGACCGCCACCGGGGCGGTCAGGGTCTCCGGCGTCGCGAGGGGCTCCACGCTCGCCACGTAGGCGGGTGCGGCGGCCGCGTCGGACGGCCGCGCGGCGCGGGCCGCGGTCGGCGCGTCGGGCGGGACCGCCGCCTCGGGCGGGATCGCCGCGTCGGCCAGATCGGCCGGCGAAGGCGTGGTATCGGGCTGTGGATCGGGCTCTTGCCCGATCGTGCGGTCGGCGGTCATCGAAATTCCCCCAGAGCTAACGGCGTGCGAGCAGGCCTGCGGCGGCGCGGCGTCCGCCAGCCCCCGAGAACTGCTTCATGAGCTTCTGCATCTCGCCAAACTGCTTGACCAGGCGGTTGACCTCGGTCAGGTCGGTCCCGGCGCCGGCGGCGATGCGCCGACGACGGGAGGCGTTGAGCACCGTCGGATCGCGCCGCTCGCGTGGCGTCATCGAGCGGATGATCGCCTCGACTCGGCCGAGGTCGCCGCGATCGACCGCCGCCTGCGCTTCCTTGGCCATCCCGCCCATCCCGGGGAGCATCCCCATGATCTGGCCGAGCGGCCCCATCTTCTGGATCTGCTGGAGCTGATCGAGGAAGTCCTCGAGGGTGAAGCTGCCCTTGCGCAGCTTCTCCTCCATCTTCGCCGACTGCTGCTGATCGAACGTCTCCTGGGCGCGCTCGACGAGGGTCATCACGTCGCCCATGCCCAGGATCCGACCGGCCAGCCGGTCGGGGTGGAAGACTTCGAGGGCGTCGGTCTTCTCGCCCGTGCCCAGGAACTTGACGGGCAGGCCGGTGACCGCGCTGATCGACAGGGCCGCGCCACCCCGGGCGTCGCCGTCGATCTTGGTCAGGACTAGGCCGGTCAAGGGCAGGGTGCCCTGGAACGCCTCGGCCACGGCGACGGCCTCCTGGCCGGTCATGGCATCGACGACGAGCAGCGTCTCGACGGGCTTCACCGCGGCGGCGACCGCGGCGATCTCGGCCATGAGCGCCTCGTCCACGGTCAAACGGCCGGCGGTGTCGACGATGACCACGTCGCGGACCTCGCGCCCGGCGGCATCGACGCCAGCGCGGGCGATGTCGACGACGGCCGTCCCCTCGGGCGCCCGGAAGACCGGGATGTCGAGGCTGTTGCCCAGCGTCTCGAGCTGGTCCGCGGCGTTGGGTCGGTGGGGGTCCGCGGCGACCAGGATGGGTCGCCGGCCCAGCTTCACCACGTGGCGGGCGAGCTTGGCCGCGCTGGTCGTCTTGCCCGAGCCCTGGAGACCGGCAACGAGGATGACCGCGGGGTTGCCCTGCAGGTGGAAGACGCGATCGCCGGCCGACAGGAGCGCCACGAGCTCCTCGTTGACGATGCCAACGACCTGCTGGCCGGCCGTCAGGCTGCCCAGGATGTCGGCCCCGATCGCCCGCTCGCGAACGCGCGTGATGAAGTCCTTGACGACCTTGAAGTTGACGTCGGCCTCGAGCAGGCTGAGCCGGATCTCGCGCATCGCCGCGTCCACATCGGCCTCGCTGATACGACCGCGGCCGGTCAGGTTGTCAAGGGTCTTGCGCAGGCGCTCGCTGAGCGTGTCGAACATCGGGTTCGGTTGTCTCCGTTCGGCTGTCCGGGGCGACGCTCGAGGCCGTCCCGTTGGCGCGCGGGTTCTGACGCGCCGAGGCGGTCGCAGTGTAGCGCATCGCCCCCTGCCGACCCCTATGGGCCATCCGTCCCCCGCGGTGCGGCCAAGCACAGGACCTGCGGACGCGCCACGATGGCACCGATGGAGGACGACCGCCGAGCCGGCTCGGTCTGGCGCAACGTCGACTTCGTGCGGCTGTGGATGGCCGGCACGATCTCCGTCTTCGGATCGCTCGTCACCCACACGGCCCTGCCGTTCGCGGCGATCCTGACCCTGGGCGCGGGCCCGATCGAGATCGCCGTCCTGCGCTCGCTGCAGCTGCTGCCCGGGCTCGTGCTCGGGCTGTTCGCGGGTGCCTGGGTGGATCGGCTGCGGCGACGCCCGATCATGATCGTCGCCGATGTCGGGCGGGCCGCCCTGCTGGGCTCGATCCCGGTCGCCGCAGTATTCGGTGTGCTGGGCATGGGCCAGCTCTATCTCGTGACGTTCCTGGCCGCCGGGCTGACCACCTTCTTCGATGTTGCCGACCGGGCGTACCTGCCGACGGTGGTCCACGGGGACCAGATCGTGCCGGCCAATAGCGCCCTGACTGCGAGCGCATCGGTCGCCGAGTTCTCGGCGTTCGGCGTCACCGGGTTTCTCATCCAGCTGTTCAGCGCGCCCCTGGCCATCGCGGTCGACGCGGTCTCGTTCCTGGTCTCGGCGCTGTTCCTCGGATCGATCCGCCGACCTGAGGCGCCCCGACCGCCGGCCTCGGCGCGCGAGCCCGTTCTGCACGAGATCCACGAGGGGCTGCGGATCATCGCCCGGTCGCCGATCCTGCGCGCGCTGGCCGGGGCAGGTGCCGCGTCGCACGTGCTGTGGGGGGTGTTCGGAACGTCCTACTTGCTGTTCGCGACCGCGTACGTCGGTCTGGGTCCGGCCGCGATCGGAGTGATCGCCGCGCTGGGCGGCGCCGGTTCGTTCATCGGCGCGGTGCTGGCCGGACGATCGGAACGACGGCTCGGGGTGGGCCGGACGATCGTCGTGGGGATGGTCGGGTTCGCGATCGGCAGCGCGTTCCTCCAGCTGGCGCCCGAGGGTGCGCTCGTGCTCGGCGCGGGCTGTCTCATCGTGCAGCAGCTCGTCGGCGACAGCGCCGTCACGCTCTTCGAGGTCACCCAGGTGTCGCTCACCCAGTCGGTCACCGAGGACCGCCTGCTCGGGCGGGTCGGCGGCTCGATCCGCTTCTTCGAGGACGTCTTCCAGCTCGCCGGGACGATCGCCGGTGGCGTGATCGCGGAGCTCCTCGGGTTGCGCGCGTCGATGGCCTTCGGCGTCCTGGGCGCGATCGTCGCCGTGGCGTTCCTGTGGTTCTCGCCGATCCCTGGGATTCGGACCATGCCGACCAGGCCGGCACCGTCCGCGATCCCGAGGGTCGAACTGCCGCTGACGGAGTAGGCCTACGCGAAGAGGGCCGCCACGAACGCGTCCGGGTCGAACGGCAGCAGATCGCCGACCTTCTCGCCGACGCCGACGAACCGGACCGGGACCTTGAGCGCGTCCTCGATCGCGAAGACGATGC
>JBDTQW010000116.1:0-7470 GCA_039931975.1 Chloroflexota bacterium | reverse complement strand
CTGGTACATCCACGGCCGCTCCGACGACACGCTCAAGGTCGCCGGCAAGCGCGTCGGCCCGGCCGAGGTCGAGGCCTGCGCGGTGGCCCACCCGGCGGTGGCGGCCGCAGCGGCGATCGGCGTGCCCGACGAGCTCAAGGGCGAGGTGATCGTCGTCCTGTGCGTCCCCCGCCCGGGCGTCACCTGGGATCAGACGATCGCCCACGAGGTCGGCGGCCTCGTGATCCGTGACCTGGGCAAGACCGTCCGCCCCAAGAGCGTGGTCGCGGTTCCCGACTTGCCCCGGACCCGCAGCGGCAAGATCATGCGCCGCGTCGCCCGCGCCGCCTGGCTCGGCCTCGACCCGGGCGACACCTCCGCCCTCGAGAACCCGGCGGCCGTCGAGGCGATCGCCCTGGCCGGCCGCTCGGGCCGCGCTCCTTAGCTCCCGCTGGTTCCGCTGGTCGAAAATGACTATCGGACCGTAGCGGCGGCACGTGAGGCGGGGGATATTGGCTTCGTGCACCAGATCCTCTCGTGGGCCGGTGTCGGACGTGGTCCTCTCAGCCCGGAACAAACCGCATCCCTCGTTGAGCGTGACCGGCTGACCGTCTTCTGGCCCTGGCTCCTTCGGTTGTCGGCGCTGTTCGCCTGCGCCTCGCTGGGGGCCGGCTGGGGACTCCAGGACGTGGCGCTCGTCGTGGTCGGATGGCTGAATGTGGCCTTCACGGGCGCGCTCCTGGTCTCCGCGTGGCTGGCCCGTCGGGGTCGGCTGCTCGACGCGCGGTTGGTCGCGGCCGTGGCCGTCACCTCGATCGGCCTGGTGGGCTCATATCTCGTCCCAGACGTCCACCGAGGGATCACGCTGTTGCCGATCCTGTCCGTGGTCCTGGTGTTGCCGGCGGTCTCTCGTAGCCGGACCATCCCGGTGGTCGGCCTGGCGGCTGCCGCCGGGCTCGTGACCCCGCTCCTGGGCGCCCTGCCGAAGACGCTGCCGCCCATCCAGGGAGCGCTGGGCATGGCCTATCCGTGGGTCATCCTCATTACGATCACAGCAATCATCGTCGTGGCGATCGTCGACTACGCCAATGAGGCGCGCGACGCCCAGAGCCGGCTCGTGGAGGCGGGGCGCCTTCGCGACCGGAGCAACGCCGAACGGATCGCGATCATCGCGTCGCGCGCCCTGCACGCCCAATCGACGCCGGAGGCCACCGCGGGACTGATCGCCGACGCCCTGCTGAAGCTGCCCGTCGTTGAGATCGCCGCCCTGTTTGAACCACATGGAGCCGGGCTGCGGGCACTCGCGGTCAGGACCGACGACCTCGAGTTCCCGATCAAGGTGGGCGACCGACTCAACCCCTCCCGAGCCGAATACTTGCTGGGACGAGCCGCAAACGGGGCGTGGGCGGAGGACTGGAAGCCGCCGCGGGACCCCAGCGACCACACAATGCGACTCACCGAGCTTGGCACCAAGGGCTGTGCCTATGCGCCGATCATGAACCAGGGCGAGATCGTCGGCCTCATCGTCACGTCCACGACCGACGCCTCCCAGGCGGCCCACATGATCGCGGATCTTCCTGCGGTCCGGGAGTTCGCCGCCCTCGCAGAGACGATCCTGGCACCGGCGCTCGTCTCTCGGCGCAACGACGCAGCGGTCCGGGAGCGCATCAGTACGACGATCGCGGCCGAGGCGTTCAGGCCGGTCTATCAGCCGCTCGTGGATCTCGACAGCGGAACCACGATGGGCTACGAGGCCCTGACGCGGTTTGACGATGGATCCCCGCCGGACCAGATGTTCGCATCGGCCCTGGCGTGCGGCCTGGGCAACGAGCTGGAGATCGCCACGCTGCGCGTCGCGATCCGGTCGGCCAGGACATTGCCACGAGGTTCCTGGCTGAGTCTCAACGTGTCGCCCGGCCTGATGACTGAGTTCTCCACGCTCGAACGCCTGATCGCGGGGGCGACCTGCCTGATCGTCCTGGAGGTGACGGAGCACGAGGAGATCGACGACTACGCCGCGATCCGCGAGGCCAGGGCCCGGCTCGGCAGCGCGACGCGACTGGCCGTCGACGATGCGGGAGCCGGGGCGGCGAACTTCCGGCACCTGGTCGAGCTGCAACCCGACTTCGTCAAGGTCGATGTGAGCCTGGTCCGCGGCGTGGACACCGACGTCCGCCGCCAGGCGGTGATCGTCGGGCTGGTCCACTTCGCCGAAGCGGCCAGGTGTGAGGTCATCGCCGAGGGCATCGAGTCCTCGGCCGAGCTCGCGATGGTCCGAAAGCTAGGCGTCCACCTGGGCCAGGGCTATCTGCTGGGACGCCCATCGCCGGTCGAGATCTGGGAGGACCGCGGCCACCAGCTTCGAAGGGGTCGCGATCGGCCGTCATCGGTCCTCCCGGTAGGGGCGGCCTAGGCCCGCGAGGTCCGCCAGGTCCGTTGGCCTGGCCTCGTACAATCGCTGCCCATGACGCGCTCGCGAATGTACGGCTGATCGGTGGAGGACTACCAGACCACCCGGGGAGGTGAGCTGGCTCCTCGGGGTCTCGCCGGGCGCCGTCAGGCGGATGATCCGTGAGGGCAAGATCGAGGGGCTCCGCATGACCGGAGGGTTCCGGATCCCTCGTGACGATGCCCTCCGGCTGAGCCGCGAACGGATCGAGACCGAGGCCGGCCGCAAAGTCTCCGACAAGGAGCTTGCGCGGCTCATCGACGAGGTGATCACGACCAACGAGGCCAAGCTCAACGAGTCGTGACCTGGCTCGGCCCGCGCCCCTGAAACCAAACCGGGTTCATTGTCCTCAGATGATGAAGCGGGGCGCCACCGGGGGCAGGGGAAGAGGGGTCTTCGTTGCGTTACCTCCGTCAGGCCGACGTCGTTCTGGCCATGTCCCGCGAAGCCGAGCGCGACCTGGAAGCCCTGCCGCCCGAGTCGCCCCAGGCGAAGTCCCTTCAAGCCGAAGCCGCCCAGTTGCGGCAGAAGTACGATCGCCTCATCAGCCCGTGGCACCTCGATGCTCGAGCGGAGCCGCCCACCGACGCCGCGTGACGGCGAACGCCTGCGGCCCGATCGCCGCCTGGGGGCCGGCCGAACGGCGTGGGCCGGCGTCGGTCAGCCCTTGACCGGCACCGTCAGCTCCACAGTCAGGCCGCCGGCCACCGTGCCGGTCACGGTCCCGAGCTCCTGCGCGGGGCCATACAGCTCGGCCCGTCCGTAGCCAGGCTGCTAAGAATGTCCGTTCTACGCGGGACCACATCGGTCGGTAATCTGGGGCGGGCGAAGGACGTCGTGCCTGCTGTGCACCCGATGCGCCAACCGATGAACGAGAGGTACTTGACACCCTCCGCCGGTCGCCTCCGCGGCATGGCTCATCCCGAGCCACGCTCACGCCGAGATGAATCCCGACGCGCAACCGCGCCAAATGCTCCTTCGTTCATCCGTTGGCGCATCCCATGCGCAGCTCGCAGGTTTTCGGGCCTGGGTTCGGGCGGGCCCGCGGTCAACGAGCGCCTTCGGCCGCAGCCCGCTCAACCGACCGGACCCTAGACGCTGCGAGTCTCGGCGGCCTCGCGATCCTCGACGACGGTCGTGCAGGTCGGGCAATACCAGCGTGCTTCGAGCGGGGTGCCACAGGTCGCGTGGCGGAGGGGCTCGTGGCCGCCGTCCCGGCCGACGTGGCGGGCACCCCAGTCGGCCAGGAGGCGGAGCGCGCTCGCCAGGTCGCGGCCCTCGGCAGTGAGCGAGTACTCCATCCGCGGCGGCCGCTTGCTGTAGGGCGTGGCGCGCAGGATCCCCTCACGTTCGAGGCGGCGGAGGCGGTCGGTGAGGATGCTCGGGGCGATCCCCGGGAGCGACTCGCCGAGTTCGTTGAACCGACGCGAGCCGTCCAGAAGTGCCTCCACCAGGAGGAGGCTCCAGCGATCGCCGACTCGATCGAGGGCGACCGACAGCGACGACGCGGCCGCGGGCTCCAACGGGTCGAACGGGTCGGCCATCGGGGCAATGGTAGGCCAGGGGAGTGCTCTCACGATGGCGCTTGCCAACCTCGCATGACAGTAGTAACTTGCAAGTCACTAGTCTATCGGGCGAGGCAAGACCTCGCCGCCGGCGACGAACGAACCCACGCCACATAACGGAGCGAAGAACACATGAGCGCGATCCAGGAACTTCAGGCATCCATCCAGGGCGTCGCCGCGACCGTTGGCCCGTCGGTCGTCGGGATCGGCCGGCACCAGCGCGGGTCGGGCGTCGTCATCGGCGACGGCCGGGTCCTGACCAATGCCCACAACGTCCGCGGCGAGCAGGTGACCGTCACCTTCGCCGACGGGCGCTCGACGGTCGGCCGGCTCGCCGGGATCGACGTCGACGGAGATCTCGCAGTGGTCGAGGTCGACACGGCCGGCGCAAAGCCGCTGGTCTGGGGCGCGGGCGACGGCCTCGCGACCGGAGCCGCGGTCTTCGGTGCGGCCGCCTCGCCAACGGGCGGGACGCGGGTGACCTTCGGGACCGTCTCGGCGGTCGCCCGGGCGTTCCGCGGGCCGGGTGGGCGCCGGATCGGTGGCAGCGTCGAGCACACCGCGCCGCTCGCGCCGGGTTCGTCGGGCGGCCCGATCGTCGACGCGGATGGGGGCTTCCTGGGTCTCAATACGAACCGCCTCGGCGAGGGCTTCTACCTTGCCCTGCCGGCGGACGCGGCGCTGCGCGAGCGAGTGGATGCCCTCGGTCGCGGCGAGCGGGTCGAGCGACCCCGCCTTGGCGTCTCGATCGCTCCAGCCCATGTGGCCAGCCGGCTGCGCCGGTCGGTCGGGCTGCCCGATCGTGAGGGCCTGCTCGTCCGCGACATCGAGGACGGCAGCCCGGCCGCGCGCGCCGGGATCGCCCAGGGCGACCTGATCGTGGCCGTCGCCGGCAAGACGATCTCGGATGCCGACGCGCTGCTCGAGGCCATCGCGGCCGCCGGCGACTCGTACGAGGTCAAGATCGTCCGCGGGACCGAGGACCGGACCGTCACCGTCGGCGGAGCCGCGGCCACGGGCGAGGCCTAAGCGCGAGACAAGCGCCAGATAAGCGCCAGATAAGCGCGAGATAAGGGCACAGGAGCAAGATCGTGGTCGCTGAACAGACCGACGCGGGACCGGCTGAGCTGGCCGACGAGACCGAGGTCGTCGCGGAGATCCTCGAAGCGGAGGTCCTCGACGCCGAGATCCTCGATGCCTATTCCCGGGCGGTGAGCTCCGTCGCCGAGCGGCTGATCCCCTCGGTCGCGAGCCTGCGGGTCGGTCGCTCGGGGAACGGCTGGCGCGGCGCCGGAGCCGGCTCGGCGGTGGCGTTCACCCCGGACGGCTACCTCGTCACGTCCGCTCACGTCGTGGCCGGTGCGGAGAACGGGACCGCCACGTTCGTCGACGGCAACGAGCGCGAGTTCCGGGTCGTCGGCCGCGATCCGCTCTCCGACCTGGCCGTCATCCGCGTCGACGGCCCGACCATCGCCGCACCGCTCGGAGACGCGGCGCGGCTGAAGGTCGGCCAGCTGGTCATCGCGATCGGCAACCCGCTCGGCTTCGCCGGGACGGTGACCGCCGGCGTGGTCTCCGCGCTCGGCCGCTCGATGGCCTCGCGCGACGGCCGGGCGAGCCGCCTGGTCGAGAACGTCATCCAGACCGATGCCGCCCTCAACCCCGGTAACTCCGGCGGCGCGCTGGCCGACTCGGCCGGTCGGGTCATCGGGATCAATACCGCGGTCGCGGGGATCGGGCTCGGCTTGGCCGTGCCGATCGACGCGGCGACCCAGCGGATCCTCGGTGCCCTCGTCCACGACGGGCGGGTCCGCCGGGCGTTCCTCGGCGTGGTCGGCGGCTCGCGGCCGCTGCCGCCGCCACTGGCCCAACAGCTCGGTCGGGCGCGCGCGCTCGAGGTCGTCCAGCTGCTCGAAGGGAGCCCAGCGGCAGCGGCGGGCGTCCGGGCCGGCGACCTCATCCTCGAGCTCGACGGGCAGGTGATCGAGGGAGTCGCCGATCTCCAGCGGCTTCTCGACGATCAGATCGTCGGGCGCCGCGTTCCGCTGCGGATCTCGCGGGAGGGTCGGTCGATCGACCTCCCGCTCACCCCGGTGGAGTTGCGGGCGTGACCGGTGAAGTTGCGGGCGTGACGTCGTCGGCCGCCAGCTGACGGCGTAGCCACAGGCCGAACGCCAGCGCCCCGGCGGCGGGGACCGCGAACCAGATCGCCAGCAGAGCGAGGGACAGCCGGACGACCCCGACCACCTCGCCCAGGCTCGACTCGATCTCGCCCGAGGCGACCACCTCGTCGGCCCGGCGGATCTGCGAGGCCAGGTCGGTCAAGCTCGTGCCCAGCTCGACCAGGTTGGCCTTGTTGGCGCCCAGGTTGACGCCCAGGGTGCCCATCTGGGTCCGCAGCGTATCGACGTTGGTCGCGACTCGCCCGAGGCGCTCGGACAGTGCGGCCAGTGGCCGCTGCCCGAGGATGTTCACCGCGGCCATCTCGGCCTCGGCCTCTCGCAGGGTCCCACCGACCTCACCCAGCGAGGTGTCGACCTGGGCCAGGGTCGGGACCGCCTGCTCGACGGTGACCCCGAAGCCGAGCGAGGTCGCCCCCGCCCGATCGAGCGTCGCCGCCGTGCGCTCGAGGGTCGCGCCGACGGTCCCCAGTCGTTCGCCCAGCCGGACGGCCAGCGCGTCGAGTCGACCGCCGACGACGAACACGACGACGAGCAGGACGACGGCCATGACCAGCCCGATCGCGCCGTAGGCGATCGATCCCTTCGAAAGGGCCTGCAGCTGGCGGCCCGTTCGGTCGTTCATCGGCCTCCTCGCGTCTCGTGTCGTCTCGTACCCACCGCTTCCGTCGCTGGGATGGTGCCAGTATCCTGAGCAACGTGTCAGCCGCGCCCGCTTCGATCCGCACGGCCTTCCTCGATGCCGTGCGCGAATCCCTGCCGGACCTGCACCTGCTGACTGACGAGGTCGACCGCGACTCCTATCGGCGCGACGAGACGGCGTATCTCGAGCCGCCACTGCCGATCGCGGTGGCCCTGCCGACCGAGACGGCCCAGGTCGCCGAGCTCGTCCGGCTCGCGGCGGCTCACGAGGTCCCGATCGTGCCACGGGGTGCCGGGACCGGGCTCAGCGGGGGAGCGGTCGGCGTCGAGGGCGGCCTGACGATCTCGTTCGTGCGGATGAACCGGGTCCTGGAGATCGACCGCGAGAACCTCGTCGTCGTCACCCAGCCCGGGGTCGTCAACGCGGATCTCAAGAAGGCCGTCGCCGCGGAGGGCCTGTTCTACGCCCCGGACCCGGCCAGCTACGAGACGTGCACCATCGGCGGCAACCTGGGCACCAACGCCGGCGGCCTGTGCTGTGTGAAGTACGGCGTGACCCGCGACTCCGTCGTGGGGCTGGAGATCGTGACCGCCGACGGATCGGTCATCCGGCTCGGCGGGCGGACCACCAAGGACGTGGCTGGCTACGGACTGA
>JBDTQW010000115.1:0-7523 GCA_039931975.1 Chloroflexota bacterium | reverse complement strand
GTGTTCTGCCAGATGTGCTTGGCCTCACGGTACTCGTCCAGACCGCTCGGGCCAAGCTCCCGGCCGATGCCTGACTGCTTGAAACCGCCCCATTCTGCCTGCGGGACATAGGTGTTGTAGTCGTTGATCCACACGGTCCCGTGACGGAGGCGAGCGGCCACCCGCTGGGCCCGGCTGGCATCGGCCGTCCAGACCGCCCCAGCCAGCCCGTAGGTAGTGTCGTTGCCGAGGTCGATCGCCTCCTCCTCGGTGCGGAACCGCTCGATGGTCAGGACCGGCCCGAAGACCTCCTCGCGAATGACCCGCATGTCGCGGCGGACGTCGGCAAAGACGGTCGGGCGGTAGAAGAAGCCGGCCTGGAGCTCGGGCTCTACGGGTCGTCGACCGCCGGCGACCAGCCGTGCACCCTCGGCGATGGCCGATGCCACAAAGCCCTCGACCTTGGCGCGATGATCTGCGCTGATGAGCGCGCCGGCCTCGGTCCCCTCGTCGCTGCCGTGACCGAGCCGGATCCGGTCCGCCCGCCGGCCGACCTCCGCGACGAACGCGTCGTAGATCTCGTCCTGGACGATCGCCCGGCAGCCGGCCGAGCAGACCTGCCCGGAATGGGCGAAGGCGGCGGTCAGGGCGTTGTCCACGGCCGTCTCGAAATCGGCGTCGGCGAACACGATGTTGGGGCTCTTGCCGCCGAGCTCGAGAGCCACCCGCTTGACGTTGACGGCGGATCCCTTGAGCAGCGCGCGACCCGCCTCGAGCCCACCGGTCAGCGACACGAGGTCGACGTCGGGGCTGTCGCCCAGCGCCTGTCCGACCCGGGTACCCGGACCCAGGACGAGGTTGACCACCCCGCGCGGGACGCCGGCCTCGGCGAGGAGGCGGGTCAGATGGATGGTCGTCAGCGGCGTGACCTGGGCCGGCTTCATGATCGCGGCGTTGCCCGCGGCCAGGGCCGGGGCGATCTTCCAGCTCATCTGGAGGAGCGGGTAATTCCACGGGCCGATGAGCCCGCACACGCCGACCGGTTCGTAGACGATCCGGCTGAGGACGTTCGGGTCGCTGGCGTCGACCAGCCGGCCGGCCTCCTTGTCGGCGAGGTCGGCGTAATAGCGGAAGACACGAGCGACGTCGGCCATGTCCCAGCGGCTCTCGCGCATCGCCTTGCCCGTGTTGAGGGTCTCCTCGCGAGCCATCTCCTCCTGGTCGCGGTCGATCAGGTCGGCCACCCGATCGAGCAGCGCGGCACGCTCGCCCGTCGGCGTCCGGGGCCAGTCGGTGGCATCGAAGGCTCGCCGCGCAGCCGCGATGGCGGCCTGGACCTGATCGTCGGTCGCGACGTCGACCTCGGTCACGACGCTCGCGTCGGACGGGTTGACGACCGTGCTCGTGGCGCCATCGGCGGAGGCCACCCACTGGCCGTCGATGAACAGGCTGGGCACACTCACCTCCGCTGCCTCCGGCGAGCGATCGTCGCCGGCGGACGAGGATTGTCCCCCGCGAGCGGCCGCCGTCAAGGCAGTCTCGCGGTGCAGGTCCACCCACGAGCGCCGTCCGATCTGCGCTGGCCGGCGCTACCCTGTCGGGCGTGAACCAGTCCGACGATCGAGCCCAGCATCCCCGCCGGCTGTGGCGCCATCCGGAGCCCAAGTCGTCCTACGACGTCGTGATCGTCGGCGGCGGCGGGCACGGGCTGGCGGCGGCCTACTACCTCGCCAGGAACCACGGGATCACGGACGTAGCCGTGGTGGAGCGGGGCTGGCTGGCTGGCGGGAATATCGCCCGGAACACCGCGGTGATCCGGTCCAACTACCTGTGGGACGAGAGCGCGGCCATCTACGAGCACTCGCTCAAGCTGTGGGAGACGCTCGCCGCCGAGCTCGACTACGACCTCCTGTTCAGCCAGCGCGGCGTGATGAACCTGGCCCACAACGTGGGCGAGGTCCGCGAGGGTCAGCGGCGGGTCAATGCGAACCGGCTTAACGGGATCGATGCCGAGTGGCTCAGGCCCGAGGACATCCTCGAGGTCTGCCCGATCGTCAACCTCGCTCCGGACGTCCGCTATCCGGTCCTCGGCGCGACATTCCAGCCGCGCGGCGGGATCGCCAAGCACGACCATGTCGCCTGGGGCTACGCCCGGGCAGCCGATGCGCTTGGCGTCGACCTCATCGAAGGCGCCGAGGTGACCGCCTTCGAGCTCGACGGCGACCGGGTGAGCGGCGTCGTCACCACTCGAGGTCGGATCGCCTCGGGACGGGTCGCGATCGTGGCCGCGGGGCATGCCTCGATCGTGGCGGGGATGGCCGGCATCCGCTTGCCACTCCAGAGCCATCCCCTCCAGGCCCTGGTATCCGAGCTCCTCGAGCCTGTCCACCCCTGCGTGGTGATGTCGAACGCGGTCCACGTCTACGTCAGCCAGGCGCACAAGGGCGAGCTCGTCCTGGGGGCCGGCATCGACAGCTACAACGGCTACGGTCAGCGCGGCTCGTTCCACATCATCGAGCAGCAGTTGGCGGCGGCCGTCGAGCTCTTCCCGATCTTCGCCCGGGCCCACGTCCTGCGGACCTGGGCCGGCATCGTCGACGTCGCGCCGGACGCCTCACCGATCATCGGGCTGACCCCGATCCGCGGGCTGTACTTGAACTGTGGCTGGGGCACCGGCGGGTTCAAGGCGACCCCGGCCTCGGGCTGGGTCCTGGCCCACACCGTGGCCAACGACGTGCCGCACGAGCTGAACCGGCCGTACGGCCTCGATCGGTTCACGACCGGGGCGTTGATCGACGAGCACGGCGCCGCGGGGGTGGCGCACTGATGCTGCTGGTGCCCTGCCCGTGGTGCGGGCCGCGCGACGAAACCGAGTTCCGCTACGGCGGGTCGGCAGGGGTCGCCTACCCGGCCGACCCAGACGCCGTCGACGACGCCACGTGGGCCGAGTACCTGTTCATGCGCGACAACCCCAGAGGCCCCTTCGACGAGCGCTGGTGTCACATCGCCGGCTGCCGCCGCTGGTTCGTTGCCCGCCGCGACACCCTGACCAACGAGTTCCTTGCGTGACCGACGTCTCTCCGCCGTCCGAGCCCCGCCGCCTGTCGACCGGCGGTGACCGGATCGACCGGTCGCGACCGCTCAAGTTCGAGTTCGACGGATGGGCGCTGACCGGCCTCCAGGGCGACACCCTCGCCTCGGCGCTCCTGGCCAACGGTATCGGCCGCGTCGCGACCAGCATCTACGACCGGCGCCCGCGCGGCGTCATGACTGCCGGCATGGAGGAACCCAACGCGCTCGTCCAGGTGACCTGGCCCGGGGGTGCCACGGAGCCGATGCTCCGGACGACCCAGGTCGGGCTGGTGGAAGGCATCCGCGTCGAGAGCCTCGCGGGCAAGGGCCGGCTGTCCGAAACGGTCGATTCGCGGGCGACCGGCCGGTTCGATCGGCGATACGTCCACGCTGACGTCCTGGTCGTCGGAGCCGGACCCGCCGGCCTCGCTGCCGCCGACGCGATAGCGGCCGACGCCCGGCTCATCGTGGTCGACGACGGACCGGCCATCGCCGCCGGCGATGCGCTTGCCGGGCGGCCCGACACGCGGCTCCTGCCGCGGACGACGGCCCTGGGCATCTATGACCACGGCTACGTGACCGCGCTGGAGCGCGGCCCCAACACCCGCTCGGAGGGCCGCCTGTGGCACATCCGGGCCGGCCGGATCGTGCTGGCCACGGGCGCCACGGAGCGGCCGATCGTGTTCGCCAACGGCGACCGGCCGGGGATCATGCTGGCTGGCGCGGCGAGCGCCTACCTCCGCCACTTCGCGGTCCGACCCGGCGAGCGGGCGGTGATCTTCACCACCAACGACACGACCGACGCCGTCGCGACCGCCCTGGCGGCCGGCGGGATCGAGCTGGTCGCGAGCGTGGATGCGCGGAGGGGCGAGGTCGTCGTCGACACCCTGGCCGACGACACGGGCCGGCTGGCCAGGGTCAGGATCGGGCGCCTCGAGGGTGACGGGGCGGTCGACCCCGAGACCATCCGGACCGTCGCCGCCGACCTTCTGCTGGTGTCCGGCGGCTGGAATCCCAACGTTGCCCTCTGGAGTCAGGCCCGGGGCACGCTCCGCTTCGACGAGCGGCTGGCCAGCTTCGTCCCGGATCGGCCGTTCGGCCCGATCGAGGCCGTCGGCGCCTGCGCCGGGGACATCGCCGGGATCGGGGAGCCGGCGGCCCTGTGGGTGGTCCCGCCGGTGTCGGCCGCCGACCACGCGGCCACGGACGACGACTGGGCCGCGCACTACGTCGATCTCCAGCGAGACGCCACTGTTCGCGACCTGCGCCGCGCACTCGACGCTGGTCTGACCTCCATCGAACACGTCAAGCGCTACACGACGATCGGCACGGCGGCCGATCAGGGCAAGACCTCGGGCGTCCTGGCCTCGGCCATCGCGGCATCACTCCTCGGGCAGGACGTCGGTGCGGTCGGCGTCCCGACGTTCCGGCCGCCGTACGTGCCGATCTCCTTCGGTCAGCTCGCCGGGCGCGACCGGGGATCGCTCATCGATCCCATCCGGACGACCTCGATCCACGCCTGGCACGTGGCCCATGGCGCCGTCTTCGAGGACGTCGGCCAGTGGAAACGGCCGCGCTACTTCCCGCACAGCGGCGAGTCGATGGAAGCCGCCGTCTTGCGCGAATGCCGGACCGCGCGCGAGGGCGTCGCGGTGATGGACGCCTCGACCCTCGGCAAGATCGATCTGCAGGGTCCCGACGTCGGGGCCTTCCTCGACCGGGTGTACACGAACAGCTTCTCGAAGCTGACGGTCGGGTCGTGCCGCTACGGCCTGATGTGCCACGCCGACGGCATGGTCTTCGATGACGGCGTGACCAGCCGTCTGGCCGATGACCGGTTCCACATGACCACGACGACCGGCAACGCGGCGCCCGTCCTCGAGTGGATCGAGGAGTGGCTCCAGACGGAGTGGCCCGACCTCCGCGTCCAGGGCACGTCCGTCACCGAGCAGTGGACGACGGTGGCGGTCGTGGGTCCGCGTTCACGCGATGTGATCGGGAACCTGGCGCCGGGTCTGGACGTGAGCGCCGCCGGGTTTCCCTTCATGACCTGGCGGGACGCGACGGTCGCTGGACTGCCGGCGCGGATCTTCCGGATCAGCTTCAGCGGCGAGCTGGCCTACGAGATCAACGTCCCGACCTGGAATGGCGTACCGCTCTGGGAGGCGGTCATGGCCGCCGGTGCGGCCCACGGGATCGCGCCCTATGGAACGGAGACGATGCACGTTCTCCGGGCCGAGAAGGGGTATCCGATCATCGGCCAGGAGACCGACGGCTCGGTCACGCCGCAAGACCTCGGCATGGCCTGGATCGTTTCCCGGACGAAACCATTCATCGGCAGCCGCTCGCACCGCCGGGCCGACGCGCTCCGCCCGGATCGCAAGCAGCTCGTCGCCCTCTTGCCGACTGACCCGGACGAGCTCCTGCCCGAAGGCGCCCAGCTGGTGGACGCGGATGCCCGGCTCGCTGTCCCACCGGTGCCAATGATCGGCCACGTGACATCGAGCTATCGCAGCGCGGCCCTGGGCCGGACGTTCGCTCTCGGCATGGTCCGCGCGGGCCGCGAGCGGATGGGCCAGACGGTCCTCGCACCACTGGTCGACCGAACGGTCCGGGCCACGATCGTCGATCCAGTCGTCTTCGACCCCGACAACCTGCGTCGCGACGGGGACTGACGATGACCGGGGCCATGGCCGCCCGGCACAGCCCGCTCGAGGGGTTCGAGGCGGCCTTCGGGCAGGTGGCTGGCAGCCCCGACGGAGCGGTCAGCCTGGCCGAGGTTCCCTTCCTGGCCCAGCTCGACCTGCGCGCCGACTCCGTGGATGCCTCTCTCCGCGGCCGCCTCGGCGCCGTCCTCGGAGCCGACCTGCCGCTCGTCCCAAATCGTGCCGTGGTCGCGAACGGCGGTGACCGTCACGTCCTGTGGCTCGGCCCCGATGAGTGGCTCGTGATCGACAGGCCGGGGACTGAGACGACGCTCGAGAAACAGCTCCGAGCGGCCGTCCAGGACGGGCGCGGCTCGGTCGTCGACGTATCCGCCAACCGCACGACGATCAGCCTGGCGGGGCCAGGGGCTCGCGATGTCCTCGAGGGCGGCTGCTCGATCGATCTTCATCCGAGAGCCTTCGGTCCCGGCCGATGCGCCCAGACACTCGTCGGGAGGACTGGGGTCATCGTCCACCAGGTCTCGCCCGAGCCCGGATATCGGCTCCTCGTGCGTTCGTCGTTCGCTGCCTACCTGGCGACCTGGCTGCTGGACGCGATCGAAGGCGACTCGACGCCCTGATTCAGCCCGCCTGGCGCAGGCTCGCCGAGATGCGCGCCGCGGTAGTCACGACCTGCTCGCTGAGCTGCTCCTCGGCTCCGACCGCCGGGAATCGATACGACGGCCCGTGGATGTGGATCGCCGCGACCACCTCGCCATCCTCGTCCGCGAGTGCCGCGGCCACCGAGCTGATCCCGTCAGCGACCTCGTCGCGCGCCCACGCGTAGCCATCGAGCTGCGCTCGCCGGAGTCGTTCGCGGATCTCTGCCGGGTCGACCACCGTGGTGGGGGTGTACCTCTCGAGCGAGCTGGCCAGGAACGCGTCGATGTCGGCCGGATGCATGTGGGCCAGGAAGACCAGCCCGGACGACACCGCATGCATGGGCAGGCGCGTGCCGGTCCAGTCGCGGATGCCGACCGGATGCGGGCTGTCGACCTGATCGACGTAGTGGACCAGGAAGCCGTCGGGGATCGACAGTCCCGCGGCCTCGCCAATGGTGGCTGCCAGCTGGACGAGATGCGGGCGCGCCAGCGCGACGAGGCTGCGGGTGGGCCGAACACCGGCGGCCAGGGTCACGATCCGGCCGCCGACCCGGTAGTCGGTGCGCCCGGGCACCTGTTCGACGGCCCCTTCGTGGGCCAGCGAGCCGAGCAGCCGAGCCACGGTGCTCTTCGGCAGCGAGACCCGATCGGCCACCTCGGTCACCCCGAGTGGCCCGTCGGCGAGGGCCTCGAGGACGGTGAAGGCCCGCTCGATGGACTGGACTCTGGACATCGGGTTCCTCGTCGGATACGCTGCATCTAGCGCTGGCGTTCCATCATACGGCACCGTTCCACATCGTGGAACCCCTCGCCGACGAGGGCCGCAGGAGATCCCGATGACCGAGGACTTCCAGGAGATCGATCTCGCGGCTCTGTCGGACGACGAGCTCGCCGAGCAGATGCACAACGACCTGTATGACGGCATGGCCGCCGAGATCGTCGAGGGGACGAACATCCTGCTCGGGCGGGGCTGGACCGCCAGCCGGGTCCTCGATGACGCCCTGGTCGCCGGCATGAAGATCGTCGGGATCGACTTCCGCGACGGGATCCTGTTCGTGCCCGAGGTCCTCCTTGCGGCCAACGCGATGAAGGCCGGCATGGCCATCCTCCGGCCACTCCTGGCCGAGACCGGCGCCGAGCCGGTCGGCAAGGTCGTCATCGGCAC
>JBDTQW010000114.1:0-7524 GCA_039931975.1 Chloroflexota bacterium | reverse complement strand
AACGGCACGGCGATCTTCACCCGCGACGGCGGCGCCGCCCGCCAGTTCCAGTTCGACGTCAACGCCGGCATGGTCGGGGTCAACGTCCCGATCCCGGTGCCGGTCGCCTATTACTCGTTCGGAGGCTGGAAGTCCTCTCTGTTCGGCGACCTGCACATGTACGGCCCGGACGGCATCCAGTTCTACACCCGGACCAAGGTCGTCACAGAGCGCTGGCCGGATCCGGCGACCTCGAAAGTCGATCTCGGCTTCCCGCGGACGCGCTAGGCGCTCGGCCCCGATAGTCGGAGTCTGGCTGCCCGCCGCCAGCGTGGGCCCGGACGCATCACCGGCGTTTGGGTATTGACGCGCCCTGCCCGTCCGTTCCACCATCCGACGTAATCGTTTACAGACGGGTCGCGGCCCGTGAGTGACGATTCCCAGGGGGATTGACGGGGGCGGCGCATGGGTCGATTCCCGGATACAGGTCGAGTCGCAAGCATCGGCTCCACCCCACATCGGGTGGACACGGCTGGTCCCGTGAGGCACGGCGGATGAAGGTCGCCCTGCTCGGCGCCGGCCGGATCGGTCGGATGCACGGCACCCTCGCCGCGGCCCAGCCGGAGGTCGACGAGGTCATCGTCTCCGACGTCGATGCGGGTCGGGCCGGCGAGACGGCCGATGCGATCGGTGGCCGCGTCGCCCGGACCGCGGAGGAAGCGATGGACGGCGCCGATGCGGTGATCGTGGCGGCGTCGACCGATGCCCACGCTCGTCTCGTGATGGCGGCCATCGAGCGCGGGCTGCCGACGTTCTGCGAGAAGCCACTCGCCTTCGACCTGCCGGAGACGGTCGAGCTCGTCGAGCAGGTCGAGGCGCGGGGCGCGGTCGTCCAGGTGGGCTTCCAGCGCCGGTTCGATCCGGGGTTTCGCGAGGCGCGCCGGCTGGTCGAATCCGGCGAGCTGGGAACGGTGTACCTGGTCCGGCTGATCGCGCACGACCACGAGCCGCCGCCCGACGCGTACATCCCGCACTCGGGCGGGCTCTTCCGCGACTCGTCGATCCACGACTTCGACGCCCTCCGCTGGGTGACCGGACAGGAGGTCGACGAGGTCTACGCGGCCGGGTCGGTGCGCGGTTTCCCGGTCTTCGAGCGCTACGACGACATCGACACCGGAGCGGCCATCCTGCACCTCGCCGACGGGACGCTGGGCGTGCTCAGCCAGACCCGGCACGACCCCCTTGGCTACGACATCCGGATGGAGCTCGTCGGTTCACGCGATGCCGTGACCGTCGGGCTGGGTCAGCGGACCCCGCTTCGCTCGCTCGAAGCCGATGCTCCGACCCTGGCGGGCCCGGCCTGGGTGTCGTTCCTCGACCGATTCGAGACCGCCTACCGGGAAGAGCTGATCACCTTTCTGCGCGTCGCCAGGGGCGACATCGCGAGCCCCTGCACGGCCCGCGATGGGCTCGAGGCGATGCGCATCGCGGTCGCTGCGGGTCGGTCGCGCAGCGAGCGTCGACCGGTCCGTCCGATGGCGATGTAACCGGCGCAGTGCGCCAGATCACGAGGAGGTGACGCCAGCGAATTCGACGTGGATAGCAACGACCTGGGGATCGACCCCACGGGCAGTGGCGTGGAGCCCCGCCCGCCCCATCGATGGATCGACCAAGGAGGAGGAGCATGAAGCTCCGAATGCGGCTCACGACGCTCGTCGCGATCGCGCTCGTGGCGTCGGCGTGCACGTCGACCCCGAGCAGTAGCGGAAGCGGAGGCGGAACCGGAGGCGGAACCGCGACCAAGCTGACGATCGCCGCGGTCCAGGGTGTCGAGGACGCGGGCCTCAAGGCGCTCGCACCCATGTACAAGCAGCAGAAGGGCGTCGACATCCAGATCGTCGAGGCACCCTACGACGACCTGTACTCGAAGCTGGTCAACGCCTTCAAGGCGAACGACGCGACCTACGACCTGATCATGATGGACGACCCGTGGATGCCCAAGTTCGGCACCGATGGCTCGCTGTCGGACCTCGGAGCCCTGGGCATCGCGCCCGATCCGGACATCGCCCAGGTGGTCTGGGATGTCGGGACCTGGCCGCCGCCGCGGGGCCCGGTGCCGCCGAGCGAGAAGAGCAAGCCAAAGCAGCTGCTCGGCGCGACCATCGTCGGCAACGTCGAGATGTTCATGTACCGCAACGACCTGACGCCGACGGCGCCGGCCAGCTACGACGACGTGCTGACCAACGCCAAGGCCCAGAACAAGCCGGGGACGGTCGCCGGCTACATCATCCGCGGCAAGGCCACCAACCCGGTGGTGGCGGACTTCCTGCCGATCCTCTGGTCGCAGGGCGGCGACGTGTTCGATGAGAACTGGAACGTCGTCTTCGACAATGACGCCTCAAAGGCCGCGGTCAACTTCCTGATCAACGACCTCAAGGCCGTGGCCCAGACCGACCCCGGCAGCACCGACGCGTCGGATCGCGACAAGATCATGGCCAACGGCCAGGGCTACCAAACCTCGGTCTGGCCGGGCGAGATCAACGCAGCGGTGCTCGATCCATCCATCACCAAGGTGGCCGGCAAGGTCACCTTCATCCCGATCCCCAAGGGCAAGAGCGGCAAGGGCGTCGGCATGATGGGCAACTGGCTGCTCGGCGTCCCCAAGGCGTCCAAGAACCAGCAGGCCGCGGCCGACTTCATCAAGTGGATGCTCCAGAAGGACACCCAGTTGACGTACGCCCAGAACAACGGCATCCCTTCGCGGACGAGCGTCCTCAAGGATGCCAGCCTGACAACGGCCAACCCCTACTTCCCGGTGCTCGCCGACGCGCTCCAGGCACCGCCCAACTGGCGGCCCCGGACCGATCAGTGGAACGCCGTGGAGACGATCATCGGAACCCACCTCAACAAGGCGCTGACCGGAGGTGAGACTGCGGACCAGGCCGCGATGGGTGCGGCGGCAGAGATCCGGACCCTCATGAAGGGGGCCGGCTACCCGACCCAGTGACCCGGAGCGGGCGGTGATCGATCGGGCGACTGGCATGCTCTCGTGAGCATCCGCTGCCGGGGTACGGCGTGAACGCTGCCCCGGCACGGCCGCTCGCCTTCGCCGCTCGCATCCGGACTGCATGGACCCAACAGAGCCGGCAGGAACGGCTGGTCTACAAGCTGCTCCTGCCGGTGTTCGGCACGGTGTTCGTCCTGGCGACGATCCCGTTCGTGCTGGCGGTCGTCCAGGCCGTCACCTCGGACCGCGGGGAGTTCATCGGTTTCGAGAACTTCGGTCGAGCCCTGGGCAACCCCCTGCTGTACGAGGCGATCAAGCAAACCGGGCTGTATGCCGCGATCGCCCTGCCGATCGAGATCCTGGGCGGGCTGGGCATCGCCCTGCTCGTCCACCGAACCGTAAGCTCGAACGTCGTTCGGGCCGCCATCTACATCGCGGCGATGATCCCCATCGTCATCCCCCAGATCGCGGTCGGCGTCGTCTTCCGCCTGGTGTACGCCGCCGACTCCGGGATCCTGAACGTCCTGCTCGGCCAGACCGGGCCAAACCAGCCGTTGTGGCTCTCCTCGCCGCCACTGGCCATGATCGCCACGGCCAGCGTCGACATCTGGCAATGGACGCCGTTCGTGTATCTCGTCATGTTCGCCGGCCTTCAGACCGTGCCAAGCGAATCGGTCGAGGCGGCCCAGGTCGACGGCGCGACCGCCTGGATGCAATTCCGGCACATCGAGCTGCCGTACCTGCGGCCGCTATTGCTGCTCGTCCTGTTCTTCCGGATCGCCGACGTGATCCGCGTCTTCGACCACGTCTACGTGCTGACCGGGGGCGGCCCGGGGAACACCACGCAGTTCCTCAGCCTGTACATCTACCGGATCGGGTTCAAGTTCTCCGACCTTGGCCAGGCATCCGCGCTGGCCGTCGTGGTCATGGTGGCGATGATCCTGTTCTACACCGTCGTCTCGCGCTACCTGCCGGCGGACCGGGGGTGATCCACCGCAGCCGGCGGCTCACCAAGGTCGCGACCTCCGCCCTGCTCGCGTTGGTCGGGTTCATCTTCGCCTTCCCACTCTTCTACCTGGTCGCGACTTCGCTCAAGACGAAGGCCGACCTGTTCGCGCCGGTGCCGTCGCTCTTCCCGCCCGCACCGACCATCGATTCATACACGAGCGTCCTGTTCACCCGCGGCTTCGGAGGCCTGCTCTTCAATAGCATCGTCGTGGGCCTGAGCGCGACCGCCCTGTCGATCTGCGTCGCGTTCGCGATCTGTTACCCGATCACCCGGCTGCCCGCGTCGCCGCGGCTTCGCGCCTTCGTCCTCAACTGGGCGCTGTCGCTGCGGTTCCTGCCGCCGGTCGCGGTCGTGATCCCGTACTTCGCGATCGTGCGCACGATCGGGCTGTACAACCAGCTGCCGGCGCTCATCCTCGTGTACACCATCTTCAACCTGCCGCTGGCAATCTGGATGCTGCGCGGGTTCCTGGACGAGATCCCGCGCGAGATCGAGGAAGCTGCCCTGGTCGACGGGGCCAGCCGCTGGCATGCGTTCCGGACGATCCTGCTACCACTCTCGCGGCCGGGGATCCTCGCCGTCGCGATCATCGTGTTCGCGTTCGACTGGGCCGAGTTCCTCTTCGCGTTCATCCTCACCGCGACCCCCCAGGCGATGACGTTCCCGGTCGGGGTCCAGGGGCTGGTCACCCAGTTCGCGATCATCTGGAACGACATGGCGGCCGGCGGGGTCATCGCGATCCTCATCCCGCTCAGCCTGATGATCATCGCCCGGCGCCACGTGATGAGCGGCCTGACGTTCGGCGTCATCCGCGACAAGTGAGGATGGCGTGACCGCGGGCACCGATGCTCCGCTCGAGCCCACGATCCGGGACGTTGCACGACAGGCCGGGGTCTCGACGGCGACCGTCAGCCGGGTGATCAACGGCGCCGGCGCAGCGCGGCCGCAGACCCGAGCCAGGGTCCTGGCCGCCGCGGCGACCCTCGGCTACCGGCCGTCGGCGGTGGCCCGATCGCTCAAGCTGCGAACGACGCGGACCCTGGGCCTTCTCGTGACCGACATCCAGAACCCGTACTACCCGGAGATCGTGCGCGCCGTCGAGGACGCGGCGCTCGAGCGCCACCTGGCGGTCCTGCTGTGCAACGGCGCCGACGATCCCGGGCGAGAGGACCGGTATCTCAACCTTCTTGTCGATCGGCGGGTCGACGGGATCGTCATCGCCTCCAGCGGGCTCCACGAGCGCCACGGGGCTTGGCTGGCTCGCTGTTCGGTGCCCGTCGTGCTCGTCAACTGGGCGGCCGGGGACCTGCCGCTGGCCGCGGTCCTGGGCGACAACCGGGCCGGCGGCCGGCTGGCGACCGAGCACCTGCTGTCACTGGGCCACCGCCGGATCGGCCACCTGTCCGCGCCGGCCCGGAACGCCGCTGCTTCCGAACGGCTGGATGGCATCCGCCGGGCACTCGCCGACGCCGGGCTCGACCCCGCTTCGCTGGCCGTGGTGGAGGGCGACGGGCGGGTCGCCGGCGGCGAGCGAGCCGCGATCGAGCTCCTCGAACGCAAGCCGGACGTCACCGGGATCGTCTGCTACAACGACCTGACCGCGATCGGCGCGGTGCGCGGGCTCCGGGCGCGCGGGCGGCACGTCCCGGCCGACGTGAGCATCGTCGGTTACGACGACATCGCCCTGAGCGCCTGGGTCGACCCGGCGCTGACGACGATCGCCCAACCGACAGCCGAGATGGGCCGCTGGGCCGTGCGCCGGCTGGGCGAGCTGATCGGCCGGGCCGCAGAAGCGGTGACGCAGGACGGCTCGGCTGCCGTCTCCCACGAGCGATCGCCGGTCATCCTGCCGGTCGCGCTGCGGGTCCGGGCGTCGACCGCGGCGCCGCGGGAAACGGCCTGAGCCGCGCGGAACGGCCTGAGGAGCTTCAGCTCAGCCGGGCGAAGTCGGCCGGCGCACGTTTGATGAAGCGACCGTGGCCCTTGCGGCCGGTGAACTCGCCGTTGCGCACGATGACCGAGCCGCGCGACAGGACGATGTCGCTCCGGCCCTGGACGGTCCTGCCCTCGTAGCACGAATAGTCGACGGCCATGTGGTGGGTCGCTGCGCTGATCGTCCGCTTCGCGTTGGGGTCGTAGATCACCAGGTCGGCATCCGCGCCAACCGTCAGCGAGCCCTTGCGCGGGTACATCCCGAACATCCTGGCCGGGGCCGTCGAGATGATCTCGACCCAGCGCTCGCGGGTGATTCGCCCGCCGACCACCCCGCCGTCGTGGACAAGGTCGACCCGATCCTCGACGCCCGGCAGCCCGTTGGGGATGTTGCGGAAGTCGCCCCGACCGAGCTCCTTCTGGCCCTGGAAGTCGAAGGGGCAGTGGTCGGTCGAGACGACCTGGAGGTCGTCCTTGACCAGGCCGGTCCACAGTTCTGCCTGGTGATCGGTGGGCCGGAGGGGCGGTGAGCAGACGTATTTCGCGCCCTCGAAGCCGTTGCCCATGTCCTCGAGCGACAGGAACAGGTACTGCGGGCAGGTCTCGGCGAAGGCGAGAGCGCCGCGGTCGCGGGCGGCCCGGACCGCGTCCAGCGCCTCGCGCGCCGACAGGTGGACGATGTAGACCGGCACCCCGGCCGCCTCGGCCAGCCGGATGACCCGGTTGGTGGCCTCGCCTTCGAAGATCGGCTTGCGAGCCACGCCGTGGTAGTAGGGATCGGTGTGCCCCGCCGCCACTTCGTCGGCCGCCACGACATCGATCGCCATCCCGTTCTCGGCGTGCATCATGATCAGCCCGCCGTTGCGCGCCGTCCGCTGCATCGCCCGGAAGATCGCCCCATCGTCGCTGTAGAAGACGCCCGGATAGGCGGTGAACAGCTTGAAGTCCGGGACACCCTCGGCGACGAGGCCATCCATCTCTGCCAGGCTGTCGTCGGTGACGTCGCTCATGATCATGTGGAAGCCGTAGTCGGCGACGGCGTTGCCCTCGGCCTTGGCGTGCCAGGCGTCGAGCCCCGCCCGGAGCGACAGACCGCGCGACTGGACCGCGAAGTCGACGATGCTGGTCGTCCCGCCGAAGGCCGCCGCGCGCGTGCCCGTCTCGAACGTGTCCTTGGCGAAGGTCCCACCGAACGGCAGCTCCATGTGGGTATGGACGTCGATGCCGCCGGGGATGACGTAGCGACCGGTCGCATCGATGGTCTCGTCGGCACGCATCCCAGCACCCGCCAGGTCGCTGCCGATGGCCGCGATCGTCTCGCCGTCGACCAGGACGTCGGCCGGGTAGGACGCCTCGGCGGTGACGACGATGCCGTTCGAGATGAGCGTGCGCATCAACCTTCCTCCACGCTGCAGACGTCAGGCCCGGGCGGCCGGGACCCCGCTCATCGCCGGCACGATCTCCCGGCCGTAGGTCTCGAGGACCGACTCCTCGTCGCCGTTCATGAGGTAGATGTTGAACTGATCGACGCCGGCGGCGGCGAGCTCGTGGAGCTTGGCCAGGTGGTCATCGACCGAGCCGAGGACGCAGAACCGGT
>JBDTQW010000113.1:0-7708 GCA_039931975.1 Chloroflexota bacterium | reverse complement strand
GCGACACGGAGACGTTCGTCTACCTCCGGATGGTCAAGCAGACCTACCAGTGGGGAACCCGCTGATCCAAACCTCGGTGCGATGAGGCAACGAGATTCGAGGCAAAGACCCCGTACCAAGGTCCGGGGGACCTGACACCGCCGGATCACCCGATAAGATGTCGGTCAAGGGCGCTCGGGGCCTGATTCTCATCTCCGCGTTCTCATCACCAAGTCATCATTCGGGTTCTCCTCTCCGGGGGGCGGTCCATCGTGGCGGCCGATTCGATCTTCACGCTCCTCATCGCCGCGGTCGCGGTCAACGTGCTGTTGGTCCTGGCGGTCGGGCTCTCCCTGCGCGCCCGTCGGGCGGGATCCGGGCCGAACGGGGCCGTGACGATTGGTGGCGACCGGGGCGGCGGGCTCCTGCTCGGGCCCGATGGCATGCTCAGCCTGACGTACGACCGAGTCGTGCGAGTCGTCGGCTGGGCGGTCATCCTGGCGGTCTCCACGATCGTCACCGCGAGTGGCCTGTACCCCGATACGCAGTCGGCGATCCTGGTCCTGATGGCCGTTGCTGCGGCCTTCCTGCTGGTCGTCCACGATGTCATCCCGGCGGACATGCTCGGTGGGGCTCGGCCGATCGTCGAAGGCTCGGTCGGGATCACGATCGCCACCCTGCTGGTCGTCCTGACCGGCGGGCCGTCGAGCCCGTTCTTCTTCGTCTACGTGCTCATCGTCGCCGGCGCTGCCCTGGTCCTGAGCCCACCGCGGACTCTGGCCGTCACGGCCTTCGCACTGGGCGCCTATGTCGTCGGGGTCCTGGCCGATCCGTCCCAGCTGCCGCTCGACACGACGCGGTTCGTGATGGTCGCCGTGAACATCTCGGCCCTGGTCCTCCTGACCTACGTGGCGATGATCGTCGCCCGCGAGCAGCGCAGATCGCGTGACGCCGCGATCGCCCTGTCGACGATCGACTCGCTGACCGGCCTGTACAACCGGGCCTATTTCTTCGCGTCGATCGATCGCGAGATGCAGCGCAGCGCCAGGTCGCAACGCGGCTTCTGCCTGCTGATGCTGGACCTCGACGGGCTCAAGCCGATCAACGACCGGTTCGGCCATTTCGAGGGCGACCGCGTGCTGCGTGCGGTCGGCGAGATCATCCGGCACGGTGTTCGCCGGATCGATACCGCGGCCCGCTACGGCGGCGACGAGTTCGTGGTCCTCCTGCCGGAGACCGACCCTACGGGCGCCTACATCCTGGCCGAGAAGATCCGCTCCGGGGCCGCCCAGCTCGGCCTGGCGACGACCGATGGGCGCATCCCCGCATCGCTGTCGATCGGCGTCGTCGCGTCCCCCGCCGACGGCACGGCCGTCGACGACCTGATGATCGCCGCCGACCGGGCGATGTACGAGGCCAAGCGTCGCGGCAAGAACCAGATCGTGGCCTACGGTGCCCGCGGCGCGGCCGCGGTCACCCGTCTCGAGGGCGGCCGCGCGCCCACCGTCGGGCCCACCCGTCGGCAGCATCGCGAAGAGCCCGTCGGCAGCGCGGGGCCGGGCGGCCGCTCGGTGTAGCATCGGGGCATGAGCGCCCCCGATCGCCCGACCTCGTCTCGGGGTTTCGCAACCCGTGCGATCGTGGCCTCCACCCGGGCGCCCCGGGTCGACCAGCGCCCCAACGCGGTGCCGATCTACCAGGCGGTCACCTTCTCGGCCGAGGACGCCGAGGAGCTCGGCGCGATCTCGACCGGCCGAACCCCCGGCTACTCATACGCCCGGCTGGCCAACCCGACGGGCGACGCGCTGGCGAGAGCGATGGCCGAGCTCGAGGGCGCCGAGGCCGGCAACGTGTTCGCCTCGGGCATGGCCGCCATCCACGCGGCGTTGCTGTCCGTCCTCGCGGCCGGGGACCGGGTCGTGGCGACCCGGGCGATCTATGGCTCGGCGCGAACCCTGCTGACGGGGCGCTTCGGCCGGCTCGGGATCGACGTCGCCTTCGTGGACGCGACCGACCCGGCGGCCGTCGACGCCGCGTTGTCCGCTGCGCGGACCCGGGTGCTGTACGTCGAGACGATCTCGAACCCGACGATCGTGGTCGTCGACCTCGCGGCCCTGGCCGAAGCGGCCCACCGCCACGGGGCCCTGCTCATCGTCGACAACACGTTCGCGTCACCAGCCCTGTGCCGGCCGATCGAGCTCGGGGCGGACCTGGTGATCGAATCGCTCACGAAATATATCGGCGGCCACTCGGACGTGCTGGGCGGTTCGGTGTGCGGCTCGAGCGAGCTGATCGCGTCAGTCAAGTCGGTCGAGATCGACACCGGCGGGACGCTGGCGCCGTTGGCCGCCTTCCTGGTCCTGCGCGGGATCGCCACCCTCGCCGTCCGGATGACCCGCCACGCCGCGTCGGCCCGAACCCTGGCCGAGTGGCTGGCGGACCAGCCGGGGGTCGCCCGGGTCTACCAGCCCGACCTCGCCAGCCACCCGCAGCACGCCGTCGCCGCCCGACAGTTCCCCCACGCCAGCGGGATGTTTGCGTTCGAGCTGGCGGGTGAGTCGGCGGCGGCCCGGGCTGCCGGCGAAGCATTCATCAACGCGCTGACCATCCCCGAGCGGACGGCGTCATTGGGCAGCATCCACACCATCGTCGCCCATCCGCCGACGACCACCCACCGCCAGTACGACGCGGCTCAGCTGGTCGAGGCCGGGATCAGTGCCGGGCTGCTCCGCGTCTCGGTCGGGCTCGAGGACGTCGAGGACCTGATCGTCGACTTCGGACAGGCCCTCGAGGCCGCCCGCGGAGTCGCCCAGCGCGTCACGGCCGGCTCGCCGACCAGACAACCAGCCTCCGTCGGCGCCGGCTAGGGGACATCATCGCCACTGTCGCGGCCGAGCGGGCCGTCGTCCGGGGTCGCCCGGACCCGCTCAGCCGCCTCGGCCGGGCGATCTGGGGGCTGCTGACCTCGGTCAACGTGGCCATCGCCCAGATCGTGATCCTGCTGGTGATGAGCCTGGTCGGGATGGTCATCAAGCAGCTGCCGTCGTTCGCGTTCCGGTCGGCGGCCGACCACGCGACCGCGATGGACCAGGTCCACGCTCGATACGACCCGCTCTTCGGCGCCGGCCTGGTCGGTCTCCTCGAGCGCGCCCAGGTCTTCCAGGTGTTCAGCTCCTGGTGGTTCAGCACCGCGCTGGTGATCCTGACCGTCTCGATCGTGTGCTGCACGCTCGATCGGACGCCGAAGCTGTGGCGCCAGTCGCGCCATTTCCGGGTCGTCCAGCCGGAGCCGTTCTACGACCCGCGACTGCCCGACCGAGCGGCCATGGATGGGCTCGACCGGGACGCCGTCCGGGCGGTCCTGCGGGCGAACCACTTCGGTCTCCGCGAGGTCACCGATGCCGACGGCACGACCCACCTGTACGGCGATCGCCACCGCTGGGTGAAGATGGCGACGCTGCTGACCCATACCGGGCTGGTCCTGTTCCTGGTGGCCGCGGCGGTCACCAGCCGGCTCGGCTTCGAGTCGGGCATCCTCCTGGCCCGGGGCGAGAGCCAGCCCGTCACAGCGATCGGGACGCCGGGGCTGATCGTGGTCAAGAGCTACGGCTTTTCCGCGCCGCGCCGCGATGACGGCAGCTTCGTGGATTTCACGACCGACCTGGCGGTGTTCCGCGATGGGCAGGAGCTCGCCCGCAAGGTCGTCCGGGTCAATGATCCCCTGTCGGTCGCCGGGTACACGTTTCACCAGAATGGGTTCGCGCCCGCGCCCGACATGATCGTCCGCGACGCCAAGGGCCGGGTGCTCTGGGACGGTCCAGTCGCGCTGACGGACGCCGCCGATGGCCAGCCTTACGGCGTGTTCAGCGTGCCCGGCCGCGGCGTCGGTCTGGAGATGATCCTGACCAAGGCCGCCGACGGCACGACCGGCGTGCTGTACCTGCCCTATCGCGCCAACGGGACGGCAGCCAACGGCTCGCCGGCGATCGTGCAGCTCACCCCATTCTTCGTCGACCTGGGCGCCATCGGCGGCTCGCGCGACACCGACTTCTCGGTCGAGCTGCGAGGCATCCAGGGAGCCACCATCCTGATCGCCAAGAGCGATCCCGGGCAGGGGCTGGTGTGGCTGGCCTTCGGCTCGCTCATCGCCGGCCTGATCATCACCTTCTACCTGCCCCGTCGGCGGATCTGGGCACGGCTGCGCCCTGACGGACGGCTCGCGATCGTCGGGCGATCCGATCGCTACGTCGACTTCGACCGTGAGTTCGGGCGGCTCCTCGACGACCTCGCGGCGGCCCGCCGCGCGACCGGCTGATGGCCAGCCTGCGCGACGTCCGCGACGCGATCTTCCCGGCCGCCCGGCCGGTCCAGCCCGTCGGACCGGACGACGCAGCACGCGACCTCTCCTGGGTCCGGGTGATGAAGGCCCGCGTCCCCGCCTTCGACGCGCTCGAGCCTGGGGACCTTGCGATCATCCCGGCCTCGTCGCTGGCGGTCGTCGCCCCCGGCGCTGAGGGTGCCGCCGCGCTGGTCGAGGCGTTCGCCCGGGCTCGCGTGCCCGCCCTGCTGTTTGTTGAGGGCGAGAGCGACGACGGCACCTTCGACTCGCTCGAGGCTGCCGTCGGCCGGGCCGGCCTGGTCGCCTTTCGGATCGCCCGGGCCGACCCGATCCAGCTCGAGCGGAGCGTCATCGGGTTCCTGGTCAACCGCCGGGCCGAGCTCGACCACCGGGCGGCCGAGCTCGAGGGCCAGCTGGCCCGGCTCGCCCTGCTCGGGCGCGGGCTGGACATCCTGGCCGCGGCGATCGGGTCGTTCTTCGGACGGGCGGTGGTGGTCGAGGGCCGGCGCGGCGACCCGCTGGCCGTCCACGTCCCGGCCGAGCTGCCCGAGGCGGCGGCGGCGGTGACCCGCTACCTCGCCCGTCCGGGTGTGGCGGCGCTTCGGGTCTCGATCCCGGCGCCGCCCGGCGAGAGCGGCGCTGGCGGCCGGCTGGTGCTGCTCGGCGACGAGCGCGCCGGCGAGATCGAGCGGATCGCCGCCGACCGGATCGCCGCGCTGCTCGCCCTCGAGCTGGCTCGAGACTTCGCCGTCCGCCAGGCGCGGGACGAGGCCCGGCGGGGCGATCCGCTCCCGCGCGACGGGCCGCCGTGGGTGGTGCTCCTCGCCCGCCAGGCCCTGGCGGATGGGCCGGACGATGTCGCCGCCCGCGAGGAGACCAGGGCCGAGCTGCGCCTGCTCGCCTCGCCGCGCCGGCTGCTCCTCAGGGGCACCAGCGAGAGCCTCGAGCTGCGGATGGTCGCGGCGACTGGGCCGGACGATGCCGACGGTCTCCTCATCGCCGATCGCCTGGCCGGGTTCCTGCGCCGGACCGTGGCCATCTCGCGGCCGTTCAGCGAGCCGGGTGGGCGGCCGGCCGCCGAGGCCACGACGCGGGCCACGCTCGAGGCCGCCGAGCTGCTCGACGAGGTCCCGAGGGTGGCCCGGGCCGCCCGGTTGCCGGCCTACCTGATGATCGGCAACCTGCGCAACCTGCCCGACGGGCTGCGCCAGGCTCGGACGCTGCTCGCGCCGATCCTGGTGGGCCGGCCCGAGACGCAGCGCCAGCGGCTGGACACCCTCCGGGCACTCCTCGAGTCGGGGGGCCTGGGCGAGGCCGCCGCCCGGCTCGGCGTGCATCGCAACACGGTTGCCTACCGGACGGACCGGCTGGAAAAGCTCGGCGGCTGGGATCTGCGCGACCCCGACCTGGGTCTGGCATTGATGATCGCCGTCAGGATTGTGCAAAGAGAACAAATGCCGTCCATCAACGGCGACTGAATCGCAACCGTCTCCGCTGCTACGCTCTCTGGTGACTGGCTATGCGCCCGCGTTCTGTGCCGGGCGCACAAGGAACAGCACCGGAGGACCCGGATCGAATGACCACCCTCGAGCGCATCCCCTCGGGCGTCGCCGCGCCGACCACGACCGTCGCCGACGTCATGTCGCTCGCCCGCGAGTCGGGCGTGTTGATCGTCGACCTGCGGTTCGTCGACCTGCCGGGCCAGGCCCAGCATTTCTCGATCCCGGTCAAGGAGCTGGGCGAGAATCTGTTCATCGACGGGATCGGGTTCGACGGCTCGAGCATCCGCGGCTTCCAGCACATCCACGAGAGCGACATGCTCCTGATGCCGGATCCGAAGACCGCCTTCGTCGATCCGACGCTCGAGGTCCCGACGCTCGCGGTGATGTGCGACGTCGTCGAGCCGGGCAGCCGCGAGCCGTACTCTCGCGATCCGCGCTACATCGCCAAGAAGGCCGAGCGGTTCCTGGTCAACTCGGGCATCGCCACGACCTCCTACTGGGGCCCCGAGATCGAGTTCTACATCTTCAACTCGCTCCGCTTCGACACGACCGGCTACCGGAGCCTGTACGAGATCGACTCGGAGGAGGGGATCTGGAACTCGGGCCGGAATGGGACCCCCAACCTGGCCCACCGGCCGCGCCCCAAGGAGGGCTACTTCCCGCTCCCGCCCCTCGACAAGTACCAGGATCTGCGCTCGCGGATGGTGCTCGCCCTGCAGGCGTCGGGGATCGACGTCGAGGTCCAGCACCACGAGGTCGGGGGCCCGGGCCAGGCCGAGATCGACATCCGCTACGGCACCCTGGTCGAGACCGCCGACAAGGTCCTCAAGTACAAGTACATCGTCCGCCAGACGGCCGCCCAGCACGGGCACGTCGTGACCTTCATGCCCAAGCCGCTCTACGGCGACAACGGCTCCGGGATGCACACGCATCAGAGCCTCTGGAACGAGGGCACCAACCTGTTCTACGACCCGGACGGCTATGCCCTTCTGTCGGACACGGCCCGCCACTACATCGGTGGCCTCCTCAAGCACGCCAAGGCCGTCCTGGCCTTCGCCGCCCCGACGACCAACTCGTACCGCCGCCTCGTGCCGGGCTACGAGGCGCCGATCAACCTCGTGTACTCGCAGCGCAACCGGTCGGCCTGCATCCGCATCCCGACCTACTTCACGACGCCGGGCGCGCGCCGGCTGGAGTTCCGCTCGCCGGACCCGACCTGCAACCCGTACCTCTCGTTCTCGGCCCAGCTGATGGCCGGGCTCGACGGGGTGCTCAACAAGATCGAGCCGCCGGCGCCGGTCGACAAGGACATCTACGAGCTGCCCGAGGAGGAGAAGAAGGGGATCGCCGGGACCCCGGGCTCGCTCGAAGAGGCGCTCGACGCGCTCGAGGCCGACCAGGACTTCCTGTATCGCGGCGACGTGTTCACGCCCGATGTCGTCGAGACCCACCTCGCGTTCAAGCGCGACAGCGCCAAGCAGGTGGCCCTGCGGCCCCACCCGTACGAGTTCTACCTCTACAGCGAGCTCTGACAGCGAGCTCTGACGGCCAGCTCAAGCACCGCGGGCGCTGGGCGCCCACCATAGGGATCAAGGACCGCCGCCCGGCCGGAAAAACGGTCGGGCGGCATCCATGTGCATCCGGCAGGGCCGGACGAGAAGGAGGATCGGACCAGTGACCGACACGGAGAAGGCCGCCAAGCCGAGCAAGACGATCGATGCCGCGGTCGACGCGGGGATCCGCTTCGTCCAGCTCCAGTTCACCGACATCATCGGCCACGTAAAGGCGGTGACGATCCCGATCCACCAGCTCTCAGGCTCTGTCAAACACGGCACCTGGTTCGACGGCTCGTCGATCGAGGGCTTCACCCGGATCGCCGAGTCGGACC
>JBDTQW010000112.1:0-7721 GCA_039931975.1 Chloroflexota bacterium | reverse complement strand
GCGCTCGAGGAGCTGCTCAACGTCAAGGTCATCGACCGGAGCCGGCTGATCCTCGACATCTTCGCCCAGCACGCCCAGACCCACGAGGGTCGACTCCAGGTCGAGCTGGCCCAGCTCGAGTACCAGCTGCCGCGGCTGACCAGGCTGTGGACCCACCTTTCGCGGACCGGCGGCGGTATCGGCACGCGCGGCCCCGGCGAGTCCCAGCTCGAGACGGACCGGCGATTGATCCGCGATCGGATCAAGAAGATGAAGGAGCGCGTCGAGCAGGTTCGCCAGCAGCGCGACACCGCGGCCCGCAGCCGTGACCGGCGCCTGATGCCGACCGTAGGCATCGTCGGCTACACGAACTCGGGCAAATCGACCTTGCTCAACTCGCTCGTGGGAAGCACGGTCGCCCTCGCCGAGAACAAGCTGTTCGCCACGCTCGACCCGACCAGCCGCCAGGTCAACCTGGGGTCAGGCCAAACGGCGGTCCTGACCGATACCGTCGGTTTCATCCACAAGCTGCCGCATCAGCTCGTCGACGCCTTCCGGGCGACCCTCGAAGAGGTCAATCGCGCCGACGTCCTGGTCGAGGTCGTCGATGCGGCCGATCCGCACGCGGCTGAGCACCGTACGACGGTCCAGGCGGTCCTGGACCAGCTCGGGGCAGGGGACAAGCCGCGCCTCGTGGCCCTCAACAAGGTGGACCTGCTCGATCGAGTCGCCCACCTGTCCGGCGGACCGACCCCGATCGTCGGCGGGACCGTGCCGATCAGCGCGGCGACGGGCTTCGGGCTGGATGCCTTGCGGACCGAGCTCGGCGCCCTGCTCGCATCCCTGTGGGTCGACATCGACCTCGACCTGCCGTACGCCGCCGGCGACCTCCTCGCCCGGGTTCGAGAGCGCGGCTCGGTCGATATCGACTACCGCGACGACGGCGTCCATGTTCGCGGTCGAGTCGCGCCCGCCCTGGCCGGTGAGCTGGAGGCAGTCGCCGCGCGGGCGGCCCGCGCCTGACGATGACCGGCGCGGGCGTCCGCCGAGGTGGCCGGGCGGTGCTCCCGACCGGGGAGCTGATCGTCTGGTCGATCGCCGACGGACGACGCGGCCGACGCTGGCGCGAGGTCGCCAGCCTGGACGGCCGGGTCGTGCGGTCGGTGCTGCTCGAGACGAACCCGGCAGGTCGGCTCACGCGCCTCGAGGTCGCCGCGGCGGCTGGGCTCCTCACGCTCCACCCCGACGCCGGCGAGACCGCCCTCCATGGCAACGTCGTAATGCCTGCCGGCATCCGGCACCTGACCTTCGCTGGAACGAGCCTGATGGTCCAAGGATCTCCCGCTGCGACGGCGATCGCTGTCGCGCGAGTCGCTGACGGCATCGAGGTCGGTGCGACCATGCAGGCCGACATGATCGGCATCGACGATCGGCTGGAGCCCCGGGTGCGTGCGTGGGCGATCAGCCGCATCGAGCCCCGAACCTGGCGACTCGTCGAGCTGTCAGCGACGGAGGAGGTTGTCGTCCGGCTCGACGAGGACAGCCTGCCGATCCTGGCGGGGGAGGTCTGGCCACTCGAGATCTGACGGCCTCGGTCTCCGACGCCTCGCCGCTGGTCCCATATTGAGAGGGGAACATAGAGGCGCCCTCACCGGGGTTCGTGGACGGACCGTGGACAACAAACCGGGATTAGCCAAGACGGGGGGGTAAGTTCGTGGATAACCCCATAGCCAGAGTGGAGACCGGGGCCCTAAGGTAGGTCTTGCCTGAAGGGGCCGGAGCGGCCCATCAGCGGCGTCACAGATGCTTGCATCGGTGATAACGAGGATGGATCGGGGTCCGACGAAACCGAGTCGCGGGTGCTTGCATTCGCGGCCACGGAACGGCGGACTGATTGGTTCCTTCGGGCGTTTCCGTGCCCGGGAACTGGGCCAGTGGACGACCGGTGGAAAACCGCTCGGATCCGGGACCTGGAAGTTCCAAGGTCGTGGATAAGCCGGTAGCCACGAGCGACCGCCGGCGGCGATAGTGGGCTTCGCCCGAAGGGGCCGCTGACCGAAGCCTTGAGACCGCTGGAGCTTGCTCTGGGGGACTCGGCCGAGGATCGACGGTTCCTCCGGGCGTTTCCCTGTCCGCTCAGACCCTCGAGCGGTCGACTCCCGGTGGCTCGTCAACGCCTTCGGACGGATCGAGAACTGACCGGCCTTCCTCGCCGGCGTATCGATCCCACCAGTATCGAGCGCGGCGTGGCCCCTTTCAGCCCGAAGCCGTGGCCCCTTTCAGCCCGGAGGACTGACCACCAGGCCGAATATCGGTCCCTTCGACTGCTCAGGTCGACAAACGAGTCGGCAAGGCACAACGGGTTCACCCTCAAGGAGCATCCCGGCCGCGAGCTACTCCTCCCATCGATCGGGCTGTCTTGAGTCCCGCCTCTCGGGCGGTTCCTCGCGGGGCCTCAGCCGCCGAGTCATGGCGGCCGCCGCCCTCGCAGAGCCGCGGCGGCCGCCTCTCTTGCCTCACGGCCCGAGCCCGAGATCAGCGAGCGGGCCGCCCATCACCCGGGCTGGTGGACGGACCGTGGACAACGGACCGCGATCGGCCCGGCTGCCGTCCAAGTTCGTGGATAACCCCATAGCCAGGGCAGAGCCCGCGCCCGTATCGTAGATTTTGCCCGAAGGGGCCAGACGGACCATAAGCGACGTCACAGGTGCTTGCATCGGTGGTGTCGACTGTGGACCGGGGTACGACGAAACCGAGTCGCGGGTGCTTGCATGCGCGGCCACGGATCGGCGGACCGATGGTTCCTTCGGGCGTTTCCGTGCGCCCCGCTGGTTTGACGCTCGGTTTCCGGCTCGATTACGATGCGGCGGAGCCACGGCCGTACCGAGGGATTTGTGACGACGCCCGACTCGGACATCCAGCAACCCACGCGCTGGCACCGCCGGCCGCGGGTGAGTCGTCTCCTCCGGTCACTGCTCAGCCCCTCCAAGTTCGCGATGGTCGGGATCCTCGGGATCCTGGTCAACTCGACCGCCCTCTACGTCCTCTATGAGCGGGTCGGCATCCCGCTGCTCATCGCGGCGGTCCTGTCGTCGCAGGTCTCGACCCTCAGCAACTTCGTCCTGACTGAGCTGTGGGTCTTCCGCGGGCGCGAGATCTCGGGCAGCATCGTGTGGCGCTACTTCACGTTCAATGCTCTGAACCTACTCACCCAGCTCATCCGCCTGCCGACGCTTCACGTCCTGACTGAGATCGGTGGGGTCCACTACCAGATCGCCAACCTGGTCGCGCTTGGGCTCACCTTCGGCGTCCGCTACCTCGTCGCCGACAACTGGATCTGGGCGGGCCGCGATCGGCGCGAGCAGGTCCGCCTCGACGGCGCCTACCAGTACGACGTCCACGGCATCGTCCGAATCACCTCGACGGTCAACTTGCCGGAGCTCGCCGCGTTCAACGTGACCCATCGGGTCGAGCCGGACATCGTCATCCGGCGCAAGCTCCTCGGCGGCGGTCTGCGGCTCCACGTGGCCACGGTTAAGGGCGACGACGGCGTCATCCGCTACCGCGAGCACTTCGGTGCCCTGGCAGCGGCCTTCGACGCGTCGATCGGCGACCGGGTCGAGCTCGACGCCAACTGGCTGCTGACCTGGTCTCATCACGTGCTCTACACGAACATGGTGGAACCGCTCCTGCGCTTCTGGCTCGTCTCGCGCGGGTACGTGCTGCTGCACTGTGCCGCGATCGATGCCGAACGCGGGGCCGTGATCATGTCGGCCGAGACCGATACGGGCAAGACGAGCACCGTCCTGCGGCTCCTGATGCAGCGCAGCTGGGGCTTCATCTCGGACGACATGGCCATCGTTACGGCCGGCGGCGAGATCCTGAGCTATCCCAAGCCGATGACGTTGAGCTCGCACACGATGAGCGCGGTCAACGACCGGGCGCTGCCCCGGGCCGACCGAGTGATGCTGGCCATCCGCAGCCGGGTCCACTCCAAGGGTGGCCGTTCCGCGGGTCACGCGCTGGGCCGGCTCAACGTCCCGATCGTGACCATCAACGCCTGGGTCCAGCTTCTGGTCCCGCCGCCGAAGTACCACGTCCAGTCGCTGATCGACTGCGACATGACCGACCGGGCCCCGATCGACTCGATCGTCCTCATGGAGCGCGGGGCACCGGCCCTGGCCGAGGTGCCCGGTTTCGAGCTGACCATCGACCGACTGATCGAGAACACCGACGACGCCTACACCTTCCCGCCTTTCGCCGCGTTCGCGCCGATGATCGCCTTCGGCGAGCTCGACTACGCGGCACTGCGCTCGCGCGAGCGGCAGCTGCTCGAGACCGCCGTGGCGAAGGCCTGGCGGGTCCGGGTCCGGGTCGTCGGACACAACTGGTCTGAGCTCATCCCGAACCTGGTGGAACGCCACCGAGCCCAACTCACGGGCGCTGAGCTCGAGCCGGCTGGCGTCGGGGGCGATGACTCCGGGCGAGCCGCCGCGGTCGTCGCGACCGAGCGTCCGGCTGATGCCCCGGTCGTCGCTGCACGGACTCGCTGACCGCACGTCGAGGGTCCCGAACCGTCGGCTGCGGCGCGTGGCATCATCGCGACCATGGCCGTCGATCGCCGCGCCGCAGACCCACTCGGTCCCGAGGCGATCCGCGCGGCCGCCGCGACCATCCATCCGGCGTTTACGGGCTCGCCCCAGTTCGTCCATGAGGGGTTGTCCGCCCGCGCCGGACGGACGGTCGTGGTCAAGGTCGAAACGGTCAACCCGATCCGGGCCTTCAAGGGTCGAGGCACCTGGCACGCCATCGCGGGACTGGTGGGGGAGGGAATCCTCGGCCCGGACCGACCGGTTGTGGTCGCCTCGACGGGCAACTTCGGACAGGGGGTTGCCTTCGCGGGACGGGCTCACGGTGTGCCGGTCACGGTCTTTGCCGACGAGCACGCGAACACGCGCAAGCTGGACCGGATCCGGGGGCTCGGGGCGACGGTGGTCCAGGAAGGCCACGACTTCGACGCGGCCCGCGCGGCGTCCGAGGCCCACGCCTGGAGCAGCGGGGCGCACCTCCTGGTCGACGGCGAAGACCCGCGGATCGCCCGGGGAGCGGGCACCCTGGCCCTGGAGCTGACCGACGCGATCGCGGCGGGACACCTGCCGGCGCTGGGCGCCGCCTACGTCCCGGTCGGCAACGGGGCGCTGATCGTCGGCGTGGGCGCCTGGTTGCGGGTCAGCGCCCCGGCATGTCGCGTGGTCGGCATCCAGTCGGACGCGGCGCCCTCGATGACCCTGTCCTGGGAACAGGGCCGACCGATCACCACCGAAACCGCCGCGACGACCGCCGACGGGATCGCCACCCGCGTACCCGTGCCGGCGGCGCTTGCCATGATGGTGGGCCGGGTCGACGAGATGCGGCTCATCCCGGAGGCGTCCTTGGCGGGCGCCCAGGTCGAGCTGACCGCCGAGCTCGGCATCACTGTCGAAGCGGCGGCCGCGGCGTCGTGGGCGGGCCTCCTGGCCGATGCCGACCCGCCCGACGGCGCGGCCCTGATCGTCGTCACCGGCAGCAACGTCGGGCCGTGACCGTCCGGGCCGTCCTGCCGCGGGATCCGGCCGGGGCGGCACGTGCCCTCCTGCCGATCGTCCTGGTGCTGCTGGCGGCAGCCATCGGTGAGACCCGCCTCGCCGTCCTGGTGGCGCTCGTGGCCGGTACGCTCGTGGCGATCCGCCGACAGGCGCCCGTGCGCTGGGCCTGGGCCGGCCCGGTGCCGGTCGCTGTGAGCCTCGCGTTCGGCCTGATCCCTCCGCCCAGCGCCGATCCGACCGGACTCGACTGCGCGAGCATCACCTCACCGCCGGCTGTGTGGCGCGTCCTGGAAGCGATCCTGGTACTCGGCGTCCTCGGATTCCTGGCGATCCTCCTCCGGGCCCCGGCGGCCAGCCTGTGGCTGCGTCGGCCGTCGTCCCGGACGATCCTGCTCAGCCTCGCCGGCTTCGGCCTCTTCGCCGTCCTGGGCCTGGCCGTAGGCCCGACCTTGGCCCGACCGTTCTTCGGCGCCTTCGGCCTCGACACCTCCGACCCGCTGACGCTGCTGCCGGCACTGGTCTTCGCGCTGGCCAACGGGATCATGGAGGAGCTCGCCTACCGCGGCGCATTGATGGGCTGGTCGGCCCGGGTGATCGGGCTGGTCCCGGCGGTCGTCCTTCAGGCGATCGTGTTTGGTCTGGCCCACGGCGGGCCCGACATCATCGCCGGAGCGTTGCCGCTGACGGCAGCGCTGGCCCTTGGTGGTCTCCTGGCCGGCATCGTGGCGATCCGGACGCGCTCGCTCCTGCTGCCGATCGCGATCCACGTCGCGCTCGACCTGCCGCTCTACGTGTACCTAGCCTGTCGGACCGTGTGACGGCGAGATGGCCACTTGACCTGTTTGCCCATTAGTCTTACTGTCTCCAGTAAGAACACAATGGGAGTCGAGCCGTGCGAATCACCTCCAAGGGGCAGGTGACCATCCCCCAGGAAGTCCGGGAGCGGACGGGGCTGCTACCGAACACGGACGTGGAGTTCATCGTCGAGGGCGGTGATGTCAAGATCGTCAAGGCCCGAGCAAGTGGACGGCCGTCGCGAGGGGCAAGAGCGGTCCAGCGGTTGCGTCAGTCCGGGGGTCAGGTCCGGATGACGA
Organism: Chloroflexota bacterium; assembly: GCA_039931975.1. GTDB lineage: Bacteria > Chloroflexota > Limnocylindria > Limnocylindrales > CSP1-4 > Chersky-267. The sequence continues at coordinate 1,063 of JBDTQW010000112.1, read as the reverse complement.
CCGACGAGATCATGGCGCATACCCGCGGTGACTGATGGACGCCGTCCTGGTCGACAGCAACGTGCTCCTGGACGTTGCAACGAGTGACCCAGACTGGAGCGATTGGTCGGGCCGGACGCTCGAGCGCGTCGCGGACGAGGCCATTCTCGTGATCAATCCGCTCGTCTACGCGGAGGTCTCCATCGGGTTCAGGGCGATCGAAGACCTCGAGGCAGCCCTGCCGATCGACCTCTATCGGCGCGAAGACCTCCCGTATGAAGCCGGGTTTCTGGCTGGCAAGTGCTTCCTGCGCTACCGTCGTGGCGGAGGACTCAAGCGTTCGCCGCTCCCGGACTTCTACATTGGGGCCCATGCCGCAGTAGCTGGCTACCGCCTGCTCACCCGCGACGCGACGCGCTACCGCACGTACTTTCCGAGCTTGGTGCTGATCGCTCCGTGACAGGAGCGACCCCCGCCGACCGCGATCGCGTGCCGGTTGCTTCGGGCCGGTGCCCGAGGCAACTCACTGCCGATAAGGGCAGTTATGTCTAGATGTTGCGAACCAGTCCAGTGTACAGCGAGCAGATCGAGGGTTGTCCGCAGAAATCTGGATTGCTTACGCAACCGAAGTGCCGTTGAGCCCGAGGATCTCCGATGACCGACTACGCCGACTGGACGAAGAACCTGATAGCCGACATACGCGCCAACGGCCGGCCCACGAGTGGCTACTTCGAAGGACGCCCCGTGATGGTCCTCACGACGACCGGGGCGAAGAGCGGCAAACCGAGAACGGCCGTCGTGACCTTCTCGCACGATGGGGACGCCTACGTCGTGGTCGGGTCGAAGAGCGGCGCACCCGAGGATCCGGCGTGGTTCACGAACCTCGTGGCGAATCCAGTCGTGACGGTCGAAGCCGACGGTAAGACCTTCCAGGCCAGCGCGACGGTCGCGGAAGGGGCCGACCGCGACGCGCTGTGGGACCGGCATGGGGCGGAACACGCACAGTTCGCGGAATACCCGTCAAAGACCGACCGAGTCATCCCGATCGCCCGGCTCAAGCCGCTCGGCTGACCATTCCCGGTGG
>JBDTQW010000111.1:0-7738 GCA_039931975.1 Chloroflexota bacterium | reverse complement strand
TCGGCACGACCACGATCGCGATCAATGCCGCCATCGCCCTCCATCGCGAGCTCGGACGGAAGGTCGTGCTGGTCGATGCCAATCTCCAGTTCGGGGACCACCGCGTCTTCCTCGACCTTGGCCTGGACCGCAAGAGCATCCTCGACGTGGTCACCGCGACCTCGATCGACGCCGACATCATCAAGTCGGTGGTCGTCCGCCATGACTCGGGCATCGACCTGCTCCTGGCGCCGCCCTCGCCGGAGACCGCGGAGCTCGTCACCGAGGAGCACATCCCGCTCATCCTCGACAACCTGCGCTCGTTGTACGACTACGTGATCATCGACATCGACAAGCGGCTCGATGAGGTCAACCTCAAGATCCTCGACGCGGCCGATATCTTCTTCGTGGTCATGACCGCGGACCTGTCGTGTCTCAAGAACGTTCGCCTGGTCCTCGAGACGGTCGGCCACCTGGGGGTCGAGCAGCAGAAGGTCCGCCTGGTGCTGAACCGCTCGAACGCGTTCACCGGCATCAACGTCAAGAACGCCGAGAGCGCACTCAAGCGGCCGATCGATCACCAGATCCTGAACGAGTACCGCGGCGCGATCAGCGCCCTGAACAGCGGCTCGCCGTTCATGTTCACGAAGGCCGACTCGCCCCTGGGCCGGTCGCTCCACGACTTTGCCCGGGCCTTCGACAAGGCCTCCGCCGTCCCCGGCGACGCCCCGCAGCTGGCCGCCCGCGCTCGATAGACCCGCGCGGGCAACCCGGCGCCGGACAGTGCGGAGGTCGGGATAAGCCCCGGTTGAGCGCACGCGGGTAGCCTCCCTCGGTGCTGGCCACCGTCCATTCCGCGACACTCCAGGGGATCGAGGGCCGGGTCATCCGGGTCGAGGTCGACGTGGCACCGGGGCTGCCCGGATTCACGATCGTGGGCCTCCCCGACGCGGCGCTGCAGGAGGCACGCGAGCGCGTTCGGGGGGCCATCCGGAACAGCGGCCTCGCGTTCCCGCCACGACGCATCACCGTCAATCTCGCTCCCGCCGACCTGCGCAAGGCCGGTGCCTCGCTCGACCTGGCCATCGCTGTCGGGATCCTGCTCGGGTCCGAGCAGGTCCGGGCGAGCGGCCGCTGGGCGTTTATCGGCGAGCTCTCGCTCGGCGGCGACCTGCGCTCGGTGCCGGGGATCCTGCCGATGGTCGATGCCCTGTTGCGACGCGGTGCCCGACGGGTGGTGGTGCCGGTCGACGCCGCCGTCGAAGCCCGCCTGGCCGACGGGATAGAGTGCCACCCCGCAGCGAGCCTGGGCGAGGTCCTGGCCGGTCTCCGGCGGGCAGGCTCCCGGCGCCGCTCCACGATCCGGGTCCCCGAGCGGGTCGAGCTGGCCGCCGCGGGCGACCCCGACCCGGATGCACCCGGGCAGCGTGGGTCGCCTGGCCGGGGTGCGAACCCGCTGAGCTCGGAGGTCCCCGACCTGGCTGACGTTCGCGGCCAGGCGCTCGGACGCCGGGCGCTCGAGATCTGCCTCGCGGGGGGCCATGGTCTGGTGCTCATCGGCCCGCCGGGCTCGGGCAAGACACTCCTCGCGCGGACCATCCCGGGGCTGCTGCCGCCGCTATCGGACGCAGAGGCCAGGGTAGCCTCGGCGATCGTCTCGGCGGCCGGGGACGGTCCGCTCGGCGAACTGGTGCGCACCCGACCGTTCCGGGCACCGCACCACACGATCAGCTACGCCGGGATGCTCGGCGGCGGGCCGCGCCTCGCTCCGGGCGAGGTGACCCGGGCCGACGCCGGTGTCCTGTTCCTCGACGAGCTGCCCGAATTCGGGCGGGACGTCCTCGAGGCCCTTCGTCAGCCGATGGAGGACGGTCGGGTCGCCATCGTCCGGGTCGGCGGCTCGGTCACCCTCCCTGCACGATTCCAGCTGATCGCGGCGATGAATCCGTGCCCGTGTGGCGGAGTCGGCACCGATGCCGGCGCCTGTCGCTGCGGAACAGGCGTCCCCGAGCGCTACGCGGGTCGGGTGTCCGGTCCTCTCCGCGACCGGATCGACCTCTGGGTCGAGATGCCGCCGGTGGCCCACGCCCAGCTCTTCGGGCGGCAGCGGCCGGAGCCGAGCTCGATCGTGGCGGCAAGGATCGCGGCAGCCCGGGACCTGGCATTGGTTCATCGACGCGTGGTCAACGCGCGACTCGAGGGCAGCCGCCTGCGGGCAGCGTGCGGTCTGCGGCCGACCGACGAGGCGCTGACCGCATCGATCGCGGCGGCGGCGGGACTGTCGGCCCGCGGGGTCGGTCGACTGCTGAGGGTGGCTCGCACGATCGCCGACCTGGCCGGGGCGCCCACCGTTCGCCGCGAGCACCTGGAAGAGGCCGCCCGGTTCCGGGTCCCGAGCGGGCCGTACGCCGGCCGGCTCGCCAGCTGACGAGTGGTCAGCGAGCGCGAGGCCTGGGCTGTCCTGGCGTCGGTCCACGGCCTCGGCCAGGCCACCTTCGCTCTGCTGCTCCGGGAGCACGGCGGGGCGCAGCGGGTCGTGGAGCTGGCCGCCACCGAGGCCGGCCGCCGGATCATCCGGAACGGCCCGGCAGGGGACCGTCGGAGCCTGCCACAGCCCACGGTCGAGGGCCTGGCTGCGGCTGCAGCCGACTCGGCCGGGGTCGTGGCTCGGTTGCGTACGGAGGGCATCGCCGTCCTCACCATCGACGACGACGCCTACCCGGCTCGCCTCCGCACGGTCGAAGAGCCGCCTCACGTCCTGTTCGTGAGCGGTGCCACGGCCACCCTTGACACTCCCCAGGCGATCGCGATCGTGGGCACCCGTCGACCGACCGAACCCGGTCGGCGGGTCGCCGCCCGGATCGCCGACGCGCTGGCCAGGGCAGGGGCGGTAGTCGTATCGGGCCTCGCCGTCGGCATCGACGGGGCCGCCCACGCCGCCGTCGTCGCCGCCGGCCAGCCCACGGTCGCTGTGCTTGGATCCGGTCACGACCGCCTGTTCCCGCGGGCCCACGTCCGGCTCGCCAAAGCCATCGTCGAGACCGGCGGCGCGGTCGTGTCGGAGCTGCCGCCGGATGCCCACCCGTCGAAAGGCACCTTTCCCCGTCGGAACCGGCTGATCAGCGGACTGGCCGATGCCACGGTCGTGGTCGAGGCCGCGGCCGGTAGCGGTGCCCTGATCACTGCCCGCTGGGCTCTCGAGCAGGGCCGCGGCTGCTTCCTCGTCCCGGGTTCGATCGATGCCCCGACGTCGGCCGGTTGCCTGGCCTTTTTGCGGGCGTTCGCCGGCGAAGCGCGGATCGTGGCCGGGATCGCCGAGCTCGTCGACGATCTGGGGCTCGTGGGATCGACCCGCGACGCCTCCCAGGCCCCAGCCGCAGGCCCGTCGCGCGAGGCGATCCTCGCCATGCTGGGCGGGACGGAGGCGCGAGTCGCTGCGGCTCTCGTCGACGGTGCCACGACCGCCGATGACCTCGCGGAGCGGACGGACCTGCCGATTGCGACCGTCCTCGGGACCCTGACCCTGCTCGAGATGCGCGAGCTCGTGATCTCGGCCTACGGTCGCTACCGGCCCGTCGGCACGCTGGCCGCCGTGGCTCCCAAGGTTGCCGTCGAGCACGATCCGGTGCTAGGCTAGCCAGCGATCGACGAGGCCGGACCCTCAGACGATCAGACAGCCGCACGAAGCCGCTGACCCCAGGCAACGAGCCAGGAGACTGTCTATTGCGAAAGTTCGCCGCCGCGGCGCTGGCCGTCCCCGTCCTCGCGATGGTATACGGACCGGTCCTCGCCCGGCGCATGCTCGCGGGCCGGATCGGCCTGGGGGTTGGCTCCGTCGCGATCAGCGCGATCGTGGCTCTCGGGCTCGCGGCGCCGAACACCATCGTGGCTCGCCCACCCGTCACGGTCACCGAGCTCGGGCCGGCAGCGCTCGCCGGCAGCATCGAGCCGCATCATGGCTTGCGCGAGCCGGTCCGCCTGTCGTTCAGCGACGCGATGGATCCGGCCAGCGTGGCGGCGGCCCTGCGCATCACCCCGACGACCGACGTGAGCCTGGCGTGGGACGCCACTGGCCGCGCGCTCACGATCGCCCCCAAGGCCGCCTGGAAGCTCGGCGCCTATTACACCGTGACGATCGCGGCCGAGGCACTCGACCGAACCGGCCACCAGCTCGCCGGTCCCGCCCGCTCGGTGTTCACCACCCGCGGCGCTGTGGGCGCGCGGATCACGGCGGTCGACCTCGCCGACAAGGGCCGCATCCCGACCGCGACATCGTTCGTCGTCGCCTTCGACGGCCCGGTGGACGAGTCCGCCGTCGAGCGGGCATTCCATGTCGAGCCTGCCGTCGAAGGCACCTTCGCGACGGCCACGACCGCGGCCGGCGGCACGACGGTCACCTTCCAGCCGACCGAAACGCTCGCCTCGGACACGGTCTACACCGTCTCGCTCATCGGTTCCGTGCCCGATCGGGATGGAGCCGAGACGACCGCTCCGGCAGTGTTGACCGTGCAAACCGCGAAGGGACCCGGCATCGTTCGCTTCCGGCCGTTCGCCGGCTCGACCGACGCCTCGCGGACTGCCCCCCTGTCGGTCCGGTTCACCGCCCGGATGGATCGGGCCTCGACCGAGGCGGCGTTCAGCGCCCGGATCGGGACCAAGAAGCTCAAGGGCACGTTCACGTGGGCCGATCGCGACACCGTCCTGGTGTTCAAGCCGGCCGCAGTGTTCGCCTTCGAGGCCAAGGTCATCGTCCAGGTGGCCACGACTGCCACGGATCGCGGCGGCACGCCGCTGGCGTTGGCCAAGGCGGCGACGTTCAAGGTCGAGGCCAAGCCCCGCGCCGGCTCGTCGGGCGGCGGCTCGAGCCACATCGGACACGGCTCAGGGATCGGGGCTGGGACCTGGCACGCCGTCGAGTTGTATTACCTGAAGCTCATGAACTGCACCCGGGGCGGTGGCTGGGTCACCTCGGGCGGCGATTGCAGCAGCCCCGGCGGCAGCGGCATCTCCGCCCTCATCCTCCATTCGGGCATCAGCAGAGAGGTCTCGCGACCGTACGCGAAGTACCTTGTCTCGACCGGGATCTGCAGCCACTTCGCCGACGGTGACCCGGGCGTTCGGCTTCGCCGCGCCGGCTACGCCGGGGACTACCGGGAGAACCTGGGCTGCCGCTCGGCGCCCAATCCGTTCGCATCGGTCCTCGGAACGCACCTCTACTTCCAGAGCGAGAAGCCGTGTGGCGGCTACTGCCACTATGCCAACATGATGTCGCCCAAGATGAAGTACGCCGGGATCGGGGTCTGGGTCGGCCACGGCCGGGTCCGCCTCGTCATCGACTTCTGGGAAGGCTGATCCCCGCTGATCCGGAACGTCGTCCTGCACATCAACAACGAGCAGCCGCTGCTCGCCGATCTGTATTCCATCCCGCAGGCCTCGGACGTCGCCGTGCTGTGTACCAACCTGCGCGAGCTGAACGGCAAGCGGCCGGTCTTCGCCGATCACATCGAGTCGGTCTTCCTGTTTCCGCTCATCCACCTGCGGTTCATCGAGATGTCGCCCGGCGCGCTGGCGGAGAGCGCCGACGTGGAACGACCGGCCGTGCCCGCGGGGCTGCCCGTGCCCACGACCGAGCCGGAGCCGGATCTCGAGATCGACGAGGACTTCCTGCGCCGGGTGCGCGACGCCTGACCTCGACGCCCGCCAGCGACGTCCGCCCGCGTGAATCGCGCGCGAAGGGGCCGGTGCTAGACTCCCGGACGTCATGAGCAAGGATGATCTGGTGATCGTCGAATCGCCGGCCAAGGCGAAGACGATCGAGCGCTACCTCGGGCCCGGTTACACGGTTCTGGCCTCCTACGGGCATGTCCGCGACCTGCCCGAGAACCCCGGCAAGGGCAAGCTCGGGGTCGACGTCGACCACGACTTCGCGCCGACCTACGAGATCTCGCCGGACCGCCATCGCCAGCTTGCCGCCATCGAGAAGGCGGCCCGTGGGGCTGGCAAGGTCTATCTGGCCACGGACCTCGACCGCGAGGGCGAGGCCATCGCGTGGCACGTCTCCGAGGCCATCGGACTGACGCCCGAGCGAACCGCCCGCGTGACCTTCAGCGAGATCACCGAGTCGGCGATCAAGGAGGCGTTCGCCCACCCGCGCCAGATCGACCAGGACCTGGTCGATGCCCAGCAGACCCGCCGGATCGTGGATCGGATGGTCGGCTACACGCTCAGTCCGCTCATCTCGCGCAAGGTCCGCTCCGGGCTGTCGGCCGGCCGGGTCCAGTCGGTCGCGGTCCGGCTCGTGGTCGACCGTGAGCGCGAGATCCGAGCATTCGTGGCGGTCGAGTACTGGACCATCGCGGCACTCCTGGCGGCCTCGGGCGGAGAGCGCTTCAGCGCCGATCTCGTCAAGATCGACGGCCAGAAGCCGGTCATCGGCGACGCCGAGACGGCGGAGCGCCACGTTGCCGCGCTGCGCGCGAGTCGGCCGGTGGTCGACGGGATCGCGGTCAAGCGCTCGAAGCGCAGCCCGGCACCGCCGTTCACGACCTCGACCCTCCAGCAGGAGGCCAGTCGCAAGCTCAGCTTCAGCCCCAGGCGGACGATGTCGGTCGCGCAGCGCCTGTACGAAGGCGTCGACACGCCCGACGGGCAGATGGGCCTGATCACGTACATGCGGACCGATTCCGTGGCGCTCTCGGGGCAGGCGATGGGCGAAGCCCGCGAGGTGATCGGCGAGCGCTACGGTCGCGATTACACGATGCCCAAGGGTCGTCCGTTCAAGACCAAGACCCGCAACGCGCAGGAGGCCCATGAGGCCGTCCGGCCGACCTCCTTCCGGCGCGATCCGGAGGAGATGGCCAAGGTCCTTGGTCGGGACGAGGCCCGGCTGTATCGGCTCATCTGGCAGCGTGCTCTCGCCAGCCAGATGAAGGAGAAGGAGCTCGAGACGACGACCGCCGAGCTGTCGGCCGACGCCTACGGCCTGCGGGCGAGTGCGACGAAAACCGTGTTCGATGGCTTCAGCCGGGTCTACACGGAGGGCCAGGATGACTCGGCCGAGGAGGCCGAGCGAGCGCTCCCGCCACTCGCCCAGGGCGACCTGACCGAGGTTATCGAGGTGGACCCGACCCAGCATTTCACCGAGCCGCCGCCGCGATACACCGAGGCGACCCTGATCAAGTCGCTCGAGGAGCACGGGATCGGCCGACCGTCGACCTACGCCGCGACGATCTCCACGATCGTCGACCGGGGCTATGTCAAGGTTATCGAGCGCCGGCTCCACCCCGAGCCGATCGGCGAGGTCGTGACCGACCTGCTGGTCGATCACTTCGGTCGCTACGTCGACCTGGCGTTCACCGCCCGGATGGAGGACGAGCTCGACGAGATCGCTCGCGGCGAGCGGCCCTGGGTGCCGCTCCTGCGCGAGTTTTACGGGCCGCTCAAGGAGCTGGTCGACGAGAAGCGGTCCGTCCTGCGCCGCAAGGACTTCACCACCGAGCCATCGGACGAGGTCTGCTCCGAGGGTCACCCGATGGTGGTCCGGCTGGGCCGCAATGGCAAGTTCCTGGCCTGCTCGCTGTATCCGGAGCACAAGGAGTCCCGGCCGTTGCCGGGGGAGGAGGAGGACGCCCCGGTCCTGCCCGGCGTCGGCGAGACCTGCCCCAAGTGCGGCGCGACCGAGGGCGGGACGCTCGTTGCCAAGCGCGGCCGGTTCGGCCCGTTCGTCGGATGCTCGCGCTACCCCGACTGCAAGTTCATC
>JBDTQW010000110.1:0-8247 GCA_039931975.1 Chloroflexota bacterium | reverse complement strand
ATCGACGCGGCGATCGCGGGCGGCGCCGAGGTGCCGCTCAGCCCGCTGGCCTTCGGTGCGTTCGACATCATCCGCGCCTTGTCGGCCGGGCGGAACGATCGACCGGAAGCCGCCGCACGTCCCTTCGATGCGAGCCGCGACGGCTTCGTGATGGGCGAGGGAGCGGCCCTGCTCGTCCTCGAGCTGGCCGAGGCCGCCGAGCGCCGGGGAGCGGTCCCTTATGCGGAGATCCGGGGCTATGGCGCCAGCTCCGACGCACACCACATGGTCCAACCGGGACCGGACGGGACCCAGGCGGCCCGCGCCGCGCGGATCGCCCTCGAGGACGGGGCCGTCGCCGCGGCCGAAGTCGACTACGTCAACGCCCATGCCTCGGCGACGCCGATCGGCGACCTGGCCGAGTCAAGGGCCATCGCGGCGGTCCTCGGCGACGGTGCGCGGGTCCCGGTCAGCGGCACCAAGGCGCTGTACGGTCACCCGCTGGGAGCCTCCGGAGCCATCGAGGCGGCGATCTGCGCCCTGGCCATCCGGGATGGCTGGGTCCCGCCCTCGGTCAATCTCGAGCAGCCGAGCGATGAGATCGCCGCCCATCTGCCGGGACTCCTCACGGTGGGCCGGTCCGGATCCTATCGGCGGGTCCTGTCGACCTCGTTCGGATTCGGCGGACTCAACGCGGCCCTGGTGTTCGGGGCCGCAGAGGACCCGGTCGGCCGACGGGCTGGGGCACCGACCTAGCGACGGGCGCGCGAGACCTCGGTGCCGACGACCGCCAGCGCCACGATCTCGACGCCCAACGCGAGGGGGATCTCGAAGGGCGGCGGCGCGGCCGCGCAGGCGATGAGCTCGGTCTGCGCCCGCGCCGAGCAGTCGGCCGCCCCGGAGGCCCGGAGGACGACCGAGACGAGGCCGATCGTCACGAACCCGAGCATTGCGAACACCAGGAGCCAGCGCATCGATCGAGTGTCCGGCGTCCCGCGCCGCGGGTCAAGGCCCGTGCGGCTGCTGCTGCCACGTGGTTGCAAGACCTGGCCGGGGTCTCGCGATGCGGCCGCCATCGTCCTGGTCGCATCGTCGACCGTGCTCGAAGGAGTCACGAACATCTAGTGATCCAGTCGGTGTTTACATTGATTGGACCAGCTAGTGATCGGGGTTCCTTCGGGCGTTCTCGTTCCCGGCCGGCATGGCTTGCCAGAGGGCCTACCCTAGTCCGCCCGTGATGCACTCGCCACGGGCGCAGCGAGGAACGATGACGACCTGGATCACCCGGCCACCGAACGACGACTGGCACGTCGTCGATCGAAACGCCCCAGGTCCGCCGACCGGGCGGAGCCTGTTGCTGACGATGTGTGGTCGGAGCTTCCTCAACGAGAGCCGCGACCATCGCCTGCAGACCCACCTCGAGCGCGTGCCGGAGCGACGCCGCTGTCCGGTGTGTCAGGGTGCCTACCTCAGGACGACCCTGCCCGCCTGACCAGCGGCGGCGTCTGACGGCGTGGTCCGCTGGCGGACCGAACCAGGCCGCGATGACAAGCTACAGGTAGATCGGCGGCAGCCCGAGGTCCCGGCGCAGCAGATCCGCGGCCAGCGAGGCGGCCTGGTCGGCGCGCACGATCGAGGGCTGGATCTTGTCCAGGGCCGAGCGGGTCCCGGTCGCGCTGCCCTTGAGCTGCCAAGCCTCGGACTCGGCGGTCAGTTTCAGGAGCAGGTCGACCCGCGATCGGGCGTCGGCCGGGAAGTCCACCGTTCGGATCGCCACCAGGAACGCGTGCTCGGCCTTGGCCAGGTCCCGGTAGTAGGTGCGGGTCTCCTCGAAGGTTCGGGTCGCATTCGGCGACAAGGCCCGCTTGGCTGTGTTATAGGCCCGGGCGGCAGCCAGGTACGCCCTGGCCGCGGCGAGACGGACTGCCGGATCGGGGCTGGGGGATCCGCTCTCGGCGGGTGTCGGCGAGGGCTCCGACGGGGGCGCCGACGGCACCTCCGACGTGGAGCCGGGCGTCATGCCGGGCGAAGCACCCGCCGGGCCCTGGGTCGGCAAGCCCATCGGGCCGGCACAGGCGGCCGGCGACAACCCCAGGACGAGGACGAGCCCGGCGAGCCTCGCGGCTCGCACTCAGGCCGCCTCGGTCGCCGAGGCGGCCAGCGCGTCGGTCCGGGCGGCCAGCTCCTCGAGCGGGCCCAGCTGGCGCGACAACTCGCGGAGGCGCTCGTCGCGTTCGGAAGCGGAGCGGGCCATCGTTCGCTCGATCGCGGCGGCGGCCTCCCGGTAGGTCCGCGCCAGCTCCGCGATCCGTTCCCCGAAGCGGATGCGCATGTCGCGCTGGAGCTGGCCGGACAGAGTCGCGAGGCGGCCGTCCACCTCGAAACGCACGTCCTCAGCGAACTGGCCGACGAATGTCCGGGCCTGCTGACGCCGATCGGTCAGCTGGCGGCGACGTTCACCGGCCACTTCCTTGCCGCCAAAGAACAGGGCGGCGCCGAGCAGCGCCGGACCGACCAGCGCTGTCCCCAGCAGGGCGCCGAGCATGCCCAGCATCTCGACACCGACGGCGGCCCCGGCGAGCAGGCCGAAGCCGGCGACGACCCCCGAGCGAACGGTGCCACCGAAGGCCTGCCCGTCCTGCCACAGGCTGCTCGCGTCGAACGAGATCGGCTCGCCGTCGTCGGTCCACGTGCCCTCTTCGTCTGCGAGCAGCTGGCTGATCCCGGCCTGGATCCCGGCCGCGCCCTCGGTCGTCTCGAGGAAGGCGGCCCGGACAGCGTCGGCAACTTGCTGTTGGACTCGGGCGCTGACCTCGTTCCAGGCCCGACCCGGATCGACCCGCTCGATCTCGTCCTGGGCATCGCGCAGGATCTGACGCATCCGGCCGGCGAACGTGAACGCGACCCGAGCCTTGAGCGCCGCGAACTCGTCGTCGAGCCGGACCGACCAGTGGGCACCGGCCTGGCCGAGCGCGGCCAGGCGATCCCGGACCTCACCCAGGTCGGTCTCCAGGCGGGCAGCCGCCTCGGGCCGCTCGACCGCCTGGCGCTCGATGACCAGTGGCTCGCGGAGCTGCTCCAATGCGCTTCGGATCTCGCGGAAGGCGCCCTCCACGGCCCCGGCGCGGGCACGCAGGGTGACGTCCCGCAGGATCGTCTCGGTCAGGGCCGGAAAGCCGCTCTGCTGCTCGAGCGCCGCGTCAGCGAGGTCGCGGGCGCTGGTCCGAAGGGCCGCACTGAGGGCGAACGGGCGGACCCCCAGGTCGATCTCGCTCAGCCGGCGCTCATCGATGGCCAGGATCCGCCGCCACTCCGGGTACATGTCGATCTTGGTCAGGGCAACCACGATGAGTGGCCCGGCGTCGACCGCACTGGCCAGGAACTCGAGCTCCGGCCGGGTCAGCTCGGCCGACGCATCAGTGACGAAGACCAGCGCGTCGGCGACGGGCAGGAACGCCAGAGTGGCTGCGGCGTGGGCGGCGTTCAGCCCGCCGATCCCGGGCGTGTCGACCAGGGTGACGCCGCGCTCGAGGAGTGGATGCGGGAAGCCGACCTCGACGCCGTCGACGTTCAGCCGGTTGTCGGGGTTGCCGCGCTCGGTCACCCAGCCGGCCAGGTCGCCCGGGTCGATCGTCTCGATCACGGCCGTGCCGGCCTCGCGTCGATGGACGGTCGCGGTCGGGCGCTCGCCGTGGCGGACCGTGGTCACCGCCATCGTGGCCAGGTCGTCGTCGACCGGGCAGACGTCGGCACCGAGCAGGCCGTTGATCAGCGCGCTCTTGCCCTGCTTGAACTCGCCGACCACGCAGATCACGGTCTCCGAGCGATCCAGGCGCGATCGCACCTCGGCCAGCCGGCCGACCAGGTCCTCCCGGCCACGCGATCCGGCGACGGCCCCGACGGCGTCGACAAGGTCGGCCACCTCGGCCGCGTCCGGGGCTGCCGCCCTGGCCGTCGTGTTGCGATCTGAGGGCATCCGCCAACGACCCTCCCGTGGCGTTCGAGCGATGCCGAGTGTACGCGCCGACCGCCGCTCCCGGCATCGCGCGGAGGGTACACTCGGGGACCCTCGGAGGTGGAGGACCGTCGGTGGATTACTCGCTCGGGATCGATCTCGGAACGACCTACTCGGCGGCCGCGACCGCGCGTGGCGAGCGGCTCGAGATCTTCCAGCTTGGCGAGCGGGCGGCCACGATCCCGTCGGTGATCGTCCTGCGCGCCGATGGCGAAGTCCTAGTGGGGGATGCCGCCGAGCGCCGAGCGTTGTCGGAGCCGGTCCGCACGGCCCGTGAGTTCAAGCGCCGCCTGGGCGATCCGACCCCGATCATCCTCGGCGGGACGCCATACGGCGCCGAGGCGCTCATCGGCCATCTCCTGGGCAGCATCGTAGGCAAGGTCGCCGTGCAGATGGGCGGCGCACCGGCGGCGATCGCGGTGTGTCATCCGGCGAGCTACGGCGAGTACAAGATCGACCTGCTCCGGCAGGCCGTCCGCCAGGCCGACATCGGACCGGTCGAGCTCATCACCGAGCCCCAGGCCGCCGCGCTCCATTACGCGCTCCAGGAGCGGGTACCGACCGGGGAGGTCATCGCGGTCTACGATTTCGGCGGCGGGACGTTCGACGCAACGATCCTGCGCAAGACCGAGGACGGTTTCGAGCAGCTCGGCCGACCGGAGGGCATGGAGCGCCTGGGCGGGATCGACTTCGACGAGGCGATCTTCGCCCACGTCATGGCGACCGTCAGGGCTGCGGGGGTCGTACTCGACCCGAACGACCCCGCGACACTGGCCGGCGTGGCGAGGCTGCGCGAGGAGTGCCGCCGTGCCAAGGAGGGTCTCTCGACCGACACGGACGCGACGATCGCCGTCTACCTGCCCGGGATCCAGACCGACGTCCGCCTCACCCGGGAGGAATTCGAGTCGATGATCCGGCCCCGGATCCGGGAGACCATCCTCGCCCTGGATCGTGCGGCGCGGAGCGCCGACCTCGGCTTCAGCGGACTCGACCGCATCCTGCTCGTCGGCGGCAGCTCGCGGATCCCGCTCGTCGCTGAAATGGTCCGCGAGGCGACCGAGCGACCGATCGCCCTGGATGCCCACCCCAAGCACACCATGGCGCTTGGAGCCGCCTGGGTCGCCGAGCGCAGCCGCCGGGCGGCCGGGGCGGAAGCCCCGACCGAGCCGATCGCAACCCCGGTCGGCGAAGGGGTGGCTGCCGGCAGCGCGGCCACGGCTGCGGCCGTCGCAACCGTGGAGCTCGGGGCGGGTGCGTCGCTCGGGGCGGGTGCGTCGCTCGGGGCGGGTGCGTCGCTCGAGGCGCCCGCCCCCATCGCCTCCGCCGAGTCGACGCGCACCACCCCGGCTCCGACGACGACGCGGTCTGGCCAGCCGCCGAGGTTGGCCATCGCCGGCGTCGCCGCGCTGGCATTGATCGTCGTGGTCGCGGCGGCCGCCTTCGCGGTCCTGTCGCGGAGCGGCGGCGGCGCGAACAGCTCGCCCAGCGCCAGCGCTTCCGGCATCGGCGTCGTCGCGAGCCCGGCCGTTTCGCCGGCCAGCCCGGCACCCTCGGTCGCGTCGATCGCACCGGCCACGCCGACGCCTGTGCCCACTCCGACACCGACGCCTTCAGGTCAGCAGGCCCGGATCCTGGGCATCACGGTCAGTGGCGGGCGCTACGTCGTCGACTACCAGGTGTTCGGGTACAAGCAGGCCCTGCCCGGCAAGCACGTTCACTTCTTCTTCGACACCGTGCCGCCCACGAAGGCCGGCATGCCCGCCAAGGGTCCCTGGTTCGTCTATGCCGGCCCGATCCCCTTCAAGGACTACAAGCTCAGCGACAAGCCTGCCCAGGCGACCCAGATGTGCATCCTGTTCGCCAACCCCGACCACACGGTCGTCCAGGGCACCGGAAACTGCGTCGACCTTCCGCAGTAGGCTGAGGCCGTTAGGTTGTCGACCGAGCCGGCGAACCTCGTCGGAGAGATCCGCCGGATCGCCGCCGAGGTGGCGCGCCTGGCAGAAGGCAGCGACCTCGGTCCGGGCGTGGAGGCGGCCATCCAGCGCCTCGACGAGCCGCTCCGGGTCGCCATCGCAGGCCGGACCAAGGCGGGCAAGTCGACGCTGCTCAATGCCCTCGTCGGCGAGCGCCTGGCGGCGACCGACGCCAGCGAGTGCACCCGCATCGTCACCTGGTATCGCCACGCCCTCGGCTATCGCGTCGCCGCCGAGCTCCGCCCCACGGGGACCCTCCAGCTCCC
The DNA here is from genome assembly GCA_039931975.1 of Chloroflexota bacterium. Taxonomy (GTDB): domain Bacteria; phylum Chloroflexota; class Limnocylindria; order Limnocylindrales; family CSP1-4; genus Chersky-267. The sequence continues at coordinate 2,011 of JBDTQW010000110.1, read as the reverse complement.
GTTCCGCAGGCAGGACGGCGCCCTCCAGATCGAGCTCGGTGAGCTCGACGAGGCGACGGTCGAGCGGATCGACGTCGGCTGGCCCGCGCGGACGCTGGCCGACCTGACGTTGATCGACACCCCGGGACTGGGCTCGGCCGACGAGGGCACCTCGGCCCGGACCACCGAAGCCCTCCTCGACGAGGACGGCGATCGCCCCGGCGAGGCCGACGCCGTCATCTATCTGATGCGCCACCTGCATCGCTACGATGCCCAGTTCCTGGAGGCCTTCATCGACCGCTCGCTGGTCCATGCCTCGCCGATCAATGCGGTCGTCGTCCTGTCCCGGGCCGACGAGATCGGCGCTGCCCGGCCAGACGCCCTCAAATCGGCGACGACGGTTGCCGCCCGCTACGCGGCCGATGGCCGGATCCGTGAGCTCGCTTCGGCGGTCGTGCCGATCTCCGGGTTGATCGCCGAGACCGGCGCCACGCTGCGCGAGCAGCAGGTCACCTGGCTGCGCCAGATCGCGCGGCTCGATGCCGACCGGCGCGATGCCCTGCTGCGCTCGGTGGATCGCTTCCGCGACGCCGAGCTGAACCCGCTCGGGACCGACATCCGCGAGGAGCTGCTTGAGCGGTTCGGGCTGTTCGGCCTCCGACTCGCGGTCGGGCTGCTGGTCGAGGGACGGGTCGCCACGGCGACGGAGCTGTCGGATGCCTTGCTCGAGACGTCGGGCATCAGGGACCTGCAGCGGATCCTCGCCGATCGGTTCGCCGGGCGCTCGGATGCGCTCAAGGCCCGATCCGCGCTCGCTGCGCTGCGCGGCGTTGCCGACGAGCTTGCTCGACGCGGCGTCTCGGGAGGCAACTCGCTCGCGGCCGACATCGAGCGGGTCGAAGCCGGCTCGGAGCAACTCGCCCTGCTGCGCCTGCTCCACCTTGTCCTGACCGGGTCGGTCGAGGTGACCCCGGACGAACGCCTCGAGATCGATCGGCTGACCGGCGCGGAGCAATCCGCCCAACGAACCGGGCTGGGGGCGGACGCGGGACCGGAGGCGATCCGGGCATCGGCCCTCGCCGCGATCGACCGCTGGCGACGACGCGCGGCCAGCCCGTTGAGCGACCGGCGCACGACGGAGGCGGCCGAGATCGTGATCCGCGCCTACGAGCAGATCCACGCCGCAACCGTTGACGGCGACCATTGACCGGTCGCGGTCTCCCGACGCGGGCCGACTCCGCAATGCGCCTGCAAGACTGGAACGTGGTCGACGAATGTCAGCGCACCCGGCTCGGGCCGTATCGTTCGCGGCCGGGGCCCGACCTTCCGCCCGAGGGTCGGGCTCCTTCTGGATGGGACCCTCTGGCGTCAGCCACCAGCACAACGAGGAGGCCCGATGAGCCCGACCCGTACCACCCGCCGCCGGACCAACGGCCACCGCGTCTCGCCTGAGCCGAAGACCGACGCTCCGCGCATCGAGATCCAGCGCTACGGCACGCTCCGCGAACTCCCGCTGGCGCTGCCCGACAAGTCCCGCGCCGAGAGCTGCCGGCTCCTCAACGAGGTACTGGCTGACACCAGCATCCTGTACGCCCTGTACAAGAAGCATCACTGGCTGGTGGCCGGACCGACCTTCTACCAGCTCCACCTCCTGTTCGACAAGCACGCCGAGGAGCAGCTCGAGCTGATCGACCTTATCGCCGAGCGGGTGCAGACCCTCGGTGGGATCGCCGTCAGCGATCCGCGCCACGTCGCCGAGATCACCAACATCGAGCGGCCACCCGACGGCGCCGAGGAAGTCCCGGCCATGATCAGCCGACTGCTCGACGCCCACGAGACGATCATCGCGGAGGTACGCGAGGCGATCGACGCCACCGAGAAGAATGGCGACTGGGGCTCGAATGACCTCCTGATGAGCGATGTCCTGCGCCGCAACGAGCTCCAGGTCTGGTTCACCGCCGAGCACGTCGTCGACGTCCATCTCGTCGAGGGCTAGACGCGAGGGCTAGACGCGAGGGCTAGACGCGAGGGC
>JBDTQW010000109.1:0-8392 GCA_039931975.1 Chloroflexota bacterium | reverse complement strand
AGCCAGCGGCCGAGGACCAGCCGAAGCCCCGGCCAGACACTGCGCCCCAGCCAGACGCTGAGCCCGACCTCGACCCCAACGCCGGGCCCGAGCCCTAGCTCGATGCGATCGCGCCGGCCGGTGCGGGTCCAGCGCATCGCCGCCCCGATCGGCTGGCTCGGGCTTGCGGCGGCCGTGGCCTTCGGAGGGGCCGGGCTCGTGACCGCCGCGAATCGCCTTCCGACCGCGGACGCCCACCCCGAGCTGACCTGGGCGGCCGACCAGGCGCTTGACCCGTGGCTCCACGACGCCTCTAGCGGCCTCGCCGGGCTGTCCGATGACGTCGACTCCCTCGGTGCGATCGGCCGGCGCGCCCTGACCGCTCTGGTCGACCGCGATACGGCGGCCCTGCAGGCGGCGACCGACGCGGGCAAGGACCAGCTCGCCGTCGTGGCCCAAGCGACCGATGCCCTCCGCGCTCGGCTCGCGGCGATCCCCGGGATCGGGCCCGACGACGCGACCCGGATCGGGGCGGGCGTGCGGACCCGCTACGACCGGCTCATCTCCGCGTTGTCGGCGACCGACGGCCTCGACGCTTCGTGGACGGCGCTGACTCGGGGCAGCATCGCTGCGATCGAGCTGACGACCAGCCTGGCCGCGCACGACACCGAGACGGCCGCAGCGGGCAGCCTCGGGCGCAAGGGCCAGTACACGAAGGCACTGGCCGGTCTCGATCGGGCCGACCAGGCCCTGGTCACGTCGCGAGCTCTGCGTGACCGGCTTGGCCTGACGACCGACGTCGCGATCCTGACCCGCTGGATCGACCTGAACTCGGCCTACGACTCGGCCCTGCACAAGACGTGGACGCTCTTGAGCCAGTCCAAGGGCAAGGTCACCGCCGCCGTCAAGGCCGCATTCGCTGAGCTGACCGCCGCCCAGGCACGGCTGCCACCGGACAGCCGTGCGCTCATCGTGATCATGGCCGACGTCGCCCGCGGTGGGCTCAACCAGGCGGTCATCTCGATCGAAGACGCCCGGGGCCGGCTGGACGCCGCCGCCGGCCCGTTGGGCGGCGGATAGGCCCGCTACACTGGCGGCCTTATCCGCAGCCCGACATCGTGGCCCATTTCCACCGGGAGGACCTTCCTTCGATGCACCTGCGTATCGCAACCGACCAGCCGTGGGATGTCGCCGCCGATGTCCTGGCCGTCCCATATGTCGGCGACCCGGGGTTCGATGGCCCGCTGGGTGAGCTCGATCGGCGGGGCGGCGGTGAGCTCAAGGCCCTGGCTGCATTCGGTGAGCTGACCGGCAAGCGCTATAACGCGACCGTCGCGGCATCTGGCGACCTGCCGGCGGGACGGCTCCTGCTGGTCGGAGCCGGCGACGCCGACACCCTCGACCGCGAGACGATCCACCGGCTCGGGGCGACCATCGAGCGTCGCCTCGGGGGACGCAAGGTGAGCAGCCTGGCGGTCTGGGTCGGCGATCTCGCCGATCGGATCGACGGTGGCGCGGCGACGGTCGTCGAGCTCCTCGTCCGGGGCGTGGTCGAGGGTCACTATGAGCCGAAGGGGATCTACCTCGACACGGTCGAGACCGCGCCGCCCGTCCTCGACGAGCTGATCGTCGTGGCCCCGGACGGAGACGCGACCAGCCTGGCCGCCGCCGCCGAGCGCGGCCGGATCATCGGAGAAGGCGCCAATACTGCGCGAACGCTGGCCAATCGGGCCTCGAACGACGTCAGCCCCGAGGTCCTCGCGGACGAGGCCGCGGCCATCGCCAAGCGGAACGGCCTGTGGATCGACGTGATCGAGCCGGAGCGCGCCCAGAAGCTCGGGATGGGCATGTTCATCGCCGTCGGGCGAGGCAGCGACAACCCGCCCCGGATGATCGTGATGCGCTCGGGCAAGGCCGGCGAGAAGGACTCCCTGGGACGACACCTGGCGATCGTTGGCAAGGGCGTCTGCTTCGACTCCGGCGGCATCTCGATCAAGCCGGCCGACCGCATGGAGGAGATGAAGCTCGACAAGACGGGCGCGGCCACGGTCATCGCCGCGATCGAGACGGTTGCGCGGCTGGCGCCGGGGACGCCCCTCCTGGCCCTCGCGCCGGCGGTCGAGAACATGCCCGGTCCGCACTCGACCCGGCCCGGCGACATCGTCCGGGCGCTGAACGGGAAGATGGTCGACATCACCAACACCGACGCCGAAGGCCGGCTCATCCTGGGTGACGCCCTGACCTACGCCGAGTCACTCGGGGCGACTCACCTCGTCGACGTGGCGACCCTGACCGGGGCGGTCTCCCGCGCCCTCGGCCACCTCGTCACCGGCGCGTTCGGGACTCCTCAGCCGTGGTACGACGAGGTCATGGCCGCCGGATCGAGGGCCGGCGAGCGCTACTGGCAGATCCCGCTCGTCGACGACTACGTTGCCGACATGGACAGCTGGTACGGCGACCTCCAGAACGCCGGCTCGGCCGAGGGCTCGCTGGTCAAGAGCGGCCTGTTCCTGCGCGAATTCGTGACCAAGCCCTGGGTCCACCTGGACATCGGCGGGACAGGCTACTACCGCAAGCCGCTGCCGTTCGCGGCCCGCGGCTCCAACGGCGTGACCCACGCGACCCTCGTCGAGCTCGCCCTTGCGGGGGCACGCAAGGCGCGGGCGAAGTAGCCGCGGCCGTTCGCTCGAGTCGCCACTCGCGCTGATCGCGGAGGCAGCACCCGTGACCGTGTTCTTCGTCAGCGACGCGATCGCGCTCTTGTCAGTCGGCCTGGCCGTGCTCGGCGGCATCTGGGGTGTCGTCGCCGACCGGTTCGCCACGCGCTGGCCCGAGCACGACGAGGCCGAGGGCTTCTTCGGCGGCCGTTCGCTCGGCTGGCGAACGGTGGTGGTCGCGGCGTTCGGAGCGTTCGGCCTGGGGTCGCTGCCGTCACGCTTCATGGGCCAGGCGCTTATCGTCCCTGGCGACGCCGTCGTGCTGGCGATCTTCGTCGCCTACGTGGCCATCCTGGTGCTGCTGCTCGCGCTCGACCTCGACCAGCGCCTCCTGCCCGACATCCTGACCCTGCCGATGATCCCGCTCGCGCTGCTCTTCGCGCTGAGCGGCCAGAACCCGCTCGTCGGGAATGCGCTGCTGCCGGCCATCGCCGCGGCCATCATCGTGCCCGCAGTCCTGTACCTGCCGTCGCTGCTGTTCGGCGCCGGCGCCTTCGGCCTGGGCGACGTGAAGCTGCTGGTCACGGTCGGCCTGATGTCCGGCGCCTATCGGGCGGTGGCCGGCACCGTTGTCGGAGTGATCATCGCCGGGGTCGTGATCCTGCTCTTGCTGGCCACCCGCCGGGTCGGTCTGAAGTCGTACATCCCGTTCGGGCCGTTCCTGATCCTCGGCGCCCTCTGGGCGATCCTCCTGCCCGATTAGTCGCCGGCGCCCCGCGCCGCCCTCGCCCTGCCGTGGGCCCTCGCTCAGCTGGCGGCCCGGCCAGCCCGGCGGCCCCATCCAACGTCGATCCGGGACGGGACGCGACGGGACGGGACGGCGCCCGACACGGCGCCCGATGCACTCACCGACCGGCCCGGCCCACCGACCGGGGCCGGCCCACGACCGCCGAGGGAGTGCGCTGGACGAACGGGGGTATGATGCCGGGAAGCCGGAGTCGTCCAGAGGTGTGGCCCCCAACGGACGGCGCGTACCGGCGGGCGTAGCCGCCATTCGCGTCGGAAGACGCGCGCAACGGAGTTTGCTCGCAGCGTGACGTCGCCAACGTGACCCGATACCTACCGCAGGCCGACCTCGATCCCGCCCGCCCGATCCGCCGCGCACCCCGTCAGCGCCGGCTCGGCACGACGCTCCGGCTGGGTCTGGTCCTCACCCTGCTCGTGCCGCTCCTGAGTAGCTCGCTCGGCGCCCCGCCGATCGCGACCGGCGACGAGCTCTCCGATGCACTGGCCAAGCAGCGGGCGCTCCAGGCCAAGATCGCCGCCCAGAAGCGCAGGGTCGTCGAGCTCAACGGGCTCCAGCTGGACCTCCGTGGCGTCATCCGAACGACGTCGACCAAGCTGGCCGGGATCAATGCCGATCTGGCCGGGGTGAGGGCCGACGTCAAGGTGATGACCGTGAAGGTCAACGCCGTCAAGGCGGTCTACGACGGCCAGGTCGCCGAGCTGACCGAGCTCGACGCTCAGCTGGCCCAGATCCAGGACGCGGAAGTGGCCAAGGCCGCTCAGCTGACCGAACGCAAGGCCCTCCTGGCTGACCACATCCGGGCGGCACACGACAGCGATCGAACGTCGCTCATCGAGACGATCCTCTCGGCCGACTCGTTCTCCGACGCCCTGGCCGACGTCGGCTACCTGATCGACATCGGCAACCAGGACAAGGCCCTGGCCGACCAGATCGGCAAGGACCAGCAGACCCTGATCACCCTGCGCCAGACCGTCTCCCAGACCCGCTTCGACACGGGTCAGCTGCGGGCGGCGACCGCCGGCCAGAAGAAGGTCCTCGACAAGAGCCTGGCCGACCTGCGCCGAGCCAGGGCCGATCTCAAGAAGCTCGAGAAGGAGACGGCCCGCCAGCTCGCTCTCCAGAACAAGGCCTACCACAATCTGGCGGTCAGCAAGGCGGCCGCGCGGGCGATCCTTGCCGCCGAGACCCGCGCGAGAGCCGCGCTCGATCGCAAGATCAGCCGGTTGCTGTCCAATCTGGGCGGCGGCGTCCCGTCCCAGTACAGCGGCACTCTTGCCTGGCCGTTGTCGGGCACTCTCACCCAGGAGTTCGGTTGCACCGGGTTCCCCTGGGAACCACCCTATGGCAACTGCGCCCACTTCCACCAGGGCATCGACATCGCCGCCCCGATGGGCTCGAGGATCAAGGCGGCCGGCCCCGGCCGGGTCCTCTACGCCGGTCCGCTGTCGGATGGCGCGTGGGTCGTGATCATCGCCCACAGCGCCAACCTCATCTCGCTCTACGGCCACGTCCGGACCAACATCCCCGTCCGCGCCGGGCAAGTGGTCGCGAAGGGCCAGCTCATCGCCTATGTCGGGATGACCGGCCACACCACCGGGCCGCACCTGCACTGGGCCGTCAAGCTCAACGACGTCTGGGTCAATCCGCGGCTGTTCCTTTAGCCCGGAGCGGAACCGCCCGGCTCAGCGAGATCGTTCGCGGCGGGCTCGGCGCGATCCACCGCGGGCCTGGCGCGATCGTTCACGGCACGTTGACGGGGCAGGACTCGAAGCCATCTCGCCACCGTGCTAGCATCGGCTGGAGGCACCACTTCAGCCGGGCACGCGCAGCTCGAACGAGGGTCAGATGAAGCCCACGATGGCGGTCATCCTCGCCGGGGGCGAGGGCGAGCGGCTCTCGATCCTGTCGTCAGTGCGCGCCAAACCGGCGGTGCCGTTCGCCGGCAAGTACCGGATCATCGACTTCACCCTGAGCAATTGCGTCAACTCGGGCATCACCAACGTCGTGGTGCTGACCCAGTACAACCCGCGCTCGCTCAACGACCACATCGGCCTTGGCCGACCGTGGGACCTCGACCGGAACAGGGGCGGGGTGAAGATGCTCCAGCCCTACATCGCCCGGGGCCGCGTCGCCGAGTGGTACCGGGGCACCGCCGACGCGGTCCTCCAGAACTTCAACGTCATCGAGCACGGCGAGTCGGATGAGGTCCTCATCCTCGCCGGCGACCACATCTACAAGATGGATTACGCGCCGTTCCTGGCCGCCCACCGGCGGCGTCGAGCGGACGTGACCATCGCCGTCCGCCGGGTGCCCCTCTCGGACGCCACCCGGATGGGCATCCTGGCCATGGACGACACGAACCGGGTTGTCGAGTGGCAGGAAAAGCCCAAGATGCCAAAGAGCGACCTTGCCAGCATGGGCGTCTACGTCTTCTCGCGAAAGGCCCTGCGCCGCTGGCTCGATGAGTCACGCACCGATTTCGGCGGCCACGTGGTCCCGGCGATGATCGACGGGGGAGCGCGGGTCTTCGGCTATCGCTTCGACGGCTACTGGCAGGACGTCGGGACGATCCAGTCCTACTGGGAGGCCAACATGGCCCTCCTCCAGGACAATCCCGATCTCGACCTGTACGACAAGGAGTGGCTCATCCACACCCGGTCGGAGGAGCGTGCGCCGGCCAAGATCGGGCAGACCGCCCAGGTCCATCGCAGCCTCATCAGCCACGGCTGCATCGTCGACGGCACGGTGGTCAACTCCGTCCTGTCTCCGGGAGTCCGCGTCGAGGTCGGCGCCGTCGTCCGCGATTCGATCGTGATGTTCGACTCGGTCATCCGCCGGGGGGCCATCGTCGATCGCTCGATCCTCGACAAAGAGGTCACGGTCGGGGCGGGCGCCATCGTCGGCGACGGCGGCGACGATACCCCGAACAAGCGCGAGCCGGGCCGCCTGAACACCGGCATCAGCGTCATCGGGAAGCGCGCCATCATCCCCCGCGGGGCGCGGATCGGCCGCAACGTGCGCATCGGCGAGGACGTTCGCGCGACCGACTTCCGCAGCCGGGTCGTGCGCAGCGGTGGCTCCATCGATCGCTCGGAACGACCCGCTCGCTCTCGCTCGGAGGCCGCCGCCGCCGAAGGTGGCGGGGAGCTCAAGGCCGTCGCCCGAGCCGAGGCAGGCGCCCGGGACTGAGCGCGCGTCGCCCGAGTCGAGGGCCGTTCGGGACTGAGCCCGCCGTCCGAGCTCCCTCCTCGGCTGGACGCCCGGCGAGCGTCGGCTAGACTGTCCCGGCCATGCCGCCGAACCGATCGGACATCGACGCGCGCCCTGAGACCCGCCCGATCGAGGCCCAGCCCCCGCCCAAGCCGGCCGACGTCGAGGCATGGCTGGCCGAGCTCGAGCTGACCCCGTCCAAGCCGGTGGTGCGCGATGGCGTGGCGGCCTGGGACGTCGAGCTCGACGGCCGGCGCCGGTTCGACATCCGGGTGACGATCATCCTCGACCCGGCCCTGGGGCTCATCTCCTGGGTCCATTTCGCGCCGCCCATCGGCGACGGCCTGCGCAAGGCGTACCGGACCCTGCTCCGCTGGAACGATGAGTTCCCGTTCGTGAAGTTCTCGATCGCCGAAGACGGCCGGCCAACGCTCAGCAGCGAGATCCCGCTGCGCTTCCTCGGCCGCGACGAGCTGGGCCTGGCCCTGGTCCGCTCCGTGGCGATCTGCGACGCGCTCCTGCCGGAGTCGGCCGGCTGGTTGTGGATCGGCGGACGGATGCCCGACCAGAGCGGTCGCCGTCGCCGCAACGAGGGCCTCCTGGCCCGCTACGCCGGCCGCCTGCCCGAGCTGCTCGGTCCATGACCCGGGAACGCTCGCGCCGCGAGTCCCGGGTGGTGACGTTCGCGGCCGGCCTGGCTCTGGCGCTCGCGCTCGGCTCGGCGGCTGCTCCTTCGGCGGCCAGCGCGGCGGCGCCCAGGCTGACCCTGGTCGGGGCCGCCCGCTATGTCGTCCAGCCGGAGCAGCGCCGGGTCCATGTCACGGTCGATGTCGTGGCCACGAACCACGCCCGGGAGACGATCAGCACCCGCTACGTGTACGACCGGGCCAACCTGGCCGTCCTGCCTGGTTCGACCGGGTTCCGGGCGACCAACGATGGCGCCCGGGTCGGAGTTTCGGTGACCTCGCGGTCGGCCGCCTCGACCCTCCTTGCGATCCGGTTCGCCAAGCGTCTCGGCGGCGGTCGATCGACGACCCTCCGGCTCGCCTTTGAGCTGCCCGACCCGGGTGGGACAGCATCGCGCCGGGTGCGCGTCGGCCCGTCGCTGGTGGCCTTCCCGGTGTGGGCATTCGGCACCAGTGACACCCCCGGCTCGACGGTCAGCGTCAAGTTCCCGGCGGGCTACGTGGTGAATGCCGCGTCGGGCCGCCTGGGCAAGCCGGCCGTGGCGCCCGATGGTACGACCACGCTGTCGTCGCCTTCGTTGCCCGACCCGTTCGCGCTGTCGGGCTACGTCTCGGCCGACCGACCGGGCGCGTTCGCCGAAACGAAGCTCGACGTGCCCGTCGACGGCGTGATTGCCCACCTGGCGATCCGGGCCTGGCAGGACGATCCGGCCTGGGCCAAGCGAGTCGCCGCATTGCTCAAGAAGTCCCTGCCGGCTCTGTCCGCCACGATCGGCCTGCCCTACCCGCGGACGTCGACCGTGGTCGTCGAGGAGACCGTGGCTCGCTCCATGGACGGCGCCGCCGGCGCCTACGATCCGGCGGCCGGGGTCATCCGGCTTGCCTACACGACCGGGCCGGGAGTCACGCTTCGCCAGACGGCACATCTCTGGTTCGACGGCCCGGTCTCGCAGCTCGAGGAGTTCTACGTGATTCCGGCGCTGCGAGATCGGGGCATCGGTACGGCGATCCTGACCGAGGCGCGTCGACTCGTCCGCGAGCACGGATCCCCC
>JBDTQW010000108.1:0-8486 GCA_039931975.1 Chloroflexota bacterium | reverse complement strand
GCAAGACGTCGCGGGCATCGGCCTCGCGCTCGCGCACCCGGAAGGACTGACAACTCCCGGATCAGCGGCGTTCCGGCGGCCAAGGGACACGTCCGAGGCCCGGGATGCGCACCCTATGCGCCAACCGATCATCGAGAGAGTATCCAAGGCTCCACGGGTCGACTCCGCGGCAAGACTCATCCCGAACCACGCTCACGCCGGGATGGATTCTGACGGGTGACCGGTCACTGATCGAGCTCCTTCATCCGTTGGCGCGTCCCATGCGCGGCCGACCCAGCGATGGCCTGGGTGCCGGCCCGGGTGTGCGGCGATCGGCCCGGGCGTGCGGCACCAGGCTCGTTCGGCTGGCACTTCTTCCGCCGACAGGCGATTGCAACGGGCCACCGACACCGATATACATCGGTCGCAAACCCGAGCGAGTGGCGGAGACCATCCCCGGTGGATCCAACCGGAGGACGAGCGGATCGCGGCGCATTCGACCAGCTCGGAGCCCGAGGATCCGGGGAGGAGCGGATCCCGGCGGTCACCGATGCGTGCGAGCCGCGCGGTGGGCTCCCACCGAGCGCTGCGGTCGGAGTGTGGAAGCACAACGGCCGCAGAGCCCCGATCTAGGACGAAGTCGGGCCGGCCGAATGAGGACTACCTGACAACAAGCCCGGCCACGGGCTCGGAGCTAGCGCTTCGAGAGGTGCTGTTGCCTGACCCGGCGGACCGCATCCTCCGCGAGGTCGAGCTCGTTCTTGAGTCGGACACATTCCTCGTCCGGAGCCTGGTTGAGCGGTCGCTGCGCGTCATACGCTCTCCAGCGTGCGTAGGCTCGTTCGGCGCGTCTACGGAGCGTGTCCAGGTCATCGATCATGCCGGGAAGCCTAGGGCTGCCACCGAGCTGAGAGAACTGACCTGATGGTCCCGCCGACATGGCCCTGTCAGCGGCGTTCCCGCGGTCCAGGAACGCGTCCGAGGCCGGGATGCGCACCCCACGCGCCAACCGATCATCGAGAGGGTATCCAACCCTTCACGGGTCGGGTCCGCGGCCAGACTTATCCCGAGCCACGCTCGCGCCGGGACAAATTCTTACGGGTGACCCGTCAGCGGCCGCGTTCCTTCATCCGTTGGCGCATCCCATGCGCAGCGGCCGCGTTCCTTCATCCGTTGGCGCATCCCATGCGCGCCTGACCCAGGTCCATGCGCGGCCGACCCGGAACCTTCGGAGGACCTGCGCGGCAGCCGACGGGCTACTGGGCTTCGGCCGAGTCGGAAGCCTCCACGACTCGCAACTCGACAGCATTTCCAGAGGCCGCGAGAGTGGAGCGGACTTCCTCGATCGAGTCGAGGGACGCCGGCACGAACAGGATCTGGGCCGCTTCGGCCACGGCGTATTCGGCCATCGCCGCGCCGCCTTTGTCCTTGGGCAGCCACGCCGCCGCGCGGACGCCGTCGCGTTGCGCGTCGCGGACCTGGTCGGCGATCGCCGCTCGGCCGAGAGCGTCGAGGTCCGTCGCGCTCAGGCGGTCGCCGAACCGTTCGCCTTCGCCCTCGGACCCCCATTGATTGGGCATCGGTTCGGACAGCCACGACGCCACGTCGGCCGCATACAGGATCAGGACGAGGTCGGGCTTCCTGGCGTGCGCCTCGGCCGCGCGGCGGATCTCCGGGTGGAGATCGTCCTCGGTGGTGTAGGCGACCACGGCTGGGCCGTCCAGCGCCGTTCGCCGTCGCTCGCGGTGGGCATCGATCTCGTCGGTACTCATGCTCCATTCGGGCTCAAGGGCTGACAGGCGCGCTACAGGCGGTCTGGGTCGCGGCGATCCGCGGGGTGAGCGCGGTCAGCGCGTCGGCGATGACCTTCGAGGCCGAGTTGCTCGCCTTGATCTCGGCCTGGATGACCGCGAGGTTGGTGTTGGCGACGCTGACCTGCTTGTTGCCCGCCGCGATCCAGGAGTTGGCCGTGGCGTACTTCTTGTCGAACGCCGCCTGGTACGCCTTGAGGTAGTCGCTCAGGGCAATGTTGAGGGCCTTGTCGCGGGCGGCGTTGGCCGAGACCCACTCCGATCTCTCGGCGAAGCGACCGAAGTTCGCCTGCTGCAGCTCGGTGACCCGGTTGAGCTCGGCGATCTCGTCGGCGATCTGCTTCGTGCAATCGGCCTGGCGCGAAAGCGCGCCCTGCAATTGCGTCGTCAGCTCTGAGACCTTGGCTTCCGCTGCCGCGTGGGCCTCGGTCTCGCTCGCCAGGTCGGCCTCCGTCGTGACGATGGCTGCCTTCGCCGCGCTGAGCGAGGCATTGGCGGCGCTGAGATCGTCCCGCGTGCGCGCCACGTCCTGGAGCATCGCGTAGCCGACCAATACCAGGACCGCGATCGCGACGAGCAACCCGGCGACGATCAATCGCAGGAGTCGTCGGGGGCGGCCTTCGTAGGAGTGCCGGAAGTCGACCACGTCCTGCGCGCTCTTGCGAGGTATCGCCATCACCGACTCCCTGTGATTCAAGCACGCATCCGGGATGCCCCAAGTATCGACCAACGCCGCCGTCCGGGCCTCTCATCGATGCGCCTCATCGATGCGCCTCATCGCAGCACCGATGAGTTTCTATCGCATCCGACGTTTCACAGGCACAACATCGGCAACCGACCGATGGCAACAAGGAGACTCATCATGGACTGGACGCTCGAACTCATCGTGGTCCCCGTTGCGGACGTGGACCGGGCCAAGTCGTTCTACGCGGACAAGGCCGGCTTCGTGGTGCTCGTCGATAGCAGCGTCGGCGAGGACTTTCGCGTGGTGCAGCTGGTTCCGCCGGGCTCGGCCTGCGCGATCGCCCTCATGAAGCAGTACCCGCAGATGGCGCCGGGCACGCTCCATGGACTGCACCTGTGCGTCGCCGACATCGAGGCGGCGCGCGCCGAGCTGGTCGGCCGGGGCGTCGACGCCGGCGAGTTCTTCCACATGAGTGAGAGCGGTCAGACGTCCGGGCTCGATCCCGAGCGCCAGAGCGACAACTCGTTCTTCCCCTTCAACGACCCCGACGGCAACACCTGGCTGGTCCAGGAGAAGCGAGCCGAGCCGCCGGCGTGATCGAGACGAGCGCGAGTGCGACCATCAGACTGGTGCACGGATGCTGACCGATCGAACCGAGGAGGTCGCCGCCGCGATCGCGGGTGAGGAGCCCGCGTTCGCGGCGCTGACCGCACGCCACCGGCGCGAGCTGCACGTCCATTGCTATCGGATGCTGGCCTCGTTCGACGAGGCCGAGGATGCCGTGCAGGAGACGCTGCTGCGCGCGTGGCGGAGTCGCGACAGCTTCGAGGGCGGCTGAGCGCCGACCAGCCGGACGCGGTCATCGTCGACGGGCGATCAGCGCCGCCCGCTGCCGCGGCGGCGAGAGCTGCATGGCGGCGAGGAACGCGAGCTCGGCCGTCTCCCGCTCAGGAGCACCCGCCCGCGCGGCGATCGGAGTGGTCCGCCGGCGAGCCGAGTCACGAGGAACGGGCGCTGCTGTTCGCGCAATTCGGGCTGCCGCCGGTCCTGGATCCAGCTTCGTAACGCGCCCCGACCGCCAAGATTGAGTCGCCCGGACATCGACAGCGCCCATACCGTATGAACCGTCCGCTCCATCGGACGGCCATATGGCGGAAGACGTGGATCCCGAGCTCATCGGACGGGCGCAACACGGCGACGAACAGGCCTTCGCGAGCCTCGCCGTCGCCGCGGGCAACCGACTCCACGCGGTGGCGCACAGGATCCTGCGCGACACTGACCTCGCCGAGGATGCGACGCAGCAGGCGCTGCTGACCATCTGGCGAGACCTTCCGCAACTCCGCGACCCGGCGCGCTTTGACGCCTGGTCGTACCGGCTCCTCGTGCGCGCCTGCTACGCCGAGGCTCGCCGGACGCGCCGCTGGGCGCCGAACATCCGTCTCCTCCCGGTCGACGACCCGGTGGAGGCGGCTGGCCTGAGCTCGGTCGTCGATCGCGACCAGCTCGAGCGCGGCTTCCGGCGCCTGTCCATCGACCATCGAGCAGTGGTGGTCCTCCACCACTATCTCGACCTGCCGCTCGACGAGGTCGCCGAGACCCTCGGCGTCCCCGTCGGGACGGTTCGATCCCGACTACATCACGCGATGCGTGGACTGCGCGCGGCCCTCGAGGCCGACGCCCGACCGGCGCCGCGGGAGGTTGCCCGATGAGCACCGATCGCCATGTCGCCCGCATCGTTCGGTCGTGGCTGGAGGAGGGCGCCACTGCGCTCCCGGACCGCGTTCTGGACAACGTGCTCGACCAGCTCCCCGCGACCCCACAGCGCCGTGCCTGGTGGCCGGCGTGGAGGTCCTACGGCATGAACAACAACATGAAAGTGGCGATCGTCGCGGCCGTCGCGGTGCTCGTCGTCGTGGTCGCCGGAATCACTCTCCTCCCGGCCGGTAACGTCGGCGGACGTGGTGCGACCCCGGCGCCGTCCCCGACACCCGGCACATCGCCAGGGGCGTCGGGCGCCTCACCATCGCTCATCCCTTCGGGGCGCATCTGCACAGCAACCGACTGCATCGCTGGCCCCCTCGACCAAGGGACGTTCTCCTTCGACGAAGGAGGGACGACCCCAGGACGGCTCACCTTGACCGTACCCGCGGTGGGCTGGGCGACACAGGATGGGTTCGTCACCAGGAATCACGATCAAGCGAACGAGGTGGCGCTCGTCACATGGATCGTCAGCCACGTCTACGCCGATATCTGTCACTGGAGGGGGTCGCTGGTCGACGTGCGAACGACACCCGACAAGCTCGCGAGCGCCCTGGTAAACCAGAAAGGGCGCGACGTTTCACAGCCGACCGACGTCACGATCGGCGGCTTTCCGGCCAAGCGGATCGAGATGACCGTGCCGGCCAGCGTCGACCCTGCCGCGTGCGACGACAAGATCCTCCGAGCTTGGCCTGATGCGGGCCCCGACGAGAGCGGAGGCCTGCTACCTGGTGTCGGCTCGACCGATGTCGTCTACGTCGTCGACGTCGACGGCCACCCCCTGGCGGTCGTCGCGCGGCACATGGGCGCCGCATCCTCCCAGGATCTGGCTGACCTCGAGGCGATCGTCTCGTCGATCCGGATCGAACATCCGGCAGGGACGGCGTCGCCGGCTCCATCCCTCTGAGCCGGTCCGATCCTCTGAGCGGGTCCGCGTCTCACGGCCGCCAGCCCCTACGGCTGGCGGCGGTGGGATGCCCAGGGCGCGCTCGATCGGCCGGCCCAGCGGCGTACGAGCGGGAGCCGCGCGGCTCCGCCGGCCACCTGCAGGACGACGATCGCGATCAGCACGAAGGCGGGCAGGCCCACCAGCAAGCCCGGAACCACGAAGTCCTCGAATGGCGTTCGGGCGGCGGTGAGTCCGTCCGGCGGCCGCGACGGGACGACCGGCCCGGCCGCTGCGGGGGTCGTCGGCGAGCCGCTGCGCTTCGGCGCGGCCGACGCGGACGTGCCCGATGATCCTCCCGGCGGAGCTGTCGCGGGACCTGGGGGCGGGGTCGGCAGCGGGTTGCTCGGCAGCGGTGGGAGCGACGGTGACACCGAGGGCAGGGCCAGTGACGGCAGCGGCAGCGACGGTGGTGGGGGAGGACTCGCCGTCCGCAGGGTCGGCAGCGGGGTCGGGAGCGGCGGCAGGGTCGGGAGCGGCAGCGGGGTCGGGAGCGGCGGCAGGGTCGGTATCGGCGGCAGGGTCGGTATCGGCGGCAAGAGTGGAACTGCGCCTGCGACCGGACTCGCTGAGCCCAGCATCAGCCCGAAGGCGCACAACCAGCCGACGCCGGCCAGCCTCGACGCCGTGATCGAACGGTTTACGCGGCGCGGGTGACCGGCGTCCAAAGGAGGCTCGACGAGCGATCCGAGCCCGGCGTCGGCGCGTCGGGATCGTTCTCGATCCCGCTCACGAAGGCGTCGACGAGCTTGGCGTCGAGCTGCGACCCCGCCGCGTTGACCAGTCGCGCCAGCGCTTCCTTGACCGGGATCGCCTTGCGATAGGGTCGAGTCGTAGTCATGGCCGAGAACGCGTCGCCGACGGCCAGGATCCGGGCGATCAGGGGGATGTCCTCGCCGGCCAGCCCATCGAGGTAACCCGTCCCGTCCCAGCGCTCGTGGTGGTGCCGGACGCCGGCGCGCACGAGGTCGATGTCGGGCAGGTCCCGGACGATGAGATCGCCGAGAGCGACGTGCTGCTTGACGATCTCGTACTCGTGCGGGGTGAGCTTGCCGGGTTTGCGCAGGATCTCGTCCGAAATCCCGATCTTGCCGACGTCGTGCAACAGGCCGGCGACCCGCAAGGTCGAGCGCAACTCCTCGTCCAGGCCGAGCCGGTCGGCCAGGAACAGCGCGTAACACGCCACGTCCTCCGAGTGACTCTTGGTATAGCGGTCCTTCGTGTCGATGGCCGTGACAAGGCCATGGAGAACGCCAAGGGTGGTCTGCTCCGACGCGGGGTCGGTGGTCCAGGCGTTGGCGACCCGGGTCTCGTTGCCGCCGCTCCCTTTTGCCTCGCCCAGGGCGATCGTGGCCGCCGAGATGAGCTCGGTCACGGCGTTGGCGTGGAACGGGAAGAAGCTGATGCCGACGCTGACCGAGAGGGGCAGTCGCGCCGATCCGGCGAAGTGCAAGCTGACCTCCTCCAGCTGGGTCCGAACGCGCTTCATCGCGGCTTCGAGGTCTCGCGCGGATGAGGCCGGCGCGACTGCCAGGAACTCGTCAGGTCCGTAGCGTCCGAGGGCCGTCCACGGCCATGACTCGCGCTGGAGGGCATCGGCGACCTGCATCAGGGCGACGTCGCCCGCCGGATCGCCGTGGACTTCGTTGAGCAGCCGGAAGTTGTCGATGTCGACCAGCGCGATCCCGATCGACTCGTCGCTGCGCTGGGCGCTCTCGACGAGGTCAGTGAGGTCCGCGACGACCGCGCCGTGATTGAGCAGACCGGTCAGTGGATCGCGCCGACGCGTTTCGGCGAGGTGTGCGTCCTGGCGGGCAAGGCGCACATTGGCGGCGCGGAAGATCAGGTGGAGCAGCACGGTGAGGACGAGCGCGGACGAGCCCGAGACGATCACGACGTCGCGCCAGGCGGTGGCCGCGTCGGCGACGATCGGATCGGCGTCCCGGACGATCCGGAAGACCAGGCGAGCCTGTCCCTCCTGGAGGACCGGAAGGTGCTCGGTGAGGACCTGCCTCGGGCCGCCGGGCTGTGTCCGTGGACCGATCGTCGCGGTCGGGCTCGATCCGAGTGGGCGCCCCTGGAGATCGTTGTTCGCGGGAGCTACCAATTGCGATCCAGCCTGCGCGCCCAGGATCGTCCAGCCGTCCGGGTTCAGGATGGCCAATTCGAGGAATCCATGTCGTCGAGCAAGCTCGCGAAGTGCGGCGCTGAGCGGCACCCTGCGCTCGGCTCGGATGACCCCCGCTCGAACATCTTCGGGCGCGAGGTAGAGGGTCACGAAGTCACGCACGGTCGCCTGATCGGCCTCGACGGCCGTCCGGATCGAGCTCGCCGTTACGTGCTCGGAACCCAGGATCGCCAGGGCGCCGCAACTGAATCCGATCAGCGCGAGGCTCGCCCCGTAGACCAGAACGAGCACAAGCGGTCGCTTCAGGACTTGCCAGCTGTTCGCGTTCACTCAGCACCCCACACGTCCGCGACGCGGACACGTCCGGTTATCGCGGAGTGCGATCCCCATTTCTATAGGACTGATGTCGTCCCCGTGGCATCCAAGCCGTCGCGCTTTGCGGCGGCGGGCGGCCGAGCTGGAGGCCCGCAGGGCTGATCGGCCACAGCGGCCAGTCAGCCCTGCGTCGTGGGATCAGCCTCGAGCAGCGCCTTCAGCTTGGCGAACCGAGAATGGAGATCCCGTTCGATGACCCCGCGGGATATGGCCACGAAGGCTCGTCCGACGAGCGAGGTCGGGGTGAGGGTGTCGACGACCGTCATGCGGGTCCCGATCGGTGCGGCCTCGAGGACCACCGACTCCCGGAGCTCATACCCGAAGCCCCTGATGAGGTTCTCCAGGCGAGCACCGGGCACGAACGCCGTGTTCTGCCAGGCCGTCTTCACGGTCAGTCCGGCCACCCGCCGTCGCATCGTCCCGCTGGCGCCGGGAATCAAGGGCTCACTGGGCGTGACATCCAACAGGGCGGCATCGACGGCCGACCAGGTCGCCGGGTCGGCCAGCACCACGAAGACTTCCTGCGGCGTCCGTGCGATCCCGACCTGACCCTCGACGATCATCGCTTCGGACGGCATGGCAGACCTCTATCGAGCGGCGGAACACCGAGTCACGATAGCGCCCGTGCGTCAAGCCTGCGCGTGGTCTCGGACTCGGCGCACACTGGCGGGACAAGTGCCGAACGACAGACGTCCCGGAGGGCCGTCGCGGTCGGTGGGAGGAGGGCAGCATGCCCAAGTACCTGTTTCGCGCGTCCTACTCGGCGGCCGGAGCCGCGGGCGTCCTCAAGGAGGGCGGCAGCGC
>JBDTQW010000107.1:0-8670 GCA_039931975.1 Chloroflexota bacterium | reverse complement strand
GATGCGATCCGCTCGCCGCTGGGGATCACCCTGGTCGTGGCCGGCCACGTGGCGGTCTTCGTGTGGGCGCTGACGGAGCTCCGGCCGGAGGCGATCCGCAGGCTCGACGTCGACTCGCTGCGCGACGCCGTTCGGGAGCGCGCCGAGGCGGACGCCATCCCGGGCGATGCCATGCAGCCGCCGGTCCGCCCGGAACCGAGCCCCTATGCCGGCGGACCGGAGCCCGATCCCGGCGACCGGGAAGCCTGGGCGGGAAGATCCCCGGCCGGGCGCGACCCGTCCGGTGGATTGCCCCTGCCGTTCGGCCTGGGCGCCGTCCGGGCGCGCCTGGCGGACCGATCGCGCGGTCTTCACGGCGAGGGCGGCGGACGATTCGACCGACTCGACGTCTGGCTCCTGGTCGTCATCGTCGTGGCCGGCCTGGTCCTCCGGACCTTCCGGCTGTCAGAGCCCTATCGGATGCACTTCGACGAGGTCTATCACGCCCGGACGGCGACCGAGTTCCTCCAGGATTGGCGTTACGGCAAGCCCCACGACATCTACGAGTTCACTCATCCCCATCTGGCGAAGTACGCCATGGCCGTCGGGCTGATCGTGGCCGGCAACGATCGGGTGACTGCCCAGACCTCGCTCGGGAGCGCGGTCAGGGACCTGTTGGTCGAGCCGCGCGGGGAGGACCCGGAGCTGTCGAGCCATCGGGCCGGCGAGCGGTTCTACGTGGCCGGTGGCGACCAGCTCACGGTCTACGACCTGGTCGGCCGCCAGGAGATCACTGCCTGGCCGGTTCCCGGGGCGAGCGCCCTCGCCCTCGACCCGGCCAGTCATCGGATCCTCGTCGGGACCGACGGCGGTGCGCTGCTCGCGCTCGATGCGACCGAGCTCGACCAGCTCCGGCCCGGCGGCGTCGCAGCCGGCGCGACCGTCGAGGCCTCGGAGCTCGGCGGGCCCACGCCGCTGGCCGACGTTGGGGCGCCGATCGTGCGGGTGGCCCTCACCGACGATGGCACGGCGATGGCGGTCGCCACCGGCGAGGGCGAGGTCGTATCGGTCGATCCGGGCACCGGCGAGGTCCTCGCCCGGACGCCCATCGACGGCCTGGCGGACCTGGCCGACGGCGGGCTCGGGAACGGCCTGACCGCCGATCCGACGAGCTTGGCCGACCCCGCCGCGGCCGCCGCCGCGCTGGCCGAGATCACCGGCGGCGACCCGGCTGACTACGAGAGCCGCCTCGCCGGCGCCGCCCCGGCCGACTCCGGCGACGTCGTTGTCCTGGCTGGCTTTCCGGATGACCAGCGCGAGAAGATCGACGCGGCGATCGCCGACGGCCGGCTGGCCGGCTTCACCGTCAGCCCGCTGCCCCGGATCGCGGTCGCCGGCGCAACCGGGGTGTCGTTCGTCTCCCCGGCGACCGGCGAGGTCGTCGATACGGTGGTCCTTGACGTGGCCGTCCGGGGCATGGCCAAGGTGACCGGGATCGACAGGCCCAGTCTGTACGTGGCCCTGGCCGACCGACGCGCCGCGGTCGTCGAAGTCGGGGAGGCCGATGGCAAGGTGCGACCGCACCTGGATACGACCTTCTGGGTGCCCGGCGACGTCCGCCGGGTCCTCTACGACGAACCGACGGGGATGGTCCACCTGCTGGGTTCGGCGCCGGATGGCTCGGGCGACACGATCTACGTCGTCGAGCCGCACGCCAACGCGGTCTACGCCGACGCGCGGCTGCCGTTCGCGGCGGGGCCGTGGGCCCTCGACGGCGACGCGGCCCACCCTAGCGGCGATCGCCAGGCGATCCTCGTCGCCGCCGCGGATGGAACGCTGGCCTCGGTCGACGCGGGGAGCCACGCCTTCGCCTGGCGCCTGCCCGGGGTCATCGTGGGGGCCTTGATGGCGGGGCTGATCTTCCTCCTGGTGCGGACCCTGTTCCGTCGCCGGGATGTGGCGGTCCTGGCGAGCATCCTCGTCCTGGCCGACGGCATGCTCTTCGTCCAGAGCCGGATCGCCATGAACGACGTCTATGTCGGGCTGTTCATCGTCGCCGCGTACGCCCTGTTCGCTCCGTTGTGGACCGGTCGCTGGCGCAGACCCTGGGCGTTCTGGGTCGTGCTGCCGATGGTCGGCGCCCTGCTCGGCCTGGCTCTCGCCTCCAAGTGGATCGCCCTGTACGCCCTGGCTGGGATCGCCGTCCTCATCCTCGGGCGCTCGGCGCTCGGCCGGATCCTGCTCATCCTCGGGTTCATCGCGGGCACCACCGTACTGGGGCTGATGGCGATGGCGGTCCCGGCCGATGCGCAGACCAGCGGCGGGAACCTGCTGTTCGTCGGCCTCATGATCGGTCTGACCCTGGCTGCGGTCCTGGTGACCGTGCTGCATCCGATCGCCTGGTCGCTCGAGGAGATCCGCCTGGCGATCGTCGGCCCGGCGGCGCTGGCCATCCTCGTCTTCCTGGTCGCAGTGCCGCTGGGGATCGCCACCCGGTCCTTTGCGCTCGGACCGCTGAGCGTGACCGCGATCGAGATCGCCCTGGCCCTGATCCTTGCCTCCGGCGGCGTCTGGTTGCTGCTGCGGATCGCCGGGCTGCTGGGGCTCGGTCCGCTCGCCCCGCCGGCCGATCTGGACGATCCGGTCCGCCTGGCCGAGCCGCCGGCCTCGCCCCCGGACGGCTGGCTTCGGCCCGGAGCCATGCTCGGCCTGCCGATCGCCTGGGCGGTCGTCTGCCTCGGGGTGATCCCGCTCGCCGTCTACGTCGTGTCATATCTGCCCTGGGCGGCGCTGGGCAACCAGATCGTCGCGGGCTGGCCGGCCGGCAACACCGGTCAGACCCTGATCGACCTGACCAGGTCGATGTACGACTATCACAACGGCCTGCGGGCGACCCACGCCGCGTCGTCGCCCTACTGGGCCTGGCCGCTCGATCTCAAGCCGGTCTGGTTCTATCAGGACAGCTTCGACGCGGGGACCGCTGGAGCGATCTACGACGCCGGCAATCTCGTCGCCTGGTGGCTGTCGATCCCGGCGCTCGCCTTCGTGGCCTGGCAGGCGTTCAAGCGACGCAGCCTGGGCCTTGGCCTGGTCTTCGTCGCGTTCGCCTTCCAGTGGATGCCCTGGACGCGGATCGACCGGGCCACGTTCCAGTACCACTACTACGCGGCGGTGCCATTCGTGCTCATCGCCCTGGCCTATTTCCTGGCCGAGCTGCGCAACGGACCCTCAGCGCGCACCTGGGCCCTGGCCCGGCTGAGCGCCGCCCTGGCCGTCCTCGGTCCGGCGTTGCTGTGGCTGCTCAAGGGGCCACTTTGCGCGTTCGTGCGGGTCGAGGCCGTCAACCCCGGATCGCAGGCCTGCGTGGCAACTGCGCCCGGCCAGATCGTCCTGACCTGGCGATCGGCCGGCATGGCCGGCGTGCTACTGGTGGCGGGGGCGCTGCTGGTCGTCCAGCTGCTCCGTCTCGGGGCGCCCGAAACGTCACCGGGTGAGATCCGTCGGCGGTTGATCCTGCTGGGGCTGACGGCCGGGGCAGGGATGCTCGGCCTGCTGGTCGCGAGCACCCAGCTGAGCGACAGCCCGATCCTGAGCCAGGACGGCTTCCGGATCGAGCCGATCGCCCTGGTCGTCCTGATCGGACTGGCTCCGATCGCCTGGGTCGTGGCCACGGCCAGGGACGTCCGGCGATTCGTGGCCGGCGCCGTCCTCGCCTGCCTCAGCTGGTTCATCATCTGGTACCCGAACCTCTCGGGCCTGCCCCTGCCGTCGACGATCGTGAACGCCTACCAGGGACTCCTGCCGACCTATCTCTACGCCTTCCAGTTCCCGGTCAATACCGACCCGGTCGTGCCGTTCCACCTGTTCGCCCCGATGAAGATCCTGGGGGTCGACGTGCCCGGGGCGCCGCTGTTGTTCGCGGCCCTCCTGGTGACCTGCGTCGTGGTCGGCTACAGCGCGTGGTCGTGGCGGATCTCGATCGCCGAGCGCGACGCGGCGGAACGCGATCCCGGATCCGTCACGCGGACCGGTCAGCCGGGCTAGGCGGGGGCCCATCGGCCCAGGCACGGCCGGCCGCCTAGGCGTCCCCGACGAGATCGCCGGCGGGGATGGCGTCGGTCGCCGGGGCTGCCACCCGGGGCGATGCCGGGATGGCGGCGCGGAAATCCGGGGGCAGCGCCCCCTGCGCGGCCAGGCGCCGGATCACGAAGCCGTAATAGGCCTCGACCCGGTCGGTGATCCGCTCCCAGCTGAACGCCTCGGCACGGGCCATCCCGCTGGCGCTCATCTGCCGGCGGAGCACCTCGTCGACGACCAGCCCGCCGATCGCCGACGCCAGCTCGCGGGGCTCTCTGGGCGGCACCAGGAGACCCTGCTCGCCACGTCGGACGACACCCTTGTAGCCGTGAATGTCGGAAGCCACGATCGGCGCGCCGGCGGCCATCGCCTCGAGCAGGACGATCCCGAACGACTCGCGCCCCGTCGCCGGGGCCACGAACACGTCGGCGGTCCGGAACAGCTGGGCCTTTTCGGCGTCGGTCACCCGACCGAGGAATTCGACGCCGGACAGGCGGCGGGTTAGGACGTAGCGCCGAGCCTCGCGTTCCTGCGGCCCCGAGCCGACGACGAGGAGCCGGCACGGACAGCCCGTCTTGCGCAGGATCCGGTAGGCCTTGAGCAGGTCGAGCAGGCCCTTGCGCGGCTCGTGGCGACCGACGAACAGCAGGTTCAGGGTGCCGTCCTGCCAGCGCGCGACCGGCACCGCCCGGCGGTACTTGTCCACGTCGACGCCGTTGGGGATGACCTTGTAGTCGCCGGGGAAGAACCGGTCGATGAAGTGGCGCGCGGCCGCGCTGACGGCGATCCGGCCGTGGAGCAGGCGGGCATGGCCCTGCATGACCCGCGCCCCGAACTCGTATGACAGCGAGAACCCGGCGTACGCATGGAACGTCGCGATGTTCACGCTGCGCGACCGGCGCAGGAGGATGAGCGACAGGAACGGCACGAAGGGTTCATGGAAGTGGAGGACGTCGAACCGCTCGCGCTCGAGCATGTCGTCGACAAGGCTCACGTAGCGGGGCGACACGGTGATCGTCCCGACCGACCCGTTCACGGGCATGCTGAAGCCCTTGCCCAGGCGGATGACGTCGCCCTCCGATGCGCGCTGCAGGCCGTGGCTGCTGCTGATGATGCGGACGTCGTGCCCGTGCAGGCGGAGGTTCTCGTAGAGGTAGCGGACGTGCTCGTTGACGCCACCCGGGACGGGGTAGACATAGGGCGTCACGAGGCCGATCTTCACGTCTCCACCTTGGGCTCGACCGGGCGATCGTCACCCGCAGCGTAGCGCGGCGGCCTGGTCCGGCCGCCGGGATATCCGTGGTCGCGGCCGGTGCCATCGCCCCGGACGCGGCCGCCGACCTCGTCGCGGACGTCGCGGCCGCGCTTGCGCAGCTGCCGGCCGAAGACCGACAGCTGGCTGCCGGTCGGGTGGACGACGCCGTGCCAGCGGGTCTGTCGCGCGAGGATGGCGGCGCGCAGCTCGTCCGCGGTACGGCCTGGGAAAGTCGTGTAGCCCTGCCCGATGGACCCGAGCGCATGGGCGTCGCTGCAGCCGATCCCCGCCAGCCCATGAGCCGCGATGAACTCGGCGACCCGGCGGTTGCTACGCCCGAGCGTGGTCGGGTTGAAGGCCTCGAGAGCATCCGGATGGACCGCGGGGTCGGGATCCGCGAGCAGCCGCCGAAGAACGGCTGCCTGGGCGCACAGCGGGTAGGGGAAGAGCGGGTGGGCCGGGATCGCCAGACCGCCCTGGTCATGGACCGCGGCGATCGAGCTCCGGAGTGACCGCCAGGGCCGGACCCGCTCGTTCAGGAAGAGCCCGAGCAGGTGTCCGCCCCGGGTGGAGATCTCCTCGCCGACGACGACCTCGAGCGCCAGTCCCTTGTCTCGAACCAGCGCCCTGGCAGCGACCGCCGAGTCGATCCGCTCGTGATCCGTGATCGCGATCACGTCGAGCGCGGCCGAGCCGGCTGCGCGCTCGAGGATGTCGACCACGCTCGCCGTCCCGTCGGATGCGAGCGAATGGATGTGCAGGTCGGCCCGTCCTTCCCGGGTCATCGACCGCTCTCCGCCTCGAGATCGGGCCAGATCGGGAAGAACGCTCCGAACCACTGCTCCGGTGCGCGAGCGACGTGGCGCTCGAACAGGCGTGCCTCGGCCGCGACCAGGGCAGTCACCCGTTCGCGACGCGAACCGTCGGCCGGCACCGGCAGCGGGTCGAGCCGGCCGACGTAGCGGCCGCCCGGGACACGTCGAACCGAGACGACATAGGTCGGCGCGCCGCTCTCGATCGCGATCAAGGCGGGGCCGAGGGGGATCGAGGCCCGCGCGCCGAACAGGCTCGTCGGGATGCCGCCCCCCGTCAGGTCCCGGTCCCCGACGAGGCCGACGGGTTCGCCCCGACCGAGCGCCGCCGTGAGCTCCCGACGGGCGTGGCGCAACCCGACTATATGGATCCCGAGACTGCCCCGGGTCCGCTCGAACCACGCCTGTAGAGCGGGGTCGTCGATCGTCTCCATCGGGGTGGTGAGGGTCCGGTCGGCGTGGACCGCCGCGACGTAGGCCTGGAGCTCGATCGCCCCGTAATGAAGGCCGATGAAGATCCGCGGTCCGGCCTCTCCGAACGCCGCCGCGAATGCCCCGGGCGTCTCGACCGTGAGCCGCTCGGCGAGGTAGGCAGGGTCGAGCGACGGGGCCCGGGCTACGTCCAGGTAATACCGGGCGTACTGGCGGAAGGCGGCCCGGACGAGCCGCTCGCGCGCCCTGGGGTCGCCCGCGGCGGCCCGCGTCCGACGATCGGCCAGGCCCTGCTCAGTCAGCCAATGCGCGACGCGGCCCAAGTTGCGCCGGGCCTGGGCGGCGCGCCCCGGGTCGGTCCGATACCACAGCTCGCCGGCGAGCTCGGCCACCTCGTGGAGTGGTCGCTCGGGCAGGCGGCAGGCCAGCCAGGAGGCCCCGGCCACGAGCCTCGCGACGAGCCGCTGGCGAACCGTGGCGCGCCCTTGCGACGGAGCGACCGCGGGTGTCCCGGAGATGCCGCCGCGGGCGGTCGCGGTCCGGCTCATGATCGTCGCCCCGATCCAGCCGCTGCCATCCGCGCGGCGCGGGCTTCGAGGACCGCCATCTCCGCGGTGGTCTCTGGCCACATCGGCTTGAAGCTGTACCACTGGTCGGGGGCGGCCGCGATGACCCGCCCGAGCGCGTCGGCGATCTCCTGGGTCGCCCGCAGGACCTCGGCGGGCTCCGTCGACGCGACCCGGATCGGGCGACCCGCGGTGGCGTGGAAGCGGCCGTCGGGCAGCCGCCGGGCGACGACCGGCAGGATGACCGCCCCCGTCTTTCCGGCGAGGGTCGCTGGGCCCGCCGGCAGCGTGGTCCATGCCCCGAACAGCCGGACAGGGATGTCCTCGGGGCGGTAGCCCCAGTCCACCAGCAGGGCCAGCATCTCGCGCCGCTTGAGCACGCCGTACACCTCGCGCAGGTTGCGCCACGGGATCACCGTGGCGCCCCATCGGGCACGTTCCTCGCGGAGTCGCTCGAACAGCGCGGGAAAGGTCGAGTCATCGGCCACCCCTGACAGCGGCCAGCCGCGCGAGCCGATCCCGGCCCCGATGGCCTCGTTGTTGCCGACGTGGCCGGCGGCGAAGATCACCCCGTTTGACGTTCGCCAGATCTGCTCGACCTGCTCGATGCCGACCGGATCGAGCAAGGCCCCGGCGGCTTCGGGGGTCATGGCCGGGAGACGCATCAGCTCGACCAGGTAGCGGGCATAGCTGCGGTAGGCGCTGAGTGCCATCCGGCGCACCGCGGGATCGTCGGGCGGGAGCTCCAGGACGTGGCCGAAATTCAGGTTCGACCAGCGCCGCTTCGAGGGCCAGAGCAGGTACGAGGCCTGGACGAACCAGCCGACGACGGTGATCGCCGGACCCGCGGGCACATGGGCAAAGAACCACTCCGCAGCTCGATAGCCCAAGACGACCGCCTGATCGACGAGCCGCGGCGTGCCGGCCACGCGGCGATGGGGCGCGTCGAGCGATCGCCGCCGGCTCGGTTCGATCGGCTCGCTTGCCGCGGGTCGATCCGGAGCAGCCGTCACCGGGTCCCGGCCGCCACCTTCGCCTTCGTCCCCGACAGGCGCCTAAGCGTCCGTTTGGCCGGCGCCTCGGTGCCGACGAGCGTCTCGTTGTCGTCGCCGCGGATGAAGGCCTCGACCCGGTTGTAGGCGATGTCGTCGTGGATCTGGACGGGTGGGCTCTTCATGAAGTAGCTCGACGGGGCGACGAGGGTGCCCTTGAGCCCGCGGTCCAGGCCCAGTTTCAGGCACCGGATGGCGTCCGTGATGACCCCGGCGCTGTTGGGGCTGTCCCAGACTTCGAGCTTGAGCTCGGCGTTGAGCGGGACGTCGCCGAAGGTGGTTCCCTCCATCCGGATGTAGCACCACTTCCGGTCGAGCAGCCAGGGCACGTGGTCGCTGGGCCCGACGTGGACATCGTTCGGGTCCATCTCGTAGTCCAGCATGCTTGTGACGGCGTTCGTCTTGGAAATCTTCTTGGATTCCAGGCGCTCCCGCTCGAGCATGTTCAGGAAGTCGGTGTTGCCGCCGAAGTTGAGCTGGTAGGTCCGGTCGAGGCG
>JBDTQW010000106.1:0-8676 GCA_039931975.1 Chloroflexota bacterium | reverse complement strand
ACCAGTGCGGCTCGCACAGGACCGAGATCGCCGACGCGCCGCCGCGCTCGTAAGCCCGGGCGCGGCGCAGCGGGTCATCGTCGGGACCGGCGATCGGGCCGGCCGACGGCGACCTGCGCTTGACTTCGGCGATCAGGTGAAGGCCGGGCCGGGCCAGCCGCTCGACGAGATCGCGCGGTGGCGGTGCGGCGGCGGCCGCCCGGGCGAGCTCAGGTCCGCTGCGGACCGCCAGCTCCGCCGCCAGGTCGGCCCGCCGCCGGTCGGCGATCTCGGCCACGACGCCGCCGGACCGCGATCGAGCCGGGCCAGCTGTGCGGCCGCCGAGTCGACGCGTTGCGACGGTCATCGGGAGGCCGCCCGATCGACGGCCGCTGCGTCCGCTGCGACCCTTGCCGCCTCGGCGATCAGGCGCTCGGCGCGCAGGCGGGCCAGGAGTGCGGCCGTTTGGCCGTCGTCGATCGCGCTGGCCGCGTGGGCCAGTCCGGCGGCCAAGTCGGCGACTCGGCCGGCTGCCACCAATGCCGCGGCCGCGTTGAGCACGACGACGTCCCGATGCGGTCCGGGAGTCCCGTGCAGGACCGCTTCGACCAGGGTCGCGTTTTCGTCCGGCGTACCACCGGCCAACGCCTCGTTGCCGGCGATGGTCAGGCCCAGAGCGGCCAGCTTGGCGGCGTCGATCGTGCGTCGGTCGATCCCGTCCGCAGTCACGTCCAGGATCACGCCGGTCCCGTCGAGCGGCAACTCATCCATCCCCGCGCCGTGGACCACGAGGGTTCGCTCGGTGCCGAGGCGGCGCGCCACCTCGGCCAGACGCGGAGCGGCCGCGCCATCAGCGACCCCAAGGACCTGGCGCGTGGCGCCGGCCGGATTGGTCAACGGCCCAAGCAGGTTGAACGAGGTGCGTACGCCGATCTCGCGGCGGGTCGGGCCCGCGTGGCGCATCGCCGGGTGGAACGATGGGGCGAACAGGAACGCAAAGCGGTCGCGTCGAAGGGCCTCACCGGCCGTCGCCGCGTCGTGGTCGATCCGGATCCCGAGCGCCTCGAGCACGTCGGCCGAGCCCGAGCGCGAGGTGATCGCCCGGTTGCCGTGCTTGGCGACCGGCACCCCGGTGGCCGCGACGACCAGGGCTGCCGCGGTCGAGATGTTGAACGTGCCGCTGCCGTCGCCGCCGGTCCCGACCAGGTCGATCGTGCCAGCCGGAGCCTGGACCCGGACGACCCGCTCGCGCATCGCCCCGGCGAAGCCGGCCAGTTCGTCGGTCGTCTCGCCACGCATCCGCAGCGCAACCAGCAGCGCCGCCAGCTGGGCAGATGTGGCTTCGCCGTCCATCACCGAACCCATCGCACCGCGGGCCTCGTCCAGGCTGAGCGTTCGCCCCTCGACGATCGCGGCGAGCGCGGCGCGGACCAGCTCGCTCATCGGTCGGCGTCCGCGTGGGGCTCGGCGAGGCCTGCGGTCGCAAACGAGCCCGTCGCGGCGTCGAGGCGACCCGCCTCCCCTTCTCCGGCGAGCCGCAGGAAATTGGCCAGCAGATGCGGGCCGTGGGGCGTGAGAACGGATTCGGGGTGGAACTGGACGCCTTCGAGGGGCAGGCTCGTGTGGCGCAGGCCCATGATCACCCCGTCCTCCTCGGTCATCGCGGTGACCCGCAGCTCGTCGGGCAGGGTGTCCCGGTCGACGCACAGCGAGTGGTAGCGCGCCGCCATGAAGGCCGGAGGGAGGCCGCGCAGCAGGCCCTCGCCATCGTGGGTGATCTCGGATGCCTCGCCGTGGACGAGCGTCGGGGCGCGAACGATCGACCCGCCGAATGCGACCGCCATCGACTGCATCCCCAGGCACACTCCCAGCAGCGGGATGCCCCGATCCGCGGCCACCTCGATCGCCCCCACCGAGACCCCGGCCGAGGTCGGGTCACCCGGGCCCGGCGATACCACGATCCCGTGCAGGCTCCCGGCCGGATCGTCGGCCAGTGCCTCGACCCCGGTCTTGTCGATCGCGTCGTTGCGGACGACCCGGATGTCGGCTCCGGCGGCCTCGAGCGCCTGGACCAGGTTGAAGGTGAACGAGTCGTAGTTGTCGATGACCAGGATCATCCGCCCGAGCCTCCGGCACCGGCGGTCGCGGTCGTGGCACTGCCCGGCTCAGACGCACCCGGAGCGGTCCGACCGGTTGCCTCGCCGAGGCCCGCCGCGAGCTCGACCGCCCGGCGCAGAGCCGCCGCCTTGTGCTCGGTCTCCTCGAACTCCTTCTCGGGCACTGAGCCGGCCACGATCCCGGCCCCCGTGTGCACGTGGGCCTGGCCCTCGCGCAGGACCGCGCTGCGGATGGTGATCGCGGTATCGAGGTTGCCGTCGTAGCCGAGGTAGCCGACCGCGCCGCCGTAGAGGCCACGGCGCTCCCGCTCGGCCGCGGCGATAAGCTGCATCGCCCGGACCTTGGGCGCGCCGGACAGGGTCCCGGCCGGGAAGACTGCGCGGAGGGCGTCGAGTGCGTCGAGTTCCGGTCGGAGCCGGCCCTCGACGTGGCTGACCAGGTGCAGGACGTGGCTGTAGCGCTCGACTTCCATGTACTTGGTGACTCGGACCGTGCCCGGCCGGCTGACCCGGCCGACGTCGTTGCGGCCGAGGTCGACCAGCATCACGTGCTCGGCCTTTTCCTTCGGGTCGCGCTGGAGCTGCTCGGACAGGATCTCGTCCTCGGCAGGTGTCGCACCGCGCGGCCGGGTCCCCGCGATGGGATGGGTCGTCAGTCGGTCGCCCTCGGCTTGCAGGAGGAGCTCGGGGCTCGCGCCCACGACCTCGAACGAGGGCGTGCGGACGAAGAACAGGTATGGACTCGGGTTCACCCGCCGGAGCGCGCGATACAGGCCGATCCCATCGATCGGCCGACCATCCGGCCCGACCGGCAGGTCGAACGACTGGCGCCGGGCGAGGACGACCTGGATCGCCTCGCCCGCGGCGATCGCGTCCTTGGCCACCTCGACCGCCCGGATGTAGCCTTCCCGCCCGAGGCTCGTCTCGATCCCGGCGTCGCTGATCCGGCCGGCCGGCACGGCCGGGGCGGCGGTCCGGCCACCGCCGCCGACGGGGGCTGCCAGCTCGGCGGCACTCGGCCGGGCCGTCCGGTCGAGAGCCTCGAAGATCGCCCGCTCGGCAATCGCGTAGCGGCCCTCGAAGTCCGGGGCCTCGGTGTGCAGGCTCGCGATGGCGCTGATGGTATGGGTCAGGTGGTCGAACACCAGGACGAGGTCCGTCTCGATGAACCCCGCGGTGGGCACGCCGACTGGATCGGCCTCGGGCAGGGGCACGCTCGGCTCGAAGGCCGAGACGGCATCGTAGGCAAGGGCGCCGACGGCCCCGCCGGTGAACCGCGGCATCCCGTCGAGGGGCAGGACCCGGCGCCTGGCCACGAACGAGCGCAAAGCGGCCAGCGGATCGGCCGCGGGCGAGGTCTCGGTCGGCAGGTCAGGGCTGTAGGTATCGACGCTGAGCGGCCGCGTCTGGACCATAGCCCGGCCGTCGCGGACCTCGAGCAACCGGCGCGGACCGACGCCAAGGAAGCTGTACCGACCCAGCCGTTCGCCGCCCTCGACCGACTCGAGCAGGTAGGCCGGCCCACCGTCGTCGAGCCGCAGGAAGGCCCCGATCGGTGTCTCGAGATCCGCGTCGCGGGTGGCGCGCAGGAGGATGGTGTCGGCGTTGGCGACGAGGCGCTTGGCTTCGGTCAGGCTGAGCGGGTCGGTCGTGGTCATCGGTCTGGTCGCCTCCGAGGCGGTGCGGCGGTCTGCGTGGTCCGGAGAATCAAGAACGGCCTGTTCGTCCCGGGGACGAAAGGCCGTGCCTTCCGCGGTGCCACCCTCGTTCGGCGTTTGCCGCACTCACCTGACCGACGGGACGGCCCCGGATCCGCTGATCCATTGCCGCCGATCGGCGCTGCCCGATATCGCTGGCGCTCTGCGCCGGAGCCTACTGGGGATCGCTCCCGTTCGGTCCGGAGGCTCCCGGATCCATTCCCCGCCTGCGCCGCCCCGGTTTCCACCAACCACCGGGTCTCTAGGCCGACGCGCGACGGGTACTCGTTCCGTTCATCGCCCGCTCTTCGTGATGTGGACGGGAGTCTAGGCGTGGCCGCTCGGCGGCGTCAAGCGCGGACCAGGACCGAATCCGCCGATCTTCCGACGGACGATCGGAAGCCAGGCGAGCGCTCCCATCGACTGCGCCAGGATCACCACGATCAGCAGCAGGCCGGGTGCAGCCAGCAGGGCACCGGGGACGGCCCAGGCGAAGACGCCGAGACTCGCCAGGAGATCTGCTCCGAGCCCTGCGAACCCTGGGTCCTCCTCGTTGACGGGGATGCTGATGCCGTCGGCGAACGAATCGCCGGTGTCGCTTCTAGGAACGGTGACCCCGCCGCCGCCGCTGCCCGGACGGGCCGTGCTCGTCGGGCCACCCAGGCCGATCCCCGGCGTGGCAGACGCGACGGGTGGCGCAGATGACGAGGGCTCCGCGGTGGGCGCCGCAGGATCGGCCGGTCGATCCGTCGGGCGAGCGGTCGCTGCGCTGGTCGGGCTGGGCGAGCGCGTTGGTGTCGCGGTCGGGGCGCTGCTCGGCCTGGCGGTCGAGGCCGAGGTCGGGTTCGGAGTGTTCGTTGGCTGGGGCGTGGGTTGGGGGGTCGGTTGGGGGGTCGGTTGGGGCGTGGGCTTGGGTGTCGGCTTCGGGGTCGGCGTCGGACTGACAAGGATCGTGATCAGGATCGTCTTGACTGGGAAGGTCCTGTTGGTGCAGTTGATTTTTTCGTATGCGGTGATGGTCCACGGGCCGAGTGCGATGAGGCCGGCCGAGACCGGCACATCGATGACGAGGATGTCGTTGTCTGGATCTTCGCGCAGCCGGTCGCCATTCGAGGCGCCCTTGGCGGTCACCGTCTGACCCGATCGGCTGGCCGACCAACTCAGGCCATTGCTGACCGACACGACCGAGGGAGTCCCGACGGAGAACGTCGACGGGATGGCGACCTTGACGCAGCCGATCGAGTTGTTGCCGCTATTGCCGCTGCCGTTCGAGGACGACGTGTTCTGGATGGTCAGGCGGACGGTATCCGAGGCTCCGCCCACGATGGCCTGGGGGTTGGCCGTGACCGTCCACGTTGCGGCCGCGGCGACGGTCCCAGCCTCGGCGAGCAGGACGACGAACGCCGCAGCAGCCGCCAGCAACCGGTTCGAGCCGCCATTCAGGCGACGTCGGCCGGCCAACGTCAGGCAACCTTGGCGTAGGGCGTCCAGAGCCGGGCCGGACCCGTCTCGGCGCCCGGCAGGGGCGCGTCGTCAGCGGTCCTGATCCCTTCGACGAAGGCCTTGACCAGCCGTTCTTCGAGCTGGGTTCCGGCGGCATCTTCCAGGCGTGACAGGGCCTCGCGGATGTCCAGCGCCTTGCGGTACGGCCGGGTCGTGGTCATTGCCGAGAAGGCGTCACCGACGGCGAGGATGCGGGCGATGAGCGGGATCTCTTCGCCTTCCAGCCGGTCGAGGTAGCCGTTGCCGTCCCAGCGCTCGTGGTGGTGGCGGACGCCGGCCCGGACGAGGTCCACGTTGGGCAGGTCGCGGACGATCAGATCGCCCAGCGCGACATGCTGCTTGACGATGGCGTATTCACCCTCGGTCAAGCGGGCCGGCTTGCGCAGGATCCCGTCGGGGATCCCGATCTTGCCCACGTCGTGGAGCAGACCGGCCACCTTGATGGTTGCCACCGATTCCGGATCGAGCCCAAGGCGCTCGGCCAGGAAGACGGCGTAGCGGGCCACGTCCTCGGAGTGCCGCTTGGTGTAGCGATCCTTGCCGTCCACGGCGAGGATCAGCCCCTGGAAGACGTCGAAGGTGCGCGTCTCGACCGGGACATCGGGCGACGCCCCGGCGACCCGAACGGCGTCGCCACCGCTCGTTTTCGCTTCCTGGAGGGTGACCGCTGCGATCGTCAGCACGGCCGTGACCGAGTCGGCATCCTGAGGATAGGAGCAGATCCCGACGCTGATCGTGACCGGCAGTCGCTCCGACTCGCCGAACTGGAGCGCCCGCTCGGCCAGCGCCGATCGGAGTCGGTCGATCGCGTGCTCGAGGACCTGCACTTCGGCCGATGGGCCGATGACCAGGAACTCGTCCGGACCGTATCGACCGAGGACCGTGCCCGCCGGGAACTCCGCGCGCAGCAGGTCAGCGAGGGCCAGGATCGCCTGGTCGCCGGCGGCGTGGCCGTGGGTCTCGTTGAGCAGCCGGAAGTTGTCGATGTCGAGCAGGACGATGCCGATCGGCTCGTCCTTGCTCCGGGCGGTCTCCATCGCCGATGCCAACTCTTCGACCAGCGTGCCGTGGTTGGGCATTTCGGTCAGGGGGTCGTGGCGAGTTGCTTCGACCAGCTGTTCCGTCTGGCGATTGATCCGGCCCTGGGCCGCCCGAAACACGAGGAACAGCACGAACGCGGCCACGGCTGCGGCACTGAGGGTCACGAGGATCACGTCACCCCGCACGGAATCGAGCCGGGCCAGGATCGGCCCCGCGTCTCGCCACACGCCGATCACCGCCTGGACGCGGCCGCCGGCATTGATCGGGAAGTACTCGCGCAGGATGGTCGCACCGGGCAGGGCCGGACCGACCGCTTCCGACTCAGCGACTGGGTCGAGCCCGACCGTGGCGGTGCCCGAGGCCGCCTTGGTGAAGTCGGCCGTCGTCGGGGCGGTGGTGCCGATCAGGCTCGGGTCGTTAGCCTTGACCACGGTCCCATCGGGCAGGCGGATCTCGACCCGCAGGATCTTGTTCGGATCGACGAGCGATTCGAGCTGGCCCTGGAGAACGGCTGACGTTGGTGTCGAGGAACCGAGGACCAGGTCGTTCGGCCGTAGATACGCCGTCGCAAAGCCTCGAACGGTCGCCGCGTCGTTGCCGATGTATGACTCGAGGACCGCGGTGGAGAAGTCCGTCGAGACGAGGATCGCTTGCGACAGGGCGGTGATCCCGACGATGCCCAGGAACACCCCGAACACGAGCAAGAGCAAGATCGGCTTGCGCGCTTTGCTGCGCTTACCGGACAAACGCGACCCCTCCAGAGACAAAGACAGACCTGGAGAGCAGCGTACGGTGGGGCGGGGATGCGGCCCACGGGACTAACGTACCGGGGTTCGGTAGCCCGAAAGGCTGGGCGCGAATACGCGACGGTCGAGCTGCTCTCAGCGAAACGGCGGAGTGAGGTACACGCGTCCATCGCTCAGCACCGCACAGGCTCCTTGCACGGCGTCACCGTCGCGGAGGACCACTATTCCGGAGGCATCGACGACTTCGAGTCCTGGAGTGAACCGTGCCCCGTAGCCGATCGGCCAGACGACGTCGAGACGCTTGACCTGCCTTTGATGAGGATGCCCAGAGGCGAGGGACTCGGCGCCGTGGAGGTGCAGGACGGCCAGCCCTCGGGCATTCCTCCGGCACGCCCCGCGCCGTCGGGTCCTCCCACTTGGACGTAAGGCGGGTAGCGCGTATCGGTCGAGCGCCTCGCGATCACCATGCACCAGGGCTCACCGTTCAGATACGCCCGCTCCGCGGTCACCTGCCAGCAATAGGAGCCGTCGGCCCAGTCGGGAACTGCAGGGCAGACTGGCCGAGGTTCGACGGTTAGGACACCGCCGCTTCGCTCGAAGGCTCCTGCAGTCGCTCGCGCCAACAGGTTGATGAACCGTTCACTTGACCCGATGCAGTCCGTTTCGGCAACGTCCAGGCAGCGTGCCGACCAGTCGCCGACCATCACCGTTGGTACGGCGGTCGCCGGCGGCGAGGCTGTTGCGGTCGGGGCGGATGACGATGTCGCGACGGTCGCGCTCGAACTAGAATTGGGACCCGGCGATCGATCGCTTGTGATCAGCGGGCCAAGAGCCACCGCGGCGACCACGACGATGATGACCGCGACTGCTGCAGCCAGCGACCGGGGCGGTCGTGCCAGGCCCACCATCGTCCCCGTCCCGATCTCGAGCGGTGGCGGATCATTGACCTCAGCCTCGATGGCAGCGAAGCGGCGCGCGAAACGCGCGAACGTGTCCGAGTCGTGTTCGTCCATCACAACAACTCCGGGTGCGCACGCAGGACATCGAGGGCGCGAGCGGCTAACGAGCGGACCCCGGATTCGGAGATGCCCATGATCCGACCGATATCGGCGTCGCCGAGGTCGCGCTGGTAGCGCAGGAGGAGGACCTCGCGCTGTCGATCTGTCAGCAGCCGGGAGACCTGATCGAACCAGACCCAGAACTCCGTCTGTCGTTCCCCGGCATCGCCTTGCTCGTCAGATCGAAGGCCAAGGACGATCTGTGCCCAACGACGAGCCCGACGCCAGCGATCGGTCGCGATCCGCCGGGCCGTGAGGAGCAACTACGGAAGCCACGAATCCGGTGCGTCCTCCCAGGTCCGCAGCGCGCGCTCGAACGTCTCGGCAGCGATCTCTTCCGCGTCGTCAGGGGAGCCTGTCAAGGCGAGCAGATACCGGTAGACGTCCCGGTAATGGGCGCGATAGGCGTCTCCGAAGTCCCGGTCTCGGGCAGACGTCGCCGGTTGAATAGGCACGACAAAGCGACTGCCGCCAGAGGCGTCTGTTGGCCGACCCAACATCACGAGGTCCACACATCAACAACGAACGACGAGGC
>JBDTQW010000105.1:0-8679 GCA_039931975.1 Chloroflexota bacterium | reverse complement strand
CGCGCCCGTGACGAGGGCAACCCCTCGCGGCGCCGCGGACTCGGTCGTCAGGTGACGTTCCCCGGCGTTGTCCCTAGCGTCGGCCGGTGCGGTTCGTGGACGATCGACGCCAGGTCCAGCGTTTCCACCCACGATGCGATCTCGCCGGCCGTGGCAATCCAGAGGCCGGAGATCGCCGGGGCGCCTCGACGAGGGTCTCCAGGGCCGCTACCTACGACGCCCATCGAGACGTCGCCGTAGTCGACGCACGACAGGAGGTCGAACGGCTTCACGTCGAGGTTGGCGTTGTACGGCCGGAGCATGACGCTCGCGGTCCGAACGGCGTTGGGACCGAAACGACCGCCGGTGCGATACGTCACTCCCGTGTCGAACGGCACGCCGACGATCGCGACGTCGACGTCCTCGAGCGTCCTGATGAGCGCCAGCCGGGCGAACGTGGAGGGGTCGGTGAAACGCGGGCTCTGCAGCGAGTCCTCTGGCGTGTACCGGGGCATGTGCACAATGTACTTCTGTCGCTGCGCGTCTGCAGCGACCCAGTTGGAGCGCCCCATGGGCTCTCGCGACGACCAACCCGCCAGGGGGCCGAAGGATTCCGGGACGCGGTCGATCGGCGTCCTCCGGCAGCTGGCTTCGCATCTCAAGACGGGTCGGATCCGGTCGACGCGACTCATCGAAGAATCGCTAGCCCGGATCGATGCGTCCGATCTCAACGCGATCGTGGCGGTCCGCCGCGAGGACGCGCTAGAGGACGCCCGACTGGTCGACGCCGCGCTGGACCGCGGCGCGGATCCGGGCCGTCTCGCCGGTCTGCCGTTCCTGGTCAAGGACATCGAGGATGCGGCGGGCCTGCCAACGACCTTCGGATCGCTCCTCCATGCTAAGGCTGGCGCCGCGACGGAGGATGGTCTCGTCGCCGGCCGGCTGCGCGCAGAGGGCGCAATCCTGGTGGGCAAGACGAACGTCCCCGAATTCGCCTTCGAAGGCTACACCGCGAACCGCCTGTTCGGTGCCACGGACAACCCGTGGGCGCGAGGCCGTTCGCCAGGCGGATCGTCCGGCGGCTCTGGAGCCGCCCTGGCGGCAGGGCTCGCCCCAATCGCGACCGCGACCGACGTCGGAGGTTCAGTTCGGATCCCGGCGTCGCTGTGCGGGCTCGTCGGGCTGAAGCCGACGGTCGGGTTGATCGGCCGCGATCCGATTCTCGCCTCGCTGGACCTGAACAGCCATGGCGTCCTCGCCTCGACGGTCGCCGACACGAGATTGCTCCTGGGAATCCTCAGCGGACCGGTCGGCGGCGATGTCGGGGCCCTGCCGCGGTGGCGAGCTGACGATCCGCGACCGAGCCCGCGATTGATCGCAACGGACCGGCTGGTGCCCGGAAGCGCTCCATCGGCTCCCGTTGCGAGGGCGTTCGCGGCGACCCTCGAGGCGCTGTCGACCGCCCTCGGCCAGCCGATCGAGCGGGTCGATCCGGGCCGAGTGTTTCCGGGCGGCTATGACGCCGACGACTGGTTCCGGATCGTGGGCGTCGAACAGGCGCACCTGCTTGGCCGCGAGACCGTCGAGCGTGACCTCGACCGGTTCGACCTCGCCTTCGGGCGCGCGATGGTGGCGGCGCTGGCCATCCCGATCGGCGAGCATCTCGACGCCCGGCAGCGACGGTTCCGGTACGCCCGCGAGCTCGACGCGCTCCTTGGCGAGACGGGGTTGCTGGTCAGCCCGACGCTCATGGCGGCAGGCTGGTCGGCGGACGGCACTCTCGACGGCCGATCGGAGCCGGGCCTGCCCGGCTGGGTCTACAACACGGAAGCCGTGAACCTCACTGGTCATCCGGCCATCTCGTTGCCGGCCGGCGCGTTTCCGGACGGCCTGCCATTCGGGATCCAGGTGATCGGTCCACGCTTCGGCGACTCGATGCTGCTCGACCTCGCGGAGCGGTGGGAGGCCGCCTGCGCGTGGCCGCTCCTCGCACCTGGCTACCGACCGCTCGCAGCGGCGCTCGGCGGCGACTGACTGGGGGGTGCCGGAGAGCGCCGAACATTGCATAATGCACTGAGGGCCTCGAATCGCTGGCTGGGGCGCCTCACCCATCCGGGAGCGTGGATGTGATGGCCGTGCGACTGTTCCGAAACGTCGGTGTCGACGATCCGCTGGCGATCGATCCTGCCTTCTATGATCGGATCGGATCGGGGAGCGGGCGATCGCTCGCGAATGAGCTGGTCGTGGCGCCGCGGAGTGGCCTGGCGTGGCCGGTGCTCGCCGGCCAGGTCTGCCGAATCACGACCGTCGATGGCCCGCAGGCCGGCGATCTCAACGTCTGGAGCCTCCGCAATCCCCGCGAGCGGTTCTGGGCGGCGCGCTCGCGTCAGCTCGAGGGGTCGCACGTCACGACGCACAGTCGACTGTGGTCGTCGAGGCCATACCACCGGCCGATGCTGACGATGGTCTCCGACACCCTTCCGAGCGAGCCGTCCGAGCTGGGTGGCCGATGTCATGACCTTACCGGAACCGGCTGCGACCCGTTCATCTGGCAGCTCATGAACGGCGTCTCGTTCGACCGCACTTGCTACAACAACCTGAGCCGGGCGATCGCGCCGTACCACATGACGGAGTTCGACGTCCACGACGTCCTGAACCTTTTCATGCGAACCGGCCTCCAACCCGGGAGCGGCATGTACTTCATGGAGCCCGTTCCAGCCAAGGCGGGCGACTTCGTGGAATTCTTCGCCGAGATCGACGTGCTGTGTGCTCTCTCGAGCTGCCCCGCCGGTGACATCTCGGTGCCCCACCTCGGGCCGGATCACGGCGACGCTCAACCGACCTGCCACCCGCTTGGGGTCGAGGTGTTCGATGTCGACCCCCAGCTCCTCGAGGGGTGGAGGTCGCCCGATCCAGTCGACATGCCGGGGATCGGTCGCGATGGGAGTCCCGGCGCGTGACCGCTCGCCCGGCCGCCTCGTCCGCCGGCGCTCCGGTCGCAGGGTCCGAGCCACTCGCCGGAATCCGGGTGTTCGACCTGACGAGGGTTCTGGCCGGTCCGTTCTGCACGATGGTCCTCGCCGACCTGGGGGCCGAGGTCATCAAGGTCGAGGGGCCCGACAGCCCTGACTACACGCGAAGCATTCCGCCCTTTGAAGGCGACATGAGTCACTACTTCCTCGCGGTCAACCGCAACAAGAAGAGCCTCGCCCTCGACCTCAAGTCGCCCGAAGGGCGGGCGCTCGGGTTGAAGCTCGCCCTGGCATCCGACGTCGTCGTCGAGAACTTCCGGGCAGGGGTTCTGAAGCGGTTGGGACTCGACTACGAGACGCTGCGTTCGCACAAGCCCGACATCATCGTCTGCTCGATCAGCGGGTTCGGACAGACCGGCAGCCTGTCGGGAAAGGCCTCGGTCGACACGGTCGTCCAGGCTCTCAGCGGTGCAATGAGCGTGACCGGATCGCAGGACGGCCCGCCGATGAAGCTGGGCCCGGCATTCGGCGACCTGGCCGGCTCGATGTGGGCGGCGATCGGGGTGCTGGCCGCGCTGCACCGGAGGTCAACGACCGGCCGGGGAGAGCACATCGACGTCGCCCTGCTCGATGGCCTGATCGGAACACTTGCCTACCTGGCCGAGCTGTACCTCGTGACGGGTACCAGCCCGAGTCGGGTCGGCAATAACCATCCGACCGTGCCGGCGTACGGGCTCTACGAGGTCGAGGACGGCCACATCGTCCTCGCCGCCCAGATGGATTCGTTCTGGCAGAACTTCTGCCGCGCGAGCGGCCGGCCCGATCTCGCCGATGACGCGCGGTTCGCGACCGTCGCCGATCGCTTCGCCCACTACGCGGAGGTCGAGCGGATCGTTTCGGAGATCATGCGAACTAAGCCACTCGCCGAGTGGCGCCGGCTGCTGGACGCGGCCGACGTCCCCAGTGCCCCGGTCCTGAGCGTAGGCGAGGCGCTGGAGCAGGCGCACGCCGTCGAACGGGGCCTCGTCCGCGAGATCGACCAGCCAGGCGTCGGTCGCGTCAGGGTTCCGGGACCAACGGTGAAGTTCCTGGGCGACGAGAGTCCAACGGAGCTTCGACATGCGCCGTCGCTCGGCGAACACACCCGGGCCGTCCTGCGCGACGTCGCCGGACTCGGCGCGACCGAGATCGATGACCTGCTCGCGCGGCGAATTGCGTACCAGAGTGCTGGTCGGAGGGTTGCAACCGCATGAGTCCCGTCAAGGCCGATGAGTCCTGGGGCCCGACCCACCTGATCGCACGCGGCCAGATCGAGCGTGCCGTCGACCGGGCCGTCGCGCTCGATGTCGTCGAACGGGTCCTCGCCGAGCAGTCCCGCGGGCGCGTCGCGATGCCGGCGAAGGTCACGATGAACCTCGCCGAGTTCGGCCTCAATGCCTGGAACACGGCCATGCCCGCGTACAGTGAGTCCCTCGGGGCCTCCGGCTTCAAGTGGGTCGGTGGGTTCGGTGACGACCGACGCGACCACGGGCTCCCGTTCCTGATCGCCATGATCCTCGTCCAGGACGCGAATACCGGCTACCGCTGGCGTTGATGGACGGCGTCCACATCACGAATCTGAGGACCGGCGCGGTCACCGCCCTGGCCGTGCGGAACTATGCGCGTCCCGACTCGCGCAGCCTTGCTCAGATCGGCACGGGGACGCAGGCGCGGTTCGGCGTCGCTGCGATTGAGGGTATCGTGCCGCTCGCCGAGAT
The DNA here is from genome assembly GCA_039931975.1 of Chloroflexota bacterium. Classification (GTDB taxonomy): domain Bacteria; phylum Chloroflexota; class Limnocylindria; order Limnocylindrales; family CSP1-4; genus Chersky-267. The sequence goes on along the minus strand of JBDTQW010000105.1, from coordinate 3,971 downwards.
CCGGGCGTACGACATCGATCCGGCGGCGGCAGCGGCCTTTGCGCGCGAGGTCACAAAGCGCCATTGCATTGCCGTTCGCGTCTGCGCGGATGCGGAAACGGCGGTCCGTGGCGCCGACATCGTCGTGACGGCCACGACATCGACCGCACCGATCGTAGAGTGCGCATGGCTGACAGAAGGCGTCACCGCGATCTCGATCGGGAGCCAGGGCCAGGAGTTCGCCGATGACATCGTTCTCGGGGTCGACAAGCTGATATGCGACTCCTGGGAGCAGTGCACCCATCTCGGCGAACTCCGCTCGTTCGCGGAGTCCGGGCGACTGACCCGGAACGATGTCTTCGCCGAGATCGGCGACACGCTCGCCGGCCTGCGGCCAGGCCGGGAGCGGCCTGACGAATCGATCCTCGTGGTACCGATCGGGATGGGCTCGCTCGATATCGCTCTCGCCCGGGTTGCGTACGACCGCGTGCTGGCCGACGGCCCGGTCGACGCCTTCCGGTTTTCCCGTCGGAAGACTGACCACCCACGTCACACTCGTGCAAGGAGGACATGCGATGACACTCGGATGGGGAATCGTCGGCCTGGGGCGTTCGGCAGAGACGCTCGTCACGCCGGCCATCACGGCGGACGAGAACAGCCACCTCGTAGCGGTCGTGAGCCGCGACTCCGACAAGGCCGCGGAGTTCGCGGCACGGCACGGCGCGTCGTCCGCGACGACGAACTTCGAGGCGATGCTCGCCGATCCGGCGGTGAACGTTGTCGCGATCACCTCGCCGAATTCCCTCCACCCCGAACAGGCGATCGCCGCGGCGCGGGCCGGCAAGCACGTCTTCTGCGACAAGCCGCTGGCGCCTGACGTCGCCACCGCCCAGCAGATCCTCGACGCCGCTGCGGCCGCAGGCGTCAAAATCGGCCTGAACTTCCAGACCCGCCATCACGCCTGCTTCCAGGAGGCGAGGAAGATCATCGCTCGCGGTGACATCGGCGAGGTGGTCTCGGTCCAGGTGGACGCGAGCCCCGGCGCCGTGCCCCTCGGCGGCTGGCGGGCCGACCAGAAGCTGGCGGGCCTCGGCGCTGTGAACAACATCGCGGTCCACATCCACGACCTGCTCCGTTTCCTGATCGGCGCCGAGGTGACCGAGGTCGCGGCGATGTTCGACACGGGACAGACCGGGGCGCTGGAGCGGATGCCAATGATCCTCATGCGGTTCGCCAACGGGGCGCTGGCCTATGCCAACGGCAACCAGCTCACGCCGAAGCCGCTGAACGACATCGTCATCCACGGCTCCACCGGCCGGATCGACGGGCGCGGAATCACCCGGCCGGGCATGGAGGGTGATATGCGCGTCACGACCGCGACGGGGGAGACCTCGAATCGCTATTCGTCACACGACGCCTACGAACGAACCGTCCACGCCTTCTCGCAGGCGATCCTCGACGGCCGGGACCCGAATCCGTCGGGCCTCGATGGGTTGCGGAACGTCGAGTTGAGTGACGCCATTCGCCGCTCGGCCCTGGAGGGTCGGCTGATCGAGATCCCGGGCTGAGGGCGGCTAGCCGCTGCCGGCCAACGGCAGCGCCGCGAGCGCCTGGCGCCGCCGCCACGCAAAGCTGAGGACGGTCGCAGTCAGCAGGACGCCGACGACGGCGCCGAAACCCGCGTCGTAGCCGTTCGTGAGATCGATCAACCGGCCGAAGATCACAGGCCCGATCATCAGTCCGACGCTGAAGCCGACGATCACGATGCCCGTCGCCCGCCCGGCGCTGTCCGATGCCGCGAACGTCATGACCCCCAGCGTCATGACCGCGCCGAACGAGAGCTGGGACAAGCCCCAGGCCACCGCTCCGACCCACAGGAACCCGACGCCGACCGCGCTGCCTGCCCAGAGCAGCGTGGCACCGACCGCGGCCAGCGCCGAGAGGATCATGAATTGGCTGGGATACGAGCTTGCCCGCTCGGCCCGGCGGCCCCAGAGGATTCGTCCCGGAATCGCCACGAGGCCCGTGAAGGCGAGGACGTGGCCCGCCGTCACGATCGTCACTCCGGCAGCCTGTTCGGCGTAGAGCGGCAGGTACGTGGAGACCGCGCCACCCGACAACCCGAGAAAGAACGTATATGTCGCCAGCCACCAGACGTCGTGGGAGAGGGGTGCCCTGATGACCTGCGCAACTTGTCCGGCGGACTTGTCGGCGCGCGGCGGCAGAAGGACGAGGGTTGCGAGCATGGCAATCGCCGGAATGGCGGCGACGAGTGCCACCGTGCCACGCCAGCCGAGCGTTACGGCGGCAACCGGCAGCATGGCGCCCGCCAGCACGATCGCGCCCATCTCGCCGGATTGCTTGAGGCCGGTCAGCAGGCCGCGCCGTCCGGCGCCGAGCGCGTCAAGAACGACGCGATTGGTCGCCGGACTCGCGACGCCCTGGCACAGTCCGCCCAGCACCACCGCGACCAGCAGGATCGCGAACGTCGGTGCGACGGCCATCGCTAGGAACCCCGCGCCACCCAGGCCGAAGGCGAGGAGCAGGGTCGCGCGCCCGCCGCGCCGATCGGCGAGGTGGCCAAGCCAGATGGACGAGATCGCGCAGACTCCCGAAATCGCTCCGGAAGCCAGGCCCAGGTCGGCGCGGCTCATCTGGAGGTCGCGAAGGATCGGACCCGCCAGGACGCCGAGACAGAAGCTCGGCAGCACGGATACGCCCATCGCCACCGCGAGAATGCCCGTGACAGAGGCTCGATACCCGCCGGATGCGCCGCGATCCGTCACCCCGCGTCAGTCGACCGTGCGCCGCAGGACGTAGAGCCCGTGATTCTTGTCCGTGACATAGATGTAGCTCCGGGCATCGGCGAGGACGTCCTCTGACTGGGCGACAAGCCGGCCGGCAGGCAGCACCCCGCGCCGCTCGACCGGATCCGGTGGAACGAACGAGCCGATCTCCCGCGGGAGTCGCGGATGGGAGACGTCGTACACGCGCAGACCGGCGTTGAACCACGTGAGGAGCAGGAGATCGTCCCGATCCAGCAGCGCCGGATTTCCCTGGTCCTGGTGCAGGTTGTGCGGGCCGAAGCGACCGCCGCGCTCACAGAAGTCACGGTAGGGGGCTCCGGCCGGCGGAACGGGGAGTGGCAGCATCGACACGACCCGCGGGCTGGCTTCGACATTCACGTCGACGAGTCCCGCGAAGTTGAGCGGCTCGTTGCAGTCCTCCTCGATCGCCTCGGAATTGACGGCGACGAGTCCGCGGCCGATGAGTGGGACCGCCGTGTGGACGGCGATGACCGGATTGAACGGCGGGGCGAGGTCAAGCCGGCTGACGAGTGCCGGGTTCGCCGCATCGGCGACGTCGAGAATGACGAGGCCCGCCGCACCATAGGCGAGATACGCCCGGTCGCCGGCCGCATACGCCGCGTGGAGGCTCGTCCCCTCCGGAACGCCAGACTCGCCGCCGGCCCGCCACTGCCCCGGCACCCACCAGCGCCCGACGACCCGTGTCCGGGATTCGCGAGCTCGAGGACGCCGGCGAAGCGCTGACCGAGGTGCGCCGCTATTCCAGGCGCATGAGCTGGCCGGCGTAGTTCCGCGGCCCGGCGAAGCGCACCAGCATCGGCGGCTTCCCCGCGTCGACGAAGAACTCGGTCTGCGGCACGAAGCGCCGCAGGATCGGATCGATCAGAAAGTTCACCGTCGGCAGCAACGTGAAGCGGGTCGCGGCGACCTTGGCGCCTTGGCGGGTGATGCTCGCGCGACCCACGCGTTTCAGCTCCATGTCGATCACGCGCGGCTTCGGTGTCGGCGCCACGGTTTGGAACACCAGCGAGTCGCCGTCGGCGTTGGCGTCGAAGTTCTTCAGTGCCAAGTTGAAGAGCGGGCCCCAATAGGTTCCCGGGCCGATGTCGGCTTCCTCGTCGACGGTCTCGCGCTTGCCGTCGTCGAGGTAGAAGCCGGTCAGGCGTTTGCCCGCAACGTCGATCT
>JBDTQW010000104.1:0-9013 GCA_039931975.1 Chloroflexota bacterium | reverse complement strand
AGGGCCAGAGCCTGGGCCTCGAGAAGGAATACACCGAGGGCATGCAGTTCGACCGGGGCTATCTCTCGGCCTACTTCGTCACCAATCCCGACCGGATGGAGGCGGTGCTCGACAACCCGCTCATCCTGATCACCGACAAGAAGATCTCGAGCGTCCAGGACATGCTCCCGGCCCTCGAGAAGGCGGTCCAGGTCGGCAAGCCGGTCCTGATCATCGCCGAGGACGTCGATGGCGAGGCCCTCGCCACGCTCGTCGTGAACAAGCTCAAGGGCACGATCCAGGTCCTGGCGGTCAAGGCCCCGGGCTTTGGCGATCGGCGCAAGGAGATGCTCCGCGACATCGCCGTCCTGACCGGGGGTACCGTGATCAGCGAGGAGATCGGTCGGAAGCTCGACTCGGTCACCCTCGAGGACCTCGGTGAGGCCCGCCGCGTCGTCGCGACCAAGGACGACACGACGATCGTCGACGGTGCCGGCAAGCCCGATCAGATCAAGGCCCGCATGCAGCAGATCAAGGCCCAGATCGAGGACACCACCTCGGACTACGACAAGGAGAAGCTCCAGGAGCGCCTCGCCAAGCTGTCCGGCGGCGTCGCAGTGATCAAGGTCGGCGCGGCCACCGAGGTCGAGCTCAAGGAGAAGAAGCACCGCATCGAGGATGCCCTCTCGACGACCCGTGCGGCCGTCGAGGAAGGTCTCGTCGCCGGCGGTGGGACCACCCTCCTCCAGGCGATCCCGGCGCTCGACAAGCTCAAGCTCGAAGGCGATGAGCAGGTCGGCGTGGATATCGTCCGCAAGGCCCTCGAGGCCCCGGCCCGGCAGATCGCCGACAACGCCGGCGCTCGCGGTGAGGTCGTCGTCGACCAGGTCCGCGCGGCCAAGCTCGGCCACGGCTTCGACGCCCTCAAGGGCGAGTACGGGGACATGTTCAAGAAGGGCATCGTGGACGCCGCGAAGGTGACCCGCTCGGCCCTCCAGAACGCCGCCTCGATCGCCGCGATGGTCCTGACCACAGAGACGCTGGTCACCGACATCCCGGAGAAGGCAGCGGCGCCCGGCGGCGCCGGCGGCCACGACCACGGCGGCGGGGGCATGGACTTCTAGTCCAGCACCTCGGCACACGCTGACGAGGCCCGGGCCCACCGCCCGGGCCTCGTCGATTCCGGGTCCGCGGTACCATCCCCAGCGCACCCTGCACCACGGAGTACTCCCCGAATGCCCCGACCTATCCTGTTGATCCTCGCGCTGGCTACCACGATCGTGGCGGCCTGCGGCGGTACCCCCGCGGCGCCTGCCCTCACCGACCCCAAGGACATCCTCGTCCACGCCGTGACCTCGCTCCAGACATCCAGGACCGTCCACGTCAGGGCGACCCTGGCCGGCAAGCTCGACACCGGACTGATCTCCGGGAAGCCGACCGGCGCGCGGGTCGATCTCGCCGGCTCGACGCTCGAGGGCGATCTCGACATCGCCGGCCACGAGGCAAAGCTCTCGGCGTCCGTGCCGACACTGCTCGGCCTCTCGGCCGACGTCATCGTCGACGCGGGCACCGTGTACCTGCAGACCAGCCTGACCGGGCCCCAGTTCCAGAAGCTCGCTTCGGGCGCGATCCCGGGCGGGCTGCCGCCGCCCAGCCTGCCGACGGCCGCTTCGCCTGATCCGAGCGCGGTGGCCGAGACGATGGCCAAGGTCAAGACCGCGCTCGATGCCCTGCCGGCCCCGGTCAGGCTGGCCGACGAGAAGATCGGCGACCAGGACTGCTACCACGTCCAGGAGAAGGTCTCGAGCTCGGACGTGCCCCAGGCAAGCGCCGTCCTGGGCACGCGCTCGGGCGCGTTGACGGTCGACGTCTGGACTCGCAAGTCCGACTACCGGCCGGCCCGGCTCGTCATCGTCGTGGATGGCGGAACCGAGGGCACGGCCACGATCACCATCGACCTGACCGGCTACGACGCGGCGGTGACGGTCGATCCGCCGCCGGCGGACCAGCTCAGCGACCAGCCGTTCACGATCCCGAGCCTGCCCTTCCTGCCGTAGGCCGCTGACCGGCGAATGAGGCCGGCGACCTAGAATGGAGCGGTGAGCCCCAGGAGCCGGACCCGTCGTCCCGAGCCGTCCCCGGACGATCTGGTCATGGGCCTCGACGGTGACGAGCCTGTCCGGATCGAGCCCGCCCGGATCGACCTTGAGCCACCCGTTGAGCCGGGCTTCCTGGACGAAGCGCCGCCGCCGCTGGACGACCCGGATTCGCCCTCGCGTCCGCCACCCGACCCAGTCGCCGTGGCGGCCGCGACGGCCGCGACGGCCGCGCTGGCGGCGCGGATCGTGGCCCGGCTCAACCCGGAGCAAGCGCGGGCCGTCACGACCACCGAAGGGCCGCTGCTCATCCTGGCCGGCGCCGGGAGTGGCAAGACCCGGGTGCTGGCCCACCGGGTCGCCTACCTGGTCGGGGTCAAGGGCGTCCGCCCCTGGCAGATCCTGGCGGTCACCTTCACCAACCGGGCGGCAGGCGAGCTCCGGGAACGGATCGTGGCGTTGGTCGGCGACGCCGGACGCGACGTGCAGACCGGCACCTTCCACGCGGTCTCCGCGCGGGTCCTTCGTCGGGACGGCTCCGCCATCGGGCTCGACCCGCGCTTCGTGATCTACGACACGGACGACCAGCAGACGCTGATGAAGCAGCTCCTGCGCGAGGAGGACCTGCCCACCACCGGCGAGTTCCGGCCATCGGCCGTGCTCGGGGCGATCAGCCGGGCGAAGAACGCGATGCTCGACGCCGACGCGCTCGAGGAGGTCGCCCTCAACCACCACGAGCGGATCGTGGCCCGCCTGGCGCGGGCGTACCAGGCACGGCTGCGGGCGGTCGGCGCACTCGATTTCGACGACATCCTGCTCGAGGCCGTCCGGCTGTTCCAAGAGTCGCCCGAGGTGCTCGCGCGATACCAGGAGAAGTGGCGCTACCTCCATGTCGACGAGTATCAGGACACCAACAAGGCCCAATACCTGTGGGTCCGGGCCCTGGCCGAGCGTTACCACAACCTGGCCGTGGTCGGGGACGACGATCAGTCGATCTACTCGTGGCGCGGCGCCGACCTGCGCAACATCCTGGACTTCGAGCGGGACCAGCCCAACGCCACGGTGGTCAAGCTCGAGCAGAACTATCGCTCGACCCAGCTCATCCTCGATGCCGCCCACGCGGTCGTCAGCCGCAACGAGGGGCGCAAGGACAAGAAGCTCTGGACGGAGAACCCGGGCGGCCGGCCGATCCAGCGCTTCGAGGCCTACAACGAAGAGGAGGAGGCCGAGTGGATCGCCCGCCAGGTCGAGGAGCTGACCGGCGGATCGCGCTCCATCCTAACGCGCAAGGCCGACGACGAGGAAGGTCGCTCGAACCCGCGCGACATCGCGGTGATGTATCGGACGAACGCTCAGAGCCGGGCCATCGAGGAGGCGTTCCTGCGCTATGGGATCCGCTACCAGCTCATCGGAGGGACCCGGTTCTACCAGCGTCGCGAGGTCAAGGACGCGCTGGCCTACCTGCGCATCCTGCGCAGCGACACGGACACGGTGGCCTTCGAGCGGGTGATCAACGTGCCCTCACGGGGCGTCGGCGACAAGACGATCGAGGCGCTCCGAGTTGCCGTGGCCGCCGGCGCGGGTGCGGCGGAGGCCGCCGAGACCGGCGAACGGGGCACCTTCTGGGGGGCGCTCGAGGCCGCGGCGGACGGCCGGGTCGAGGGCATCGTCACCCGGACCCGGACAGCGCTGGCCGAATTCGTCGCGTTCCTCCGGGCGATGCGCTCCCGGATCGGGGTTTTGCCGCTGCCCGAGCTGCTCGACGCGGTCCTGGAGCGGTCGGGCTACCGGGCGATGCTGGCCGACGGCTCGGAAGAGGGCGAGGACCGCTGGAACAACCTGCTCGAGCTGCGCTCGGTGACGACCCGTTACGACGACCTGTCGCCCGAGGACGCGCTCGATCGGCTGCTCGAGGAGACCGCGCTCGTGGCCGACCAGGACTCGTACGAGGGCGAGGCGGACGCGGTCACCCTGATCACCCTCCATGCGGCCAAGGGTCTCGAGTTCCCGGTCGTGTTCATCGCCGGGCTCGAGGAGGGTGTCTTCCCGCACAGCCGGGCGCTCGACGACGAGCGCGAGCTCGAGGAGGAGCGTCGCCTGGCCTACGTGGGGATCACTCGGGCCAAGCGCCGGTTGTACCTGTCGCACGCCTGGCGCCGAGCGACCTGGGGGATGGGCGGCGCGTCCGTGCCGTCGCGCTTCCTGCTCGAGATCCCGGCCGAGCTGATGGTCGGGCCGTCATTGGTAGCCGACATCGGCGAGCACGCCGACGGGCCGCTCGACCTGGACCTCGTCTTCGGCGCCCGGCGGACGAGCCGGTTCGGGACCCCGATCCGGGCCGGTGGCGGCGCCTACCGCCAGGGGAGCGGCACGCCGGGGGCGCCCATACCTGCCGCCGGTGACGCCGGCACCGGCTTCCGCCCGACCCGCGACCTGGCGGCCAAGCGCGATGCCTATGCCGGGGGCGCCCCGTCGGGCTCGCTCCAGCGCGACGTGGATGTGCCCGCCTGGGACGACGCGGACGGCGGCGACGCCGAGCCGCCCGACGACGTCCCGGTCCGACGACTCGAGGAGACCCGCGCCGGTTTCGCGGCCGAGCCCCGCCGCTCGGTCATCCCGCCGCGGCCGATCGTCCCCGGCGAACGACGCTACCGCGACGGCGACCGCGTGCGTCACGTCCGGTTCGGCGATGGCATCGTCGTCAGCGCCCGGTTGACCCGCGACGACGAGGAGGTGACCGTGGCCTTCCGCGACCCGACCGCCGGACGCAAGACGATGCTGGCCAGCCTGGCCAATCTCGAGCTGCTGGGCTAGGCGCCGTGGCCGTCGATCCGGTCCTTGACCGCGACCCTGCGGCCGCCGCCGCCCGGCACGCCGCGCTCGCCGAGGCGATCGACCGGGCCAACCGGCTGTACTACCAGGAGGACGCCCCGGAGCTCGCCGACGCAGAGTATGACGCCCTGTTCCGCGAGCTCGTCGAGCTCGAGACGGCCCTCCCGGCGTTGCGCACGCCCGATTCGCCGAGCCAGCGGGTCGGGGCCGGGCCGGTCGCAGCGACGTTCGACGAGGTCCGCCACCGCCGCCCGATGCTGTCCCTCTCGAACGCGTTCAGTCACGACGAGCTGCGCGCCTTCGATGCACGGGTCCGCAAGGGCCTTGGCCTGCCACCCCCGCCCGAGCCCGCTGCCGGGCTCGAATACGTCACGGAGCTGAAGATCGACGGGCTGGCCGTGTCACTGCGCTACGAGCGTGGCCGCTTCGTGCAGGGTGCCACCCGCGGCGACGGCACGACCGGCGAGGACGTCACCGCCAACCTACGCACGATCGACGTGATCCCAAAGCGGCTAAGCGAGCCGATCAGCCTCGACGCCCGTGGCGAGGTGTTCATGCCCAAGGCCGAATTCGCCCGGATCAACGCCGAGCGCGAAGAGGCCGGGCTGCCGCTGTACGCCAACCCGCGCAACAGCGGAGCGGGTTCGCTTCGCCAGCAGGATCCGTCGGTGACCGCCAGCCGGCGCCTTTCGGCCTTGCTCTACCAGCTGCTCGAGGACGGCGATCCGACCGTGACCAGCCAGTCGGCGGCGCTGGACCGGCTGACCGCGCTGGGCTTCCCGGTCAACCCGGAGTGCCAGGTCGAGCTCGACATCGACGGCGTCATCGCGTTCACGGAGCGCTGGCGGGAGGCGCGCCACGCGCTGCCGTACGAGACCGATGGCGTCGTGGTCAAGGTCGATCGCTACGACCAGCAGGCACGGCTGGGCATCGTCGCCCGGGCGCCGCGCTGGGCGATCGCCTACAAGTTCCCGCCGGAGCAGGTCGAGACGGTGATCGAGGACATCGTGCCCTACGTCGGGCGGACGGGGACGCTCACCCCCGTGGCCCATCTCCGGCCGGTGAAGGTCGCGGGCTCGACGGTGGCCCGGGCGACGCTGCACAACCTAGACGAGGTTCGCCGCAAGGACATCCGGATCGGCGACAGCGTGATCCTCCAGAAGGCCGGCGACGTCATCCCCGAGGTCGTCCGACCGCTCGCCGAGAAGCGGACCGGGGCGGAGCGCGAATACGAGATGCCGGCGACCTGTCCGGTCTGCGCCACGCCGATCGTTCGCGACGAGGGCGCCGTCCGCTCCTACTGCCCGAACGTGCTTTGCCCCGCCCGGGTCGGCCAGGAATACGGCCACTTCGCGGGGCGCGGCGGGATGGACATCGAAGGGGCCGGCTGGGCGGTCCTCGAGCAGCTCCTCCAGCGTGGACTGGTCAAGCGCCGGGGCGACTTCTACCGGCTCAGCGTCGAGGACCTCGAGACCCTGGAGCGGTTCGCCCGCAAGAGCGCCGAGAACCTGTACCGGGCGATCCAGCGCTCGCGGCGCCGGCCGCTGGAGCGGATCATCGCCGCGCTGGGGATCCCCCAGGTCGGCTGGACGACGGCGATCGACCTGGCGGTCTGGCTGGCCGAGCAGGTCCCGGCCCGGGACGGTGAGCCGATGGGCGGACCTGACGGCTGGCTCGCCCGCGGCGCGAGCCTCCTGACGACGACGGCCCGTGAGCAACCCGAACGGTTCGAGGAGGTCGCCGGGGTCGGCCCGTTAGTGGCCGCGAGCATCGCCCGCTACTTCGCCGACGAGGGCGGCGCCGACGTCCTCGACGATCTGGTCGACGCCGGGATCGAGCCCGAGCTCCCCGAGCCGCGAGCCGCGGCGGCCGACGCCGGTCCCCTCGCGGGCAAGACCGTCGTCGTGACCGGCACGCTCGAGGGCTTCAGCCGCGAGGAGGCCGAGGCGGCCATCCGCGCCGCCGGCGGCAAGCCTGGCGGGTCGGTCTCGAGGAAGACGGACTACCTCGTCGCCGGCGAGAACGCCGGCTCGAAGCTGGCCAAGGCCCAGGAGCTCGGGGTTCCGGTCCTCGACGAAGCAGGCTTCCGGCGGCTGCTCGCCGACGAGGAGCCGTCGAGCGGAGCCGCCGGCGCGAGTGCCGGATGACCGACCGTAGGGGACGGCTTGAGAGCGACCCGTTCGATCACCGGACCACGGCCGACGGATCGATCCGGATCACCCGGGCCGGTCGCGAGGTGACCGTCCTCCGAGGCGACGCGGCGCGACGCCTGGCCGTGCGTCTCGCCGACGCCGAACCGGCGGCGATCCAGTTCGAGCTCGCCCGGGCGACCGGTCAATACCGGCACGGCAACGAGCGACGCTGAGGCCGCCCTACCCGACCGCGAAGTTGAACTGGCCCCAGATGGCTGTCGGCTGCCAGCGGACGGGAGCGCCGCGGACCATCCGGACGAGCTCGCGTTCCGGTCGCCAGCCGAGGTTCTCGAGGGTCGTCAGGCCGGTCCGGTTCGCGTCGGGTAGGGCGGTCCGCACCTCGGCACCCGCGGCCGTGCGCGTCCGCCGGTCCTCGAGCAGGCGCACTCCATCGACGAGCTCCGGCGCCACGATGGGATGGGTGCCCCAGGGTGCCCTGAGCTCGAACCCGACGACCCGTCCGTCGGGATCGAGCGCGACGACGCCCGTCGCCGGATCCGCGCTGGCCCCCAGCAGGTGCGCCCGATCCTCACCGGTGGCCGCGGCGTCGATGGCCAGGATGGCCGGAAGGTCCTTGGGCGCGAAGGCGCGGAGGCGGGGCGTTGGCGATACGCCGGACTCGCCGGTCGGGCCGGCGTCTGCTCCGGCCGGCGGCTTCTCGCCTAGACCTGGCGCCGCGATGAGCCGATACTCCAGCTCGGCGTCGAATCCCAGGCGCTCGTAGATCGGCCGCCCGAACGGTGAGGCGAGCAGTACCTGCGAGGCGCAACCCGCGCGCTCCAGCTCGTCGATCACGGCCCGGGTCAGGCTGGTCCCGATGCCCCGGCCGCGGAGGCCCTCGTCCACAAAGATCATGCCCACCCAGCCGACCGGCCCGTTGATCGTCGCCACGCCAGTCCCCACGATGCGATCGTCGACCTCGGCCACGAGCGGGACGAGCCGTGACCGTTCCACGCAGAAGCGCAGGAACCGGCGCCGGTCGCCCCAGCCTCCGTTGATCATCACGTCGGCGGTCGGCTCGACGTCCTCGAGCCGCATCGGGCGGATGGCGTGCTCCTCGCTCATGGTCCGATCGTAGCCGCTCGGGACCGGTGTCGGCCGGTCCGGCCCTGTCCGCTATCATCCGCGCATGGCTGTCCTGACCCGCGAGGAGGTCGCCCACGTCGCGTATCTCGCCCGGCTGGGCCTCACCGACGAGGAGCTGACCCGGCTCGAGGGCGAGCTCAATCACATCGTCGAGCAGTACGCCAAGCTGGCCGAGCTCGACACCGACGCGATCGCTCCGACGGCCCAGACGATCGAGCTCGAGAACATCCTGCGCGACGACCTCGTCACGCCATCGCTCCCGGTCGAGGCCGTGCTCGGCAATGCGGCCGCCCGCCAGGACGACTTCTTCGTCGTCCCGGCGATCATCGGCGGCGAGTGACGGCGACCGAGCGGTCTAGCCAGCCGCGAGGCGGGTGCGCCCGATGACCGACGCAATCGGCGCAATCGACCCGACTCGCCTGCTGGCCCACGAGCTGGCCTACCTCCTGCGCAGCGGCGGGCTGAGCTCGCGCGAGGCGACCGAAGCCGCCCTCGACGCGGCGGAGCGGGGCAACCACGCCCTGAACGCCTGGCTGTCGATCGACCGCCCTCGCGCCTTGGCCGAGGCGGATGCGGCCGATGCGCGGCTGGCGGCCGCCCGGGCCGAGGGTCCGGCCGAGCTCGAGGGGCTTCATCCGCTGCTTGGCGTCCCGGTCGCGCTGAAGGACCTGGTCTCGGTCAAGGGCGGCCAATGCACCGCCGGCTCGCGGATCCTCGAGGGCTATGTCGCCCCATATGACGCCCACGTGACTGAGCGCCTGCGTGAGGTCGGTGCGGTCATCCTGGGCAAGACCAACATGGACGAGTTCGCGATGGGCTCGTCGACGG
>JBDTQW010000103.1:0-9285 GCA_039931975.1 Chloroflexota bacterium | reverse complement strand
ATCCAGTTCTTCGTGCCCGAGGGCCAGCCCATCGTGTGGCGCGGCCCGCTCGTCGGGGGCGCCATCCAGCAGTTCCTGCGCGACGTCGAATGGGGCGACCTCGATTACCTGGTGATCGACCTGCCACCGGGCACCTCGGACGCGCAGCTCACCCTGGCCCAGGCCGTGCCCATCAGCGGAGCGGTCCTGGTGACGACCCCCCAGGAGGTGGCCCTGCTCGACGTGGGCAAGGCTCACGCCATGCTCAAGCGGATGAACGTCCCGGTCACCGGCATCGTGGAGAACATGGCCGGCTTCGCGTGCGCCCATTGCGGTCAGGTCACCGAGATCTTCGGACGCGGCGGCGGCGAGCGCTTCGCCCGGGAGCAAGGCATCGAGTTCCTGGGCTCGATCCCGCTCGATGTGACCGTTCGGCAGGGCGCCGACGTCGGGATCCCCGCGGTAGCCCAGCGCGAGCCCGGCCCAGCAGCCGTCGCATTGACTTCCCTGGCCCAGATCGTGGCCGCGCGGATGAGCGTCGCCGCGGTCCGCAACGAGGCCCCCGTCCTGTCCATCTCGTAGGTCGGCAGAGGCGTCGGCCCGGCTCCTTCGGGTTCAGGCCTGCCGAGCCCTTGCGCCCAATCGGCTGTGCCCAGGTCGCTGCAGCTCAGGGGCCTAGCGGCGAGCCGCCAGCGATTTGCGCCCCGGTGCGCTCCGACCGCGGCCCGACCGCCCGGCCCGAGCCGGTGGCGCACTTCCTCGGTCGACATCGACGACCAGGTCGGGGCGGGCGATCACGGCCCAGTCACCGAGCTCCACCAGGCGCTCGGCCATCCTCTCCCGCCGAGCAGCCGGATAATGAGTCAAAAGGAGCCGGCCAACCGCGGCCTGCTGAGCGTGGTCGACGGCCTCGTCAAGGCTGAGATGGCCACGCCGGGCCGGGTCGTCGTCGGCCGCTGACCCGAGGGTGGCCTCGCACACGAGCAGATCGGCGCCTTCGGCGGCGGCGACCAGGCTTGCGTTGGGGCCCGTGTCTCCGGCATAGACCAGGCGGGTTCCGTCGGCGGCCTTGAGGGCGACGCCCCAGGCTGGGACGTAGTGGTCGCCGGGGACGAACGACAACTCCAGGTCTCCGACCCACGCCTCGGCCGCCGGGTCGTACTCGCGGACGTCGAACGCATCGTCGAAGAAGCCCGGCCGCTCGCTGACCACGCCGGCCAGCTCGGCGAACAGGCGCCGCCCGCCGGGTGGCAGGTAGACCGGCAGCCGCTTCTCCGAACGATCGCCCCAGGGGAACGCATAACGCAGCCCTGCCAGGTCGATGAAGTGGTCCGCGTGCATGTGCCCGATCACGACCGCCGACAGGGCCGCCGGGTCCATCCGACCGACGAGCCGGGCGGCCACGCCCTGACCGCAGTCGAGCAGGATCGCGGTCGAGTCGGACTCGACGAGCAGTCCCGAGGCGGGCGTGTCCGGCTGCGGCGCGGCGGGTCCGCAGCCGAGCACGGTCAGGCGCACGACTGACCGGCGGCCATGGGTCGGACGGCGTGCGACTGGCAGGTCACCGGCGGAGTATCGCGTCCGGACCGGCTCGGCGGCAACCACGGACCGACGCGAAACCTGTCGGTCCGCCGACAAGCTCTGCATGTACCATCGGCGGCATGGACGGGGTGGGGGCCGCGGTCGAGGCGCTCGAGCGCGTTCAGTTGTTCGCCGGGCTCGACCGAGCCAGTCTCGAGCGCCTGGCGACAGGCCTGCGCACGCGTCGCTTCAGACGCAACGAGGTCCTCTTCCACCAGGGCGACCCGGGCGACTCGCTGTTCATCGTCACTTCCGGCGCGGTCAAGATCCTGCTGCCATCCGAGGAGGGTGATGAGGCCATCCTGGCGACCGTCCGGCCGGGCGCCTTCTTCGGGGAGCTCGCGCTCCTGGATGGCGCGCCACGCTCGGCGACGGCGGTCGCGCTGGAGCCGACCGAGACCCTGGTCCTGCCGCGCGATCGCTTCCGCCAGCTGATCGATACCGAGCCCGCGACCCGCGATGCGTTACTGGCGGCACTGGCCGGCGAGCTCCGCCGGCTGACGGATCATGTCGAGGAGCTCCACTTCCTGGACATGACCGGCCGGATGGCCGCCCGCTTGCTGCGCATCGCCCAGGCAGCTGGGGCGCCCGGCCCGGACGGGAGCGTGCGGCTCGACGGGTCGTACACCCAGGGCGACCTCGCCTCGATGATCGGAGCGACCCGTCAGAGTGTGAACAAGCTCCTCGGCCAGTTCATCGACGACGGGCTCATCCGGGTGGATCCGGAGGCCATCGTCATCCTCGACCTGGTCGGCCTCGAGCGGACTGCGCGGCGCTGACTCCGCGACTGGAGCCTGGCCCGCCCTCGCTTCCGGCGGGTTCATTGCCGGCCTCCGCGCGCAACGTCTCGAGCAGGACAGCGGCCGCCGCGATCGCCGCCCGCGACCTTCCCAGGTCCCCGCTCAGGAACACGAGCGTCCGCCGGCGGACCGTGCGTCTCGGACCGGCGACGGCCACCGACACCGCGGTGTCCGGGCCCCGCGGCCGGGCGATCACGACAAGCCCGACATCGGTATCGGCCACCGCCCGGATCGCCGTCGCCTCCCTGGCGGCATCGAGCGGCCCCGCGGCGCGTGGAGGTAACTGGAGCGATTCGAGTCGCGTGAGCCACGATCGTGCTCCGAGCAGCGTACCCAGCGCGCCACCAGTCCCGATCTCGCGCACGGCGACTGTCTGTCCCAGCCGATCGAGCGCTTCGTCGAGCGCCTCGGCCCATGTCGTTGCGCCCCGCGCCCAGACATGCTCGCCGACGGCGGCCAGGACGACGGGCTCGACCTCGTCGAGCAACTCGGCGGCGGTCCGCGCCGTCTCGTCTGACGTGACCGGCGCCCGTCCCACGGCCGACATGCGCACGTCGACAGCATCGGCCCTGGCGTACGTCGCGACCTCGGGGTTGGTCCGTCGCAGCAGCTCCTCGCCAAGTCGATCGGCCACGACCGACTCGCCGATCCCGGTGAGGCGCAGGGTGCGCACCGCGCGATCCGTCCCGAGTCGGCGGCTGCGGAGGTCGGGCAGGACCGTGTCGTGCCACATCGGTAGCATCTCGCGTGGCGGGCCGGGCAACGCGACGATGACCTGCCCGTCGGGCCGGTCGATCCACCAGCCCGGCGCCGTGCCGTTGGGGTTGGCGATGGCCCTGCCCGACGGGATCAGCCAGGCCTGCTTGAGGTTGATCGCCAGGAACGGGATCCCTCGTCGCGCCCACAGGCCGCGCAGCCAGGTCTCGAGCGTGCGATCGACGACCGGTGTCTCGTTGCAAACCGCCGCGATCGCCTCGCGGGTCAGGTCATCCGGCGTCGGGCCAAGCCCGCCGGTCGAAACGACCAGGTCGGATCGCTGGAGCGCGGCGCGGAACGCGTCCTGGACGGCATCGAGGCGGTCGGGCAATGCACTCAGGCGGCCGACTTCGAGACCGGCGTCGGTCAACGATCGAGCCAGTTCGGCGGCGTTCGTGTCACGGGTCTCGCCACTGGTCAGCTCGGTGCCGATGGACAGCAGCTCGGCGGTCGCGAGACGCCGGCCGGCGGGGACGAGCGGGCGGTTCATCGGCCGGCAGCGTAGCACCGGGCAGCCGGCCGCTCCCGTGTGCACCGGGGTGCCGTACGCGAAGGCGATAGGCCGGGCATGGTACTTGCGGCCAGGTGCGCGGCGGTTCCGCCACAAGCAGGCTCGGTGCACCGTCGGCTCCGCCACAAGCGTTCGCGGGCCCTTCGGGCGATGATGGGGACGGCATGACGAGTTCGGACCGGAGCGGTTTCGGGGAGTTCGATCGAGTGCTGGCGCTCGTGCGCAGCACCCGGCAGGTCCTCGACGCATTGCTTCACGAGGGCGAGCTGCCCGCCGGCGGCTCCGCCTTCCTGGCCGATGCGACGCTGCCCCACGTGGAGGCGATGGAGGCCGGACTGCGCGGCTGGCTGCGGGCTGACATGGCCGGTCTGGACGAGCTGCGCTACCTCGTCGGCCGGATCGCCGAGTCCCGGGTCAGTCCGCCGCAGACCGACGCCGAAGTCGAGGCGGCCCGTGCGGAAGCTGCCAATGAACGGATCAGGCTGGCCGAGCTCGGTAGCCGCCTGATGCCCGCAGATCCGCGAGCGCTGGCTGCTCTCGCCCATGCCCGGTTGGTGTTCGCCTTCCTGCCCCGGGTACCCCCGTCCGAGGTCCGCTTTCCGAACGGTCGGCCGACCTACGCCGACATCCCCGCGCCGCGTGGCCCGGCCGAGCTGGTCCAGCGGATCGAGGAGCTCGAGCGCGAGCTGTGGCGGATCGCCCGGGGAGCGCCGGTCCGCCCGGTCGACCCGGCCATCCGCCGGACGTACGGGTTCTTCGATGCGGCCGAGCGCCTGGACGAGGGGACATTCCCGCCGGCGGCCTGAGGCCCGCTGGTATCATCCACAGGCCGTCTCTCAGGAACCCGCCCGGAGATCGACCCCTGGACGATCAGCCCAAACCGGACCCTTCCGGCAGCGACCTCACGCCGCCCGACGCTCCCGGTCCCGGTCGGACTGCCAAGTCCGACGGGCCAGGCTCGACCGGGATCCCCGAACCAGCCGCGAGGCCGACCGAGTCCGGCCCGCCTCAGGCCGCCGACATGGGCGGAGCCGGCGGCGATGACCTGCCGCCGCCGCGCAAGGAACGCCCGGGCCCGCCACCGTCCAGGGACCCGGATCCGCGCCGGGGGTTCCGCGAGCAGTTCGGTGCCACCAGGGCTGCGGTCCTCCGCCTGGTCGCCGCCCACGTGGCGCTGGTCCGGGTCGAGCTCGAGGAGATCCTGGCCGAGGTCAAGAAGGTCGCCGCGCTCATCGGCGTGGCCATCGCGCTGGTTCTCTTCGCGGGGATGCTCCTCCTCATCGGCAGCACGCTGTTCCTGGGGGAATGGCTGTTCGGGTCGATGGGCTGGGGTGTCCTCCACGCCACCGAGCTCTCGATCGCCCTGGCAGTCGTCTGCATCCTTGCGGC
Source organism: Chloroflexota bacterium (assembly GCA_039931975.1). GTDB lineage: Bacteria > Chloroflexota > Limnocylindria > Limnocylindrales > CSP1-4 > Chersky-267. The sequence continues at coordinate 4,269 of JBDTQW010000103.1, read as the reverse complement.
GCTTGACGTCCCGGTCCAGCGACTCGCCCGCGGGCTCGTCGTGGCCTCGCTGATCGGGCTGGTCATCGCCGTGGTCGGCGGCCTGCTCCTCGCCAACCGGCTGTGGGAGGCGATCGGCGTCGCGGTGGCCCCGGCGCTCCTCCCCGCCACCCGACCGCTCGTCGTGGGGATGGTGGTGGGCGCGGTGCTCGGGGCACTCGTCGGCCTGCTCGGCGGGACCGAGACCGGTGGTGGGCGCTCGATCGGGGCCGTCATCCGGAGCGCCGTCGCCTGGATCATCATCGGCGCCCTGGGCGGAGCGGTCGTCGGCGCCCTGAGCGCGATCACTTTCAGCTGGCAGGTCTCCGTGGCCGTGGGCATCGCCGTTGCGCTAGGTCTCTGGGTCGTCCTGTGCGTCCTCGAGGTCGCCCGCGGCGGGATCGACTTCGAGGCCTGGAGCCGCAAGTTCTATCCCAGCCAAACCATCGAGAGTGGGAAGGAGACGATCGAGTGGGTGCGCGAACGGACGCCGCTCGGGCCGAAGTCGTAGCGGCGCGCCAGGCGCTGGCGACCGAATCGGCGCGAATGGGCACGGCCACCCGTGAGGCGGTCGACATCCCGGCCAAGATCCGGCGGGCGCCGGCCAAGTCGGCCGCGGTGGCCAGCGGTGCGGCGTTCGTCGTCCTGGGCGGCCCACGCCGGATCGTCCGGCGCGTGAAGCGGGCGGTCCGTGGAGAGCCGGCCGCGCTGCCCAGCTCGATGCTGCCCAAGGAGATCGACAAGGCGATCCGTTCCCTCGGCTCCGAGGGTGAGGCGGTTCGGGCAGCGCTCGAGCGCTCGTTCGCGGCGTACCTCGCCAAGAACGGCAAGTACACCGACCGGAGCGTCCGTGGCGCCACCGAGGAGGCGATCGCCACGGCCATCCGGACCGCGGGGCGCGGCCTGGGGCTGCAGCTGGTCAAGCGGGCCCTGGCCGGTGAGGCGTCGGAGGTCGGCAATGCCTTCGACCAGATGCGCCGGATCGTCCAGCGCGGCACGACCGGCGCGGCGCCCGGCTACGACCTGGACGAAGAGGCAGAACGATCGGCCGGAAGGAAGGGAACCCCCGGAAGCACCAGCGCTCCCGGCCAGCCGGGCGCCAAGGACTCCTGAGCCGGCGGCCCCTCGATCGGGACTTCGTCCGCCTTGTACCCTGTCTCCGGGCGAGTGGCGGAATGGCAGACGCGCCGGCCTTAGGAGCCGGTGCCGCGTGAGCGGCGTGTAGGTTCGAGTCCTATCTCGCCTACCACCAGGCCGGTGTCGCCGGCCGAGCCGGGCTCCCGCACCTATAATCACCCCGGCAATGATCGTCACCTCCACGCCCGCCCCCAAGTCTTCCGTGCTGCTCGAGGTCGAGCTGCCGAGCGAACGACTGGACCGATCGATGAGCGAGGCGGTGCGCCGGCTGGCCCGCCGGACCAAGGTCGCCGGCTTCCGCCCGGGCAAGGCCCCCAGGTTCATGCTCGAGCGCATGCTCGGGCCGACAGCCGTCCTCGACGAGGCCGTCGAGCTCCTGCTCGAGACCGCCTACCGCGACGCGCTCATGGAGCAGGACATCGTCCCGCTTGCCCAGGCCAGCGTGGACGTGGTCCAGGCCGAGGAGGGCAAGCCGTTCAAGTTTCGGGCGACGGTCCAGGTCCCGCCCGAGGTGACCCTTGGTGACTACGCGGACTTCAAGTTCCAACCCGAGATCGAGCCGACCGACGACGTCAAGCTGCAGACCGTGATCGACGAGCTGCGCGACAACAATGCCTCCCTCCGCCCCGTTGAGGATCGTCCGGCGCAGTCCGGCGATTACGCCGTCATCGGCTTCGTCGGGACCCGCGACGGTGTGCCGTTCGAGGGCGGGTCCTCGGAGCGGATGCCGCTCATCCTGGGCGAGGAGCGGCTCATCCCCGGCTTCGAGGCCAACCTCATCGGCCTGTCGGTGGGCGGATCGACCGAGTTCGACATCGACTTCCCGACCGACTACGGCGAGCCGACCCTGGCCGGCCAGACCGCCCATTTTGCGGTCGACCTCAAGGAGCTCCGCGAGAAGATCCTGCCGGAGCTCGACGACGAGTTCGCCCAGTCGATGGGCGAGTTCGCCGATGTCGACGCCCTGCGTGTCGAGATCCGCCAGCGTCTCGAGCGCAACGCGCTCGACCGGGCGCGCCACGGCTTTGCCGACCAGATCATCGAGTACGCGGTCGCCAACGCCACGGTCGAGCTGCCGGATGTCCTGGTCGACCAGGAGGTCGAGGTGATGCACGACGAGTTCCGGGCGACCCTCGCCCGCCAGGGCATCGCCGAGCCGGCCTATCTCAAGGCGACCGACAAGACCGAGTCTGACCTCCACGCCGACTTCCGACCGCGGGCCGAAGGCCGGGTGAAGACCCTCCTCGTCCTGTCCAAGATCGCCGAGGCCGAGGGGACCGACATCAGCGATGCCGATGTCGCGGCCGAGGTCGTCGGGGCCCGCAGCCGCTACTCCGACGATCCTCGTACCCTGGCCTACTTCGACTCGGAGCGGGGCCGGAACTTCATCCGCAGCACGCTCCGCCGCACACGCACCGTCGAGACCCTGGTCGACCGCTGGCTCGCTGCGCATCCGGAGCATCCCGCCCTGCCCCACGCCGAGGAGGACGACGATCGCGAAACGGCCACTGCCAGGGCCGCAGCAGCCGCCGCGGAACCCGAGCCGTCAGCCGCCGCGGAACCCGAGCCGTCCACCGAACCCATCCCTGTCAGCCAAGGAGCCTCGGCCGCCGACCGGGCGTGACCGAGACCGCCGAACCGTTCCGAGGGAGTCCCAGCATGCTCGTGCCGATGGTGATCGAGACCTCCAGCCGGGGGGAGCGCGCCTACGACATCTACTCGCGCCTGCTGCGGGAGCGGATCATCTTCCTGGGTGACGCGATCGAGGATCACGTCGCCAACCTGGTCATCGCCCAGCTGCTCTTCCTCGAGTCCGAGGATCCAGAGCGCGACATCAGCCTCTACATCAACTCGCCCGGCGGGGTCGTGACGTCTGGCCTGGCGATCTACGACACGATGCAGTACGTACGCGCCCCCGTCAGCACGATCTGCATCGGCATGGCCGCCTCGATGGCGGCGGTCCTCCTCGCCGCCGGCGCCCCGGGCAAGCGCTACGCCCTGCCCAACAGCCGGATCATGATCCACCAGGGCTCGGGTGGGTTCCGAGGCAACGCCCCCGATGCCCTGATCCAGATGAAGGAATGGGAGCACCTGGTCGAGGTCAACCACGAGATCCTCGCCCGGCACACTGGCCAGAAGCTCGATAAGGTGACCAGAGACACCGAGCGGGACTATTTCATGAGTGGTGAGCAAGCCAAGGACTATGGCATCATCGACGCGGTCTATTCGGCGACTGGCGATTCTCTGATCGCCCAGGCGCACGACCTCGGACTTACCGGCGGCAGTACGCCCGAAGAGCCCGTGGTCGATGCTCCTGCCCCGAAGAAGAGCAAGGAATAGCGGAAGGCACGGGCCGAGCGCGGATGTCGACAACGAGCAGCTCCAAGGGACCCAAGGTTCCGTACCGCTGCAGCTTCTGTGGCAAGAGCCAGGAACAGGTTCGCAAGCTGATCGCGGGTCAGGGCGTCTACATCTGCGACGAGTGCATCAACCTGTGCCAGGAGATCATCGAAGAGGAGATGCTGGAGACGCCGCGGCCCAAGGCGGCGTCCTCGAAACTCCCCAACCCGCACCAGATCAAGGACGCGCTCGACGCGTACGTCATCAGCCAGGAACGCGCCAAGAAGGTGCTGTCCGTCGCGGTGTACAACCACTACAAGCGGGTCAACGCCGGCCACCAGGTCGATGACGTCGAGCTCCAGAAGTCGAATGTGCTCCTGGTGGGCCCGACCGGTTCCGGCAAGACACTTCTCGCCCAGACCCTCGCGCGGGTGCTGGACGTGCCGTTCTGCATCGCCGACGCGACGTCGCTGACCGAGGCCGGCTACGTCGGCGAGGACGTCGAGAACATCCTGCTGCGGCTCATCCAGGCGGCCGACTTCGACGTCGCCCGGGCGCAGCGCGGGATCATCTACATCGACGAGATCGACAAGATCGCGCGCAAGGCCGACAACCCGTCGATCACCCGCGACGTGTCCGGCGAGGGCGTCCAGCAGGCGCTCCTCAAGATCCTCGAGGGCACCGTCGCCAACGTGCCGCCGCAGGGCGGCAGGAAGCATCCCCACCAGGACTTCATCCAGATCGACACGACCAACGTCCTGTTCATCTGCGGCG
>JBDTQW010000102.1:0-9316 GCA_039931975.1 Chloroflexota bacterium | reverse complement strand
TACAGGTTCGAGGAAGGCGCGGCCGTCGACGGCGCGGTCGACGGCGTCGGGGTGGTCGGGGAACCGCCCGAGCCGCCGGAGCCGTTGCCGGGGTACCGGGTGGGCCAGCAGCGCGACGAGCACCAGCTCGAGCATCGCATCCTCGCCGACGCCTCCTGTCGGATTCGTACAGGCTCACTCCGCCTGCCCGAGCCGGCTCCGGGTTGCCTTCGCGCCACCCGAGGGGTAGGCTCGGGGCGTAGCAGGAGGGGGGCGCGCGCGCCCTGCAAGTGCCCATGCGAAGTGCCCGCCGCGGCCTCATCGCGGCCGCGATCGTGTGCGTCCTCGTGGCGCTGGTGCCCACCCCAGCCCTCGGGGCGGTCGCCCCGCTGCCGACGCTGCTCCCGACCGCCGACGGCTCCCGCGACGCAACGGTCCAGGTCCGCGGCGTGACGCAGGCGTTCGACGCCGTCGACGAGGGGCTAGGGGCGGCCGAAACGACGTCCTACCTCCAGAACCAGCAGGGATTCGCGGGGCGCTACTTCGCCCTGCTCACCGACATGCCCTCGGACTTCACCTCGATCGGCACCCTCTCGATCTCGATCCGGGCCCGGACCGTCGGCATCACCGACGACCAGACGACGCTCTTTGCCCAGGCATTCGCGGCCGACGAGACAACGGCGTTGTCCAACGAGGTGTCCGTTGCGACGAATCCCGGGCCGGGCGGCTGGACGACGGTCGCGAACATCGCCCTCCCGGGACTTACGCCCGGCTCGAAAGCCACCTGGGACGATGCCCGATTGCGGCTTCGTTGGGCATATACGCAGGTCGGCTCGGCCGACTCGACCCAGCTTCGACTCACGGTCGCGGAGTTGCATGGCACGTATGACACCGGCGGCGGTCCACCACCCGACCTGACCCCGCCGACCCTCACCACCGCCGCCATCAATGGCGCGACGCTGACGCTCGGCTACGACGAGCCGCTCGACCCGGCGTCGGTCCCCTCCGCCGGTGCCTACGCCGTGCTGGTCAACGCGAGCCCACGCTCGGTGAGCACCGTCGGGGTCAGCGGCTCGGCCGTCACGCTGACCCTCAGCTCGCCGGTGACCAACGGCCAGACGGTCAGCGCGTCCTACACGGTCCCGGCCACGAACCCGGTCCAGGACCTGGCCGGCAACGACGCGGCGGCGTTCAGTGGTCAGGCGGTCACGAACAACACGCCCGGCGGCGGTGGCGGTCCCCTGCCGACGTTGTTGCCGAACGGCGACGGCACGCGAGACACGGCCATCGAGATCCGGGGCACCACCCTCGCCTTCGATGCGATCAACGAGGGCCTCGGGGCCGCCGACACGTCGACCTACCTCCGGAACCAGACCCGCGTGGCGGGTCGCTACTTCGCGCTCCTCACGGACATGCCCGCCGACTTCACCGCGTTGAGCACGCTCACGATCTCGGTCCGGGCTCGGACGAGCGGCGTGTCGAACGACCAGACCAGTCTGTACGCCCAGCTCTTCGGCGCCGATGAGACGACCGCGCTGTCGAGCGAGGCGCTCGTCGCGACGAACCCGGGCACGTCGAGCTGGACGACCATCTCGAACGTTGCGTTCTCCGGTCTCACGCCCGGCACGAAGGCCGTCTGGGATGGCGCCCGGCTGCGCCTTCGCTGGGCCTACACCCAGGTCGGCTCGGCCGACTCCACCTACCTACGGATCACGGTAGCCGAGCTCCACGGGACCTACAGCGCGACACCGCCCCCGCCCGACGTCGACCCGCCGCTGCTCACGAGCGCCGCCGTCAACGGCCCGTCGCTCCGCTTCACCTACAACGAGGCGCTCGACCCGGCGTCGACTCCGGCGCCGCCGGACTACGCGGTGGTCGTCAACGCCAGTCCGCGCACGGTGAGCGCGGTCGCGATCGGCGGCTCGGCCGTGACTCTGACGCTCTCGCCCGGCGTGGCCAACGGCGATGCGGTGACCGCCTCGTACACCGTGCCCGCAAGCAACCCGGTCCAGGATCTCGCCGGCAACGACGCTGCTGGGTTCGGCGGTCAAGCCGTGACGAACAACACGCCACCACCGGGCGGCGGCATCAATGCATCGGGCAACGAGATCACCGACGCGGTCCGCGCGGCCGGGATCGAGGGCGATGGCCGCTCGGCCGACTCGAGCTTCGGGATCTGGGAGGCCGCGACCAACCTCGACACCAACGGCGGCTTCGAGAACGGCAGCACGGCCGGCTGGATTGCGACCGGCGGCTCGTTCGTCAACTCGACCGAGCAGGCGAAGTTCGGGAGCCGCAGCGGCAGGGCGGTCACCGCCGCGCCTGGCGACCTCGTCGCGAAGGCGGTGACAGGGCTGTCCGCATCGACGAACTACAGCCGATCGGTGTGGATCTACCGGACCGAGACCGCTTCGGTCCTGACGGTCGTCGTGCTCAACAACGCCGGCACGGCGAACCTGGCCAGCGCGACGGCTCAGGCGGTCCTCGGCTGGAGCCGAGTGGTCCTCCATCCCAGGACGGAGTCGGGCCAGACGTCGCTCACGACGCGGATCAGCTCCAGCCTCGGCGGGGTCAGCTACCACCTCGATGGGGCGCAGCTCGAGCGGAACGTCGTGGCCACGCCCTATGTCGAGACGAATGGATCGACCGCGACGCGGGGCCCGTCGAAGGTCAGCATCGTCGGCACCCCCGTCGGGCCGACCCAGGGCTGGGTCGCCGTGCGGATCCGCTTCGGCTGGGACTCGACCGCGCCGTTCTCACCGGACCCCGGGATCGTCGACATGAGCGTCTCGAACAACGACGCGCTGTTCTGCTACTGGGACGAGGCGTCGCACACGTTCCACCTCGAGCGACACAAGGCCGGCTCCGGAACGACCGCGGCGTCGGCCGCGCAGACCTTCAGCGCCGGCGCGATCAAGACGGTGATCTTCGCCTGGACGGCGACGGATGTCCGGATCAGCGTCGATGGCGGGGCGTTCGTCGGCGCGGGCAACACCACGATCCCCGGCCAGGCCACGCTGTACATCGGCTCGGACCAGGTCCAGGGCAACGGCGGCAACCGCCAGGGCGACTCGGACTACCTATGGGTCGCCGGCGGCAGTGGAACGCTGACCAACACCGACGCGGCAACGATCAATGCCTTCGGCGACACGGACCATCCGCAGGGCGACTTCCCCGGCGGCGCCACCTTCGCCTGGGCCGCCAACTAGCCGACGATCGCGGCCTACTCCAGCTTGCCTGCCCGGAACCGCGCGATGAGTGCGGTGAGCTGGGGCACGCCCCGCTCGTAGCCGATCGCCCAGAAGCCGGCCCCGGCCAGGCCACGCTCGTCGGCCATGGTCAGCTTGGGGCGGAGCGTCTCGGCCGAGTCGACGTAGATCGCCAGCCAGCCCGCCGGTGTGCCCGCTCCGACGGCGATCCCACCGCTCTTGTCGGTGGGCAGGGTGTAGACCTCGACCTGTTCGATCTCGTCGCGGGTCGGCACGATCGCCGGATCACGCAGGAGATCGAGGTGGTCGCTCGGGATCCAGGCAGAGCCCTTGCCGGTCTGCGGCGCGGCGACCTCCGGCCCGTCGACCGGCCAGGCCATGCCGTAGAAGGGCAGCCCGAGCAGGGTCCGCTGGACGGGCACGCCCAGCGATTCGTAGAGGTCGAGCGACCATGTCAGGCTCTTCGGGTCGCCGTCGCGGCGCAGGATCGGCGACGAGGCGCCCGGCGCGGAGCCCGACCAGTGGTAGTCGTAGCCCATCAGGAAGATGCGATCGGCACCCGCGGCTGTGGCGGCCACGGCCATCGCCGCGCCACCGAGGTTGGCCGGCGTGGCGACCGATACCTGGGCCTTCGGCTGGGCGGCCGTGGCGGCTGCCCGCAGGCGTGCGACGAAGTCGCCATAGGCCTTGACCAGGTCCAGGTCGAGCTGCTCGACGTCGACGTTGATCCCGTCGACCTTGGTCTGTCCGAGCAGCTCGACCAGGCTCGCGATCAGTCGGTCCTGGTTCGCCAGTGACCCGCCGAACAGGCGCTGGTTCTTGTCCAGCCCGAAGCTGCTGAACACGAGCTCGACCCGCGTGCCGCGAGCGTGAGCCGCGGCGATCAACTCCTGGCCGATCGCGCCGGTGATCCGCTTGTAGCCATTCTGGGCCGTGTCCAGCGTGCCGTTGCGCTTGTTGGTGACCGAGAACAGGGCGAGCGTCGTGAGATCTGTTCCGGCCACGTGGACGGCGATGCTGGCGTCCATCTCCCAATACGGGACGTAGCCGTAGACCTCGTGGCCGGGCGTGGGCACGGGGGTCGGCTCAGGGGTGGGCACGGCCGGCGCCCCGCCCGAGGAGGTGCCGCCCGCGATCGGGCCGGTCGAGCCGGTCAGGTTGGGCCCGATGACGCCCCCGACGACCAGTCCTCCGAGGATCCCGACCAGGATCAACGCGCCAAGCGCGGCCAGGAGCCTGGTTCGGCGGGTCATCCGATAAGGGTGGGTGCAGCCGCCGAGACGGTCAAATGCCGGTGGCCTGACGATCGCGCGTCGTCGCGGCTACCGTGAGGCCATGAGGCGGATCGACACCGACGAGCGCCAGGCGCGGCTGGCGCGTCGCCACCATCTGGCACCGACGGCCCGCGCGACGAGCGTGGCGGAGATGGCCGGCGACCTCGTCGGGCTCCACGCCACGGATCCCGCGTCGGTCTACCTGGCGATCGTCACGCGGATGGCTTCGGGCGATCCCCAGGCCGACCCGGGCGCCATCGGGCGGGCGCTCTATGACGATCGCTCGGTCGTGCGCATGCTGGGGATGCGCCGGACGATGTTCATCGAGCCTCTCGACCTGGTCCCGGTGGTCCATGCCGCGTCCGCCCGGGCCAACGCCGCCCAGCAGCGCCGAGCGACCGTCAAGATGATCGCCGATGCCGGCATCTCGGATGAACCCGACGGGTGGTTGCGCGAGGTCGAGGCCGAGACCGTGGCGGCACTGGCCAAACTCGGCGAAGCGACCGCCAACGAGCTGGCGGCGCACGTCTCGCGATTCAGCGTGCAGATCCCCGTGGGTGAGGGCAAGAAGTGGCAAGGCACGATCGGGATGTCCACCCGGGTCCTGTTCCTGCTCGCGGCCGAGGGCCGCATCGTCCGCGGGCGTCCGCGCGGGACGTGGCTCAGCAGCGCCTACCGCTGGACCCCGATGAGCGTCTGGCTCGGTGGCGAGATTGCCGAGCTCTCGACCGAGGCGGCCCGGGTCGAGCTCGTCCGGCGCTGGCTCCGGGCGTTCGGGCCGGGCACCGTTGACGACATCAAGTGGTGGACCGGCTGGACGCTCGGGGCGACGCGGGCGGCCGTGGCCGAGCTCGGGCCGGTCGAGGTGGCGCTCGACGAGGGCGTCGGCCTGGTCCTCCCGGACGACGTCGAGCCCGACGGCGGCGGCCACGCCGGCCACCTCGAGCCGTGGGTCGCCCTGCTGCCTGCCCTCGACCCGACGGTCATGGGCTGGGCCGGTCGGGACTGGTATCTCGGCCGGCACCGTCCGGCGCTGTTCGATACCAACGGCAATGCCGGGCCGACCGTCTGGTCCGACGGCCGGGTCGTCGGCGGCTGGGCCCAGCGGCCCGACGGCGAGATCGCGATCCGGTTGCTCGACGACGTCGGCGTCAAGGCACGCGCCGCGATCGACGCCGAGGCCGCCCGATTGACCGAATGGCTCGGCCCCGTACGGATCACGCCGCGGTTCCGGACGCCCCTGGAGATCGAGCTCAGGGGCTGAACCGCAGGGGCCGACGGTCCTCTATCCTCCGCCGATGAGCAGGCGACTGCTGCGTCGGAGCGACGCTCCCGCGCTGTTCGAGGGCTTCCTGATCGCGGCGGTGGCATCGTTCCTGGCCATCCGCTTTCTGCTGGAGGTCACCGGCTACCCGCGCCTCGGCGGGAGCGGCCTCCACATCGCCCACATGCTGCCGGGTGGCCTGCTGATGCTGGCCTCGCTGATGCTGCTGCTGGCATACCTCGATCGGCCCATCCACCACGTCGCAGCGGTCATCGGCGGCTTCGGGTTCGGGGCCTTCATCGACGAGATCGGCAAGTTCCTCACCGCCGACAACGACTACTTCTTCCGGCCGGCCGTCGCCCTGATCTACATCGTCTTCGTGCTCCTGTACCTGGTCGGCCGAGCCCTCGCGGGCAGGCAGCTGACCTCGACGGAGTCGCTGGCCAACGCGATGGACGTGCTCCAGGGCACCCTCGGGAGGGCCATCGAGCCGGAGGACCGGGACCGGATCCGGCAACTCCTCGACGCAGCCGGCGACGGGTCCGAGCTCGTCCGCGACCTGCGGCGCCATCTCGACGGACTCCCGTCCACGGTCGACATCTACTCCCCGCACGAGCAGGTCCGCCGCCGCCTGGCCGACGGCTACAGCCGCCTGGTCGAGAACGACTGGTTCGAGCGGGCCGTGGTCGTCATCGTGATCGGCTATGCCGTCGCGGCGGTCGTGGGCATCTACTCGATCTCGGTCGCCCTCGGCGGTTCGGAGACGCCGATGGTCGCCATCGCCCAGCAGGCGTCCTCGCTCGTCGGCGGCCTGCTCATCCTGCGCGGTGTCGTGAGCCTGCCTCGATCGCGGGCGGCGGCCTACGTCTGGTTCACCCGTGGCCTCCTGGTTTGGATGCTCATCAGTCAGGTCTTCGTCTTCTACAGCTCGCAGCTAGCCGGGCTGGTCGGCCTGGCCATCGACCTGCTGGCCTACGGCGCGTTGCGCTTCGCCCTAAGCCACGAGTACGCATCCGACGCACCCGCCGGCACCCGTTCGACCGAGTCCGCCTGAGCGGGCCGTCGGCTGAGCCGAGCCCATGACGATGGCGATCAGGCCAGGCCGGTCTGTGCCTCCCGCTCGTCCCGCGCCTCGGCCCTGCGGTTCCAGGCCTTGAAGAACAGCCAGGTCCCGAGGGTCACCAGCCCATAGAGCAGCACGAGCCCGAGGGCCGCGACGACCCGGGTCTGGCGCAAAGCATCGAGGTACGCGTCGTTCTGGTTGAGCAGGAGGTGCCAGAAGAGGAACGTGGCCGTGCCGAACACGAGTGCCCAGCCCACCTTGCTCCACTCGAGGACGGTGGCGCCGTCCATGAACGTGATCGGGATCATGGCGTAGAAGACGCCCTCCAGGCCGGCCACGAAGATGGTGACCACGACGACCTCGATCAGCGACAGCCACCAGGCACCGCTCGTCTCGGCCGCCGGGCGCAGGACGAGCAAGACGAGCCAGGCGAGCACGCTCACGGCGAGGAGGGCCAGGGTCGGCACGAGCACGACCTGGGCCGACTGGCGCCGGCTCAGGACGACGGACGAGAGGATCAGATTCGAGGCGACGAACCCGTACAGGATGCCCGGCTGGAAGTCCATGAGCCGCGACACCACCACGCACACGATGGCGATCGCGACCGCGGCGATGTACAGCCGGACCGAGGCCGGCGCCTTGAGCCGCCGGTTGGCAACGAGGGCACCGCCGCCCTCCGCGAGGTAGGTCACGAAGCCGATCCCGAGGACGATGGACGCGAACAGCACAGCGCCCTTGGCATCGAGCGCAAAGTCCCGGCTGAGGAAGGCATAGACCAGTCCGGTGAGCCCGAGCACGATGGCGATCCGCAGCGGCCGGCCGATCAGCGGGCTGTTCGAGAGCCGGCTCGCCCCGCCGGAGACGGCCCCGGCCGGGCCGAACAGCGGTCGCAGCCGGCGCGCTCCGGCGGCAGTCCACAGGTCGATCTGCTCGCGGTTGGTCTTGACCGTGCTGTTGAACAGCGACGAGGTCAGACCGAAGGTCAGCAGGACGATCACGGTGAGGATCAGGTTCGTGCCCAGCACGTCGAGGTCGGTCGAGAGCGCCTCGGGGCCGGGGACGGCGGCGGCCATTGCGGGCAGGGACCCGTCGCCGCCCAGCCCCGACCCTCCGCCACCGGCGCCGCCTCCACTGGGGCCACCGGCACCGCCCCCGGCGGGGCCGCCGGGCGGCGGGAGAACGGCGGCCGGCGCGGCCGTGGCGGTCGGCTTGGGTGTTCCGACCGTGCCCAAGACCGCCCCGCTCGGCGATGCGGCCGGCACGGGTGACGGAGTCGGCGTTGCCGGAGCGACGGTCGCGATCGGGCCGACGACTGGCGGCGGCTGGTTGATCGGCTTGGGCGCTGGTCGCGGGGTGGGCCGCGGGGTCGGCCTGGGCGTCGGCTTCGGGGTGGGTTTCGGCTTCGGCGGCGGCGGTGGATCGACGGTGTAGGTCCGTGTGTCCGAGTAGCAGGCGAAGCTCGTGCACGACGATCCGCTGACCTGGTGAGCGCCCAGGCTGGCCAGCAGCGGTCCCGAGCCGAGTGGCGCGTTGGTGCCGGTCAGGCGGATGGCCAGGCCGGCCGACGGGCTCGTCTGGATGGTGGCGGTGCAGCTCGCGTCCATGGGCGCCGATCCCAGGAACAGCTCGCCATCCCAGTAGAACGTGACCGTCCCGGCGCAGGGGATGACTCGCAGGCTGTACGTAGCGGTGAAGGTGGCTCGGGCCTGGCCGTGGGTCGGCCTGAGGGTCAGCGTGGCCTCGCCCGCAGCGCCCGTGAATGGCACGGCAAACAGCGCGACGGCGCACGAAAGCGCCGCCGCGATCAGCCCATGTCGAACCAGGGTCCGGCGCAGCACTGGATCCTACTTCCTCCCCCGCCACCGCGACTGTCACAGGTCGCGCTGGCGCATGTCAAGGTGGCAATCCACCGGGTGATCGCGGGGCGCGGTGCGGGGTGGCAACGCTGTGTGCTGGACCGCTTCGACGACGTTCGACTGACCGGCCGGTTCGATAGGATTCTCGGATGCCTGCCACGGACCCTTCCGACGCCGAGCGCCATCCCGCCGTCGCCGACTCGGAACGCCTGGACAACTCCTACCGCGCGCTGCTCCGGATCCCGACCCTGCCCCGGATCCTGCTGGCGATGCAGCTGGCGCGGATCGCCCAGGCCATGGTCGGAGTGGCCATCGTCCTCTTCACGCTCCAGGAATACGGCTCGCCCCAGCTGGCCGGCGTCGTGACGTTCGCGTCGACGTTCCCGGGCCTCCTGGTCAGCCCGATCGCCGGGGCGCTGCTCGACCGGCACGGCCGGACGCGGCTGATCCTGCTCGACTACGCGCTCGAGCTGGTCGCGCTGGCCCTGATCGGCGGGCTGGCCCTGGCCGGCGCACTGCCGGCATCGCTGCTGATCCTGATCGCGATCGGCGCCTCCTTCACCGCGATCCTCAGTCACACCGGGCTGCGCAGCCTATTCCCGATCCTCGTCCCGAGGCACCTCTGGGAGCGGGTCAACGCGGTCGACTCGAACGGCTACGTCGTGGCCACG
>JBDTQW010000101.1:0-9400 GCA_039931975.1 Chloroflexota bacterium | reverse complement strand
CGAACTGGAACTGGCGGGCGGCGCCGCCGTCGCGGGTGAAGATCGCCGTGCCGTTGCCGTACGGGTTGTCGTTGATGAGCTGCAGCGCGTCCGCGTAGGTCGGCACCCGGACGACGGTCAGGACCGGCCCGAAGATCTCGTCCCGGTAGCAGTCCATCTCCGGGGTCACGTCGTCGATCAGGGACACCCCGAGGAAGAACCCGTCGCCCCCGTAGACCGGATCCTCGCGCCCGTCGACCAGGACGCTGGCGCCCTGCTCGCGCCCGGTGTCGAGGTACGAGGCGACCTTGTCGCGATGCTCGCGGGTGACCAGCGGGCCCATCTCCGAGGCCGGATCCGATCCGTCCCCGACCTTGATCTTGGGCAGTCGCTCGCGGATGGCAGCGATCAGTGGATCCGCCGAGGCGCCGACGGCGACGAGGGCCGAGATCGCCATGCAGCGCTCGCCAGCCGAGCCATAGGCCGCCGACACGGCCGCATCCGCGGCCATCCCGATATCCGCATCGGGCAGCACGATCATGTGGTTCTTCGCCCCGCCGAGCGCCTGGACCCGCTTGCCGTTGCGGGTGCCCGTCTCGTAGATGTAGCGGGCGATGGGGGTCGACCCGACGAAGGAGACCGCCTCGATGTCCGGGTGCTCGAGGATCCGATCGACCGCGACCTTGTCGCCATGGACCACGTTGAAGACGCCGTCGGGCAGGCCCGCTTCCGTGAGCAGCTCGGCGATCAGGATCGACGCGCCGGGGTCCTTTTCGGACGGCTTGAGGATGAAGGTGTTGCCACAGGCAATGGCGTTGGCGAACATCCACATCGGGACCATCGCCGGGAAGTTGAACGGAGTGATGCCCGCGACCACGCCGAGCGGCTGGTGGATCGAGAAGACGTCGACCCCGGTCGAGACCTGTTCACTGAAGCCGCCCTTGAGGAGGTTCGGCACGCCGCACGCGAACTCGACGTTCTCGATCCCGCGGGCGACCTCGCCGAGGGCGTCCGTGGTGACCTTGCCGTGCTGGCCGGTGAGCAGCGCGGCCAGGTCGTGCCGATGCTCGTCGAGAAGCTGCCGGATCCGGAACATGATCTCGGACCGGCGCGCCAGGGAGGTCGCCCGCCAGCCCGGGAACGCCGCCTTGGCCGCGGCCACGGCCAGGTCGACCTCGGCCGCGTCGGCGAAGTCCACGACATGGGTCCGTCGGCCGGTCGCCGGGTTGAACACCGGGCCTTCTCGTCCGGAGGTGCCGGCGACTGTCCGACCGTCGATCCAGTGGCTGATCCTCAGCGGGGCATCGGAATGGGCTCTCGCGCCCTCCGATCGTGGTTCGGCGATCTGGGTCATCGGAGCCCTCTCGGTGGTGGTGTATCCACCATCGAGGATACCCCGTCGGGCTCTGGACCGACGACGGCCGGTCCGCCGACCTCGGGTCCTGCGCGCTGGACCTGCCTGGCGCGCACGATCAAACCGACGATGACGAGCGTCGCCAGCCCGGCGATCGCGAGGTCGATGAGCTGCTCGGCGCGAAAGCGACCGACCACGATCGGGTCGCGCCACGTCTCCGCGATCGCGAACCGGATCGCTGCCCAGCCGCCCAGGGCCAGGGCGAACCCGCGGCCGTCGTGAGCCCGGAACCCGCCAACTGTGGCGATCAGCGCCATGACGACCGACAGAAGTACGACCGCGACGCCTTCGAGGGCCTGGGCGGGATAGGACGGGATGCCCGGCCCGAGGCTGCCCCACGGCCCGGGGCCGAGGTACCGAGTCGCCCAGTCGAGGCTCGACGGCAGCCCCTGGCCCGTCCCGCCAAGGACATTGGCGATCTTGGCCAGCGCCAGGGTGGCCAGCATCGGCACGGCAGCGACGGCATACCAGCGACCGACCGGGGTATCGAACAACCGGGCGACGAGCCCGCCGCTGAGTGCCCCCAGGACCACCGCGCCGCTGAGCGACAGGCCTCCCGACGTGGGATCGAGGATCAGGGCCGGGTGGCTCGAGTAGTAATCGAGATGCAGCGCGACGTAGGCGAGCCGGCCACCCACGATGGCGCCTGGGACGATGCCCATGGCAATGAACAGCAGATCGTCGCGACGCAGGTGCCCGCCAGCGGCCGGGTCGTCGTCGCGGCTGGCGAGGTGCGATCGACCGGCCAGCAGGCCGGCCAGCGCGAGACCGGCGAGCATCGCCGCCGCGATCGCCACCGTCTCCCAGCGGACGGCCCAGTCGCCGAGACGAAGGACGGGATCGAACTCGAGCGTGATCACGGCGAGCGGCACGGCGGCAGTGTAGCGAACCGAGTCCGATCGACCGCGCCCGCAGCGGCGACGGGTGTCGGCTTCCCGACAAGGGCCCTGTCCGCTCGCCGGTCCCGACCCACTCCGACTCGCTCGATAGTCTTCACCAGCGAAACCGGTGGTGGCCCCCCGACAGCGGTCCGGGATGCGGCCGGCGGGATCGCGACACGATCGGGGGACGGCGGGCCGGGGACCGTCGGCGATCGCCGAACATCGCCGGACGGGCCGGTGCCCGGCCCCGCACGGGGGGAGGCTGGGGATCGGCCCGACGGCGATCGGCGCGGGTGGAGGCAGCGGTGGAAACGTAATGGCGCCGCGCGTCCGGCCGGGCGAGCCGCTGTTCTCCATCCACGCGACGATCAGCCGCCACTGCTCGAAGTCGCCCTGCTCGGACGGGTCGAGCTGGTCGTTGCCGGCCAGGAGATCCGGCTGGCCTCGCGCGGCGCCCAGGCCCTGCTGGCCGTGCTCGTCCTCGAGCCGCGGGTCCGGACACGCGAGGCGGTCGCGGCCGAGATCTGGCCGGACGGCGAGGGGTCGGGGACGACGGCCTCGCTGCGCCAGGCGCTGTGGCTGGTCCGGTCCTCGTTCGGGGCGGCCGGTGTGGCCCTTGACTCGTACTTCGAGATCGACGCCGAGATCATCGGGATCCGGCCGTGTGAGCCGGTCCAGCTTGACGTCGTACGTTTCGAGGCCCTGTCTCGAGGAGCGACGGTCGACCCTGAGGCCGCCGTCCGGCTGTACCAGGGGGACCTGGTCGAATGCCTCGACCTGGAGTGCTTCGCCGTCGACCGCGAACGGTTGTCTGACGCCTACGAGGACGCTCTGGCCGTGGTGGCCGAGCACCGCCTGCTCAGCGGCGATCTGGACGGCGCGCGAGCTGCCTCGGAGGAGCTCCTGTCGCGCGATCCCCTCCGCGAGGAGGCTCACGCGACCCTGATCCGCGTCCATGGCTAGGGCGGATCGCGCCCGCAGGTGCTCCGCCAGTATCGGCGTGTGACCGAGCTGCTCGATCGCGAGCTGGGCGTCGAGCCGCTCCCCGAGACGATGGCCGCCTTTCGCTGGGCCCTGGCCGAGACGGTCGAGCGATCGCACCAGCGGGCTGCCAGCATCGCGTTCGGCGGGCCATCGGTGCTGGGCCCGACCGAAACGCGTTCGGATCGCCTGGTCCCGACCGGCGCCCGGCCCTGACCCGCCCACGCCGTCAGGCACCAGTCGGAACCCGTTCCGGGAAACGTTCGTCTCGTTCGTGGCAGACTCAGCTCATGGCCTACGAGGGATCCGTGATCCGACGTGCGTTCCTGCTCATCGCCTTCGTGCCAGCGCTGGTCGCCTGCGCATCCGCCTCAGCGCCGGCTTCGTCCGATGGCGCACCGTCGGGTGGACGACCGACCACGGCCGCGAGCCCTCCCTTCTCGACGGTGCCGCCCCCGTCAGGCAGTCCCGTGATCGGTGAGGTCCCCGCCGAGGTCATGGCGAAGGTCACGGCCGATCTCGCCACACGGACAGGCCTCGACCCGGCGACCTTCGCCGTCGTCCGCGCCGAGCAGGTCATCTGGCCCGACGGCTCGCTCGGTTGTCCGATCCCCGGTCAGGTCTACATCCAGGTCCAGACGCCGGGCTACTGGATCGTCATCCAGGCGAACGGCAAGACATACGACTTCCGGGCGACCCAGACCGGTGCCGTGCAGCTGTGCGAAGGACTCCAGCCGCAGCCGCCGTCCGGTTGACGCGCGGCGGGAAGTGAATGAGGGTCCCGAAGGACCCTCATTCGTGTTTCCGGGATGGTCGGGCCGCGCAGCCCTCTGGACCTAGGGCGCCCCGGCGACCTGGATCTGGAGGGCGTCGTTGCCCCTGGGGGAGCCGCCGCGGACACCGCCGCGATCGGCGTTGAAGATGAGCAGGACGCCGCTCTCCGCGGGATTCGTGTCGACCGTGCCGAAGTCGGCGATGGCCAGGTCGATCCGGCCGAGCCGACCGACGTCGCCGGAGCCCTGGCCAGGGTCGGCCGTGTCGCCGAAAAGGCCGAAGAAGCGCTCGCCGAGCGGCAGCACGGTGATCCCTTCGACCGAGTCGGTCAGGTTGCCGGTGTAATAGGCGTCATACGCTCCAACGTCCATCGTCATCGGCTTGAAGAAGTCGGAGGCGTCCAACCCGATCTGATCCCCGCACAGCGGCAGGGTCATGTTCGAGTCGTTCGTCGCGTGATCGGCGAAGAAGAACGCCGAGGCGTCGCCCGTGGCCAGGTTCTCGACCCAGGCCAGCGTCCTTACGTCACCGGTGGTGAACGGCCCGGACAACGGCGCATTGAACACCACGTAGTCGGCGGTGCCGTCCGTATTCGTGTCGAGGAAGGCCTCGAACAGACCGGGGAACGAGCCGATCGTCTCGCGCTCCCAGTTGCTGACCGCGATGACGTAGACGAATGATGGATTTGCACCGCAGAAGTCGGCCGGGACCGGGAAGGTCTGGACGCCGACGCCCTTGATGTCGATGACGGGCTGGTTCGAGCCGCGGATGGCCGCCGGCAGCCGAGGGCTGGTCCCGACGAGCGAATACTCCGCGACCGTGGCCGTGCCGACTCCCCGGTTCTTCAGGACTGTCTTGGCGGCCGGCAGGCCGTCGAAGGGGCCGCCGCTGATCGAGCCATCGGCGACGAGCGAGGTCGAGCCCGCAGAGATGTTGGCCGCCAGCCGCGGCAGGACCTGCCAGGCGACATGGAGCGGATCCTTGTCGTCCCTGTGCGTGGCGACGTTGTTGAAGTTGAGGTACCCGTCGTATTCGAGCGTATCGAGCGCCCGGGCATCGAGCGCGGCCGGTCCCGAATCGAGCGACCACTCGCGCAGCTTGTTGCCATTGATGCGGAGGGTGACCTTGAACGTCCGGGTGGCCCTCGGCGCGAGGGTGATCCGGCCCGGCGCCGAGATCTTGACCGCACCGTTCAGCCGATCGTTCGCGTAGCGGAACTTCGCGCTGATAGCGTAGGTGATGGTCCTGTTGGAGTAGTTCCTGACCCGGACCCATTTCGTCAGGGTCGTCAGCGGCTTGCTGGCGTCGACGAAGCCGAACGACAGGTCGCCCGTCTTGGCGAAGCGATCCCAGGCCGCCGCGGGCGACTTGAGGGCCCGATTGACCCGGACCTCGCCGCCACCGATCCGCGTGATCGGGGCGAGATAGCCGGGCGTGTTCGCCAGGTTGTTGTAGATCGTGGTCTCGGCGGTGTTCATCAGGAGTGACTTGATCTCCGACACCGTCCGACGCGGGAATGCGTCGAACAGCAGGGCCGCGGCGCCAGTGACCATCGGCGTGGCACCCGACGTGCCTCCGAAGGCCTCGGTCCCGGTGCCCGATCCGGCGATCGCGGAGACTGACGCACCCGGCGCGCCGATCTCGGGCTTGATCAGATTGAGGTCGATCGACGGGCCGCGCGAGGACGACCCGACCATGCCCCCGATCAACGGGATGCTCACCGCGCTCGACACGGACACGTGGACCGGCGCGGTGATGTTGTCCTTGATCGACTCGCTGAGAGCCTGGGTGATGACCAGTGACGGGACGAAGGTGTCGCCGCCGCCGAGCGAGAACGACGACGCGTCCCCGGGTGCGACGAGCCCGATGAGCACGGCGACCGCGCCGGCCTTCGCCGCCCGGTCGACCTTGAGACTGACGCTGCAGGCCCCCCGGTCGATGAGGCCGACCTTGCCGGTCGGATCGTCGAGATACGGGTCCGCGGCCGGCTGACCGTCGACGCTGCCCGCCGGGCAGCCCCGTCCGACGTACGAGACGTCGCCGGAGAAACCGCTCCCCAGGGGTGCAAAGTCAAGCGTCGCCGTGTTCGTGTACGCGCCGGCGATGGCCGGTGGCGAGTCCACGACCAGCGGGAATGCGAGCGCGCTGGGAACCTGGGTCTGAGCGACCGACAGGGCCGTCTTGGCGGCCGCCGGCGTGCCCGAGATCCAGGGCTTGTCGCCGCCGTTACCCGACGCCGCGACGGTCAGCACGCCGATCCCTGAGGCCTGGTCGACGGCCAATGACAGCTCATCGATGAACGCCGAGCCGTAATCGGACCCGAGCGACATGTTCAGGATGTCCAGGTGGTCGGCCGTCTTGCCGTTGTTGTTCGGGTCGACGGCCCAGTCAACGGCCTGCAGCAGGCCGACGTCGGAGCACCGCGTCGAGACCGCGGAGCAGACTTTGAGGGCGTAGAGCCGGACCTTGGGGGCGACGCCCAGCTTGCCGCCGATGATGTCGGCGACGTGGGTGCCGTGACCCTCGAAGTCGATCGGGTCGGGATCTGGCTTCTCGGCCTCGGGGGCGTTCGGGTCCGGACCCGGCCAGCTCTCGCCGATGAAGTCATAGCCCCCGACCACCCTGGCCGTCGGGAACAGTCCATCGCGAGTCGTGTTCCTTGGGTCGGCGTTGCTGGTCCCATATGCCGCTTGATAGGCGGCCAGGGTGCCCGGTCCACCGAACGCTGCGTGGGTGTAGTCGATGCCAGTGTCCGCGACGCCGACCTTGATCCCTGCGCCCTTGAAGCCGGCCTTCTGGACGGCTGTGGCGCCGATGTACGGGACGGTCTCGCGCAGGGCGAGCTCGCGGTCGACGACCGGGGTGATCGCCAGGACCGAGGGATCCCTGGCCAGCGCGTCCAGCTTGCTGGCGTCGATCCGGAGCGCCACCACGTTCGAGGCGCGATCGGTCCGGCCGAGGACGCGGACGCTCCTGTCGAGCCGCTGCGCTCGCGCGATGAAGCTGGTCTGCTGGCTGCGGTTGAGCCGGACCTGCGACATGACCGCGATCGGGCCACCGGCCGAGAACACGGCCGCCGGGGACCTTGACAGGCGTACGAAGACCCGGACCTGGCCCTTGACCCCTTCGAGGGAGTGGGCGATCTTGCTCTTCCCGGCGACATTCTTGTCGAGCTTCGGCTTGGCCAGCTTCGCTTGCTCGAGTGACGCGGGCAGATTGGCGTGCGGGCGTGTCGGATCCTGGGCGCTGACCCCGGCCGGCACGACGGTGGAGATGAGCAGGGCGGACGCGATGAACGCGCCGACCGACCGTCGGATCATGTGTCTCCCTTTCAGGCGGTGCCTGCCTCCATGGGCGCGACCCCGGTGGCTCCCGACTCAGCACGGTACGCGTAGCGATCCGCGCGGCCTCCGGATGCGAGACCGGACTCCCCGGAACTCGCCCGGCGAAGGGTACTCTGGCCTTCCGTGCGGGGTCCATGACAGATTCAGCAAGGTGGCCGTTCAGGTCAGCGCAAGGGACAGCGCGATGGCGGTCCGGCGCGGCCCTGGTTGGTGCCTCCGGGCACCAGGATTCTCAGCCGAGCTTGCCGACCAGCTCGCGGACCGCGCCCGCCGACTGATCGAAGGCGATCCGCTCGGGCGCCGTGAGCTCGATCTCGAAGACCCGCTCGAGGCCGGCCGCACCCAGGACGGCGGGCACTCCGACGAACAGCCCCTCGATGCCGAATTCGCCCTGCAGCAGGACGGCGCAAGGCAGGACCCGCTTCCGATCGAGGAGGATCGCCTCGACCATCTCAAAGGTGCTCGCGGCCGGAGCATAGAAGGCCGATCCCGTCTTGAGCAGGGCGACGACCTCGGCGCCGCCGTTCGCGGTCCGATCGCACAGAGCCTGAACGCGTTCGGGGCTGAGCAGCTCGGTGATCGGGACACCGGCCACGGTCGAATAGCGCGGCAGGGGGACCATCGTGTCGCCGTGGCCGCCGAGTACGAAGGCATGGGTGTCCTCGACCGACACGCCGAGCTCCTGGGCGATGAACGTTCGGAACCGGGCCGAGTCGAGCACGCCGGCCATCCCCAGGACCCGTTCGCGGGGAAACCCGGACGCCTCGAGCGCGACGTGGCACATCGCATCGAGCGGGTTGGTGACGACGATGAGGATGGCCTCGGGCGACTGCCCGGCGGCCTGCTCGACCACCGAGCGGACGATCCCGGCGTTCTTGGCCAGCAGGTCGTCGCGGCTCATGCCCGGCTGACGGGCCAGCCCACTCGTCACGACGACGATGTCGCTGCCGGCCGTGTCGGCGTAGTCGTTCGTGCCCAGGATCCGAGCGTCGTGGCCGACCACCGGTGCCGCCTCGGCGAGGTCGAGACCCTTGCCCTGTGGCAGCCCTTCGACGATGTCGATCAGGACGACATCGGCCAGACCGGCCTCGGCGATCCGCTGGGCGGTCGTGGCCCCGACGTTGCCGGCGCCGATCACGGTGACCTTGTATCGAGACATGGACGGCAGGGCTCCTTGCGTTCGGGCCGGGATCGCCCGGGCGGGCGGAAGGCGCCCATTCTACCCGTGGGTCGGGCCCCGCCGGCCGGTCGCGGTCCGGTCGCCCTCGGCCGGACCGCGGGGCGCGATGCGACTCCGGGATTAGCCCTCGATCCGGGGGCCGGCCTCGCGGACGCCGGCCGGAACCCCGTCGGCGTATTCGGCGAAGTTCTCGACGAACATCGCGGCGAGCCTGCGCGCCGTCGTGTCGTAGGCGGCTTTGTCCTGCCACGTGTTGCGCGGCTGGAGGAAATCGGACGGGACATCCGGACACGACACCGGCACCGCCACGCGGAAGATCGGGTCATCGACCGTGGCGACATCGTCCAGCTGGCCGTCGAGCGCCGCTCGGACCATCGCCCGGGTGTGGTTGATGTTCATCCGCTCGCCGGTGCCATATGGACCGCCCGTCCAGCCGGTGTTCACCAGCCAGACCGGGACGTCGCCCTTCGCCAGCCGCTCGAGGAGCATGCTGGCGTAGAGGCCCGGGTGTCGCGGCATGAACGGCGCTCCGAAGCACGCGCTGAACGTGGCCTTCGGCTCCTTGACCCCGATCTCGGTTCCGGCCAGCTTGGCCGTGTAGCCGCTGATGAAGTGGTAGGCGGCCTGATCGTGGGTCAGCCGCGCGATCGGGGGCAGGACGCCGAACGCGTCCGCAGTCAACAGGATGATGTGGCGTGGTTGGCCGGTGATCCCGGTGGGATCGGCGTTGCCGATGAACTCGAGCGGATAGGCGCCGCGGGTGTTCTCGGTGAAGCGCTCCGAATCGAGATCGAGCTCGCGCGTCCGCGGATCGAGGTCGACGTTCTCCAGGATCGTCCCGAAACGC
>JBDTQW010000100.1:0-9749 GCA_039931975.1 Chloroflexota bacterium | reverse complement strand
GCGTTGGCCGATAGCGACAGGTGGATCTGGACCGACGCGAGGCCAGGCGTGGTCCGGACCGAGGCCTCGGTGCCGAACCCCCCGGAGACTGGCTGCAGGGCGACTCCCGACCGCCCTGAACCGCAGCCAAAGCCCGCGCTGCCGTTCGTCCCGCCGGCGATGAGGCTGCCGAACAGGAGACCCAGCGTCGCCGCGACGATCAGGCCACCGAGGAAGTGGGCCGGGGTCCGGCGCAGGATCAGGCCGACCCCGACACCGATCAGGATGAGCGGCCAGAGGCGCCACCAGCCGGAAATGGTGGCCGGGTCGATCAGGCCCTGCCCAACGGCCAGCGGCACGGCACCCAGCACGATGAAGAAGACCCCCCAGCCGAGGAACCTCGAGTCGACGTGCATGTCTGCCATGGTAGCCTCCTCGGGCGCACAATCACCGCCGAAGATCTGGATCCCGAGGAACCATGTTGCTCAGCGCATGGCGTGCCGCCAGCACCCATCCCAGCGCGATGACGCCCAAGGTGGACGCGGTCATCGCGCCGGTCCTCAAGGGACTCGGAGCGGCACCCGATCCCGACTGCTGGGTCACCTGGGGCGATGAGCCGACGCGCTGGTCGCTGATGACCCCGACACCGGGCGGACTGGCCACCGTCCACGTGCGCGTCAGCGTCCCCCAGGAAGGGCCTCGTGCCGCGGGCAAGCTCACCCGCTGGAACCGGGTCATGATCGGCGACTACTCGATCGAGAGTCACAGCGGCCATCACCTGCTGAGCTTCCAGATCGACAACCAGGTCCTGCACGGCGTCGACGACGAGTGCGAGCCGCTCGCGGCGTTCATCCTGCGCTTGCTGGCGGCCTTCGACGGGCGACCCGACCCAGGGTGAGCGAGCGGCGCCCGGGTGACCCGTTCGAGGCGGTCATCTTCGACCTCGACGGGGTCCTGGTCGATGCCGAGATCTGGTGGGACGAGGTTCGGATCGCGTTCGCCCGACGCCACGACCGGTCGTGGACCGAGGCCGATCGTGCGGCGATCATGGGCGCCAACTCGAAGGGCTGGTCCACCCTCATGCGCCAACGCCTGGATCTCCCGGAGGTGCCTCGCGCGACGATCGAAACCGAGGTCGTGGAGGCGATGGTCGAGCGCTACCGGCTGGAGGGCGCGCCACGGATCCCCGGCGCGGTGGAGACGGTCTGGCGGGTGGCCGCCGAGCTGCCCGTGGCGGTGGCCTCGTCCGGTCATCCGGCCGTGATCGCCGCCGCCCTCGACGCGCTCGGGATCGCCGGCGTGTTCGCGGCCGTCGTCTCGTCGGACGAGGTTCCCGTCGGCAAGCCGGCACCCGACGTCTACCTCCTGACCGCAGTCCGTCTGGGCGTGGACCCGGAGCGCTGCCTGGCCGTAGAGGATTCGCTGAACGGGGCGCTCGCCGGGCGGGCAGCCGGTATGGCCGTGGTCCTGGTGCCCAACGCCGCCGTGCCGCCGGCCGGCGGGGCGCGCGAGGCCGCGTCGCTGGTGCTCGAGCGGATCGACGAGCTGGACCCGAGAGGAGTGGCAGCGGCCCTCGACGCCGGGACGGGAGTCTCGCAGCGATGACCACCCCGAACCCGGCCGAGCAGCCACCGCCGATCCACCCGGTCCGCCAGGTCATCCGCTATGGACTCGCGCGGCTGTTCGCGTCGGTCGCCATCCGGGCCCTGTTCCGGGTCCGGGTCGAGGGTCGCGAGCGGCTGCCCGCAGGCGCGGCGGTGCTCTGCTTCAACCACCAGAGCTGGGTAGATCCCTTCGTGCTGATGGCGACACTGCCGTGGCGTCCCCGGCTCTACTTCTTCGGGCCCAAGGAGGCCGACATGTCGATTGGCACCCGCAACCGCGTGATGAAGTGGACCGGGACCGCCGTGCCGTTCAAGCCCGAGAAGCGCGACCTCAAGGGCCCGACCCGGCGAGTCGCGGCGATCCTCGATGGCGGCGGCGTGCTGGGCATCGCCGGCGAAGGTCGGATCCATGCCGGGGAAGGGGAGCTGCTCCCGCTCAGCGACGGGACGGCCTACTTCGCACTGCGCTCCGGCGTCCCAATCGTCCCCGTCGCCATCAACGGCACGAGCTGGCTGGCGTTCGGACGGCAGATCCGCGTCCGGATCGGGTCGCCCCTGGCGGTCGGCGGGCGTCCGACGCGCGAGGCGATCGACGAGCTGACCGGCCGGACGTGGACTGCCCTGCACGACCTCGCGAGCGGCTACCCGGACCCGGACGCGCCCCCTCCGGGCAGCTTCTGGTATCGCCTCACCGAGACGTTCAACGAGTGGGAGGAAGGTGCCCGGCCGGCCCTCCCGGCGGCGACCGGCGGCCCGACCCGGCGCTGAAACCTGCGATACTTCGCGGCGACCGAACGAGTCGAGGAGGACCAGTGGGAGACACGGGACTGGCCGCCGACCCGGCGGAGTATCGAGCGCGGCTCGCCGAGCAGGACGACGCCCAGATCGATGCCTGGGCGGGCGAGCTGATGCGCGACATCGCCATCCGTCGCGGGGTCCTTCGGGTGCTCGCCGATTTCCGCAAGACCGCCCGCATCGACGATCGCGCGCTGGAGCGGGTCTACGCGGCCGGTGGCGGCCCGCCGGCGGCCCTCGGCCACGACGCCAAGGGCCGGGTGATGGTCCCGGCGATCACCCTCTTCTGCCTCGTGGCGGGGATCCGCCGCGAAACGCCCGACGGCCGCGATCGGCTCGTCGATTACCTCGTCGAGAATTTCGACGAGCTCGTCTACGTCTGACCCGACGCCGCCCCCGCCCGACGTCCCGCCCCCGCCCAGGCGCCCTTCTCCGGGCCTGCTCGCGAACGCTGCCGGCCTGGTCCGGCTCGGACACCCATTCCCCTCGCTGCTGGACGGGATCGTGACCGCGACCCTTGCCCTCGTCGCCGGCGCCGAAGGGACCCGAACAGCCCTCCTTGGACTGGCCATGGTCAGCCTCCAGGTGTCCATCGGGGCGCTCAACGATGTCCTCGACGTTGACCGGGATCGGGGGCGGAAGCCGGGCAAGCCGATCCCCGCCGGGCTGGTAGGACGCGGGACGGCGACCGCCGTGGTCGTGGGGTCGCTCGTCATCGGGCTGACGGCCTCAGCGTTCGCCGGGCCTGGCGCGCTCGCCGTCGCGCTGGCCGGCATCGGCGTCGGATGGGCCTATGACCTCCGGCTTAAGACCACCGGCTGGGCCTGGCTGCCCTTTGCCATCGGGCTGCCGCTGCTGCCCGTGTACGCCTGGGTCGGGGCGACCGGCCGGCTCTCGCCGGCCTTCGGGTTGCTCGTGCCCCTGGCGATCGTGGCCGGTGCCGGCGTCGCCCTGCTCAACGGCCTGGCCGACGTCGATCGGGATCGGGCGGCCGGGGTCCCGACGCCCGTGGTCCGGCTCGGGGCGCGCAGGGCTCGCTGGCTGAGCGGCGCCTTGCTTGGACTGGCCGGGGCAGGTGCCGCCGGATCCCTGGCGGCGGTCGGGGCCCAGCCCTGGGCCTGGGTCCTGGTGGCCGCCGGGCTCGCCGTGATCGCCGCAGGGCTCGTCCTGGCCGGCTCGTCGTCCGGTGCCCGCCGCGAGCGTGGCTGGGAGGCTGGGGCGATCGGGCTCGGCCTGGTGGCCGCCGGCTGGGTGCTCGGACTCGCGGGTCGCGGCCTGCTCTGAACCTTGGCTCCCCGGCGCGAAGCGGCTACTCGAGGTCGCCGCTGCGGACGAGCGCGATCGCGTTCTCCAGGCGAAGCTTCGCGATCGTCAGGTACTTGGCGAGATTGGCCCGGTCCACGGTGCCGATCGAGCCCAGAACGTCAGGTTCCCTGAGTACTCCCACGAATGCCTCGAGGGCGTCGGCCAACTCCTGCTTGGCGTTGACCAGGGAGTCCTCGGACAGGGCGGTCTCGGGCGTCCGACGGATGGCGCCCGTCCAGGCCGTCTCGGCGTTGGTGGAGTGCCGGTCGTCGGCGGCCTCGCTGACGCCCTCGGTTGGCGCCTCGGACTCGTCAGGAGTGGCTCCATTGGCATCGAGCCCGTCGGCGTCCGCGCGGCGCGGGCGGCGGCGACCCTCGACCCGCTCGCGCAGCTTGACCAGGGTCAGCTCGCCCCGGGCGACCTGCTCGGCGAGCCGGCGGCGCTTCTTTGGATCCTCGACCTTGAGCAGCTCGTACGCGTGCGAGATCGTGTCTTTGCGCACGGACACGAGCTCCTGGATCTCGGGCGGGGCACCGGCCAGCCGCAGCCGATTCTCGAGATAGCCCTTGTCCTTGCCCAGCTTCTGGGCCAGCCGGCGGATGCTGTAGCCGTGTTCCTTGACCATCCGGTCGTACATCACCGCCTCCTCGAGCGGTGACAGGTCCTCGCGCTGGAGGTTCTCGATGATCGCGATCTCGAGCGCCGTGTCGTCGTCGAGCTCCTCGATGAGGGCCGGGATCGAGTTGAGCCCGGCGGCCGTGGCCGCCCGCCAGCGGCGCTCGCCAGCGACCAGCTGGTAACGGTTGGTTCCCTCGAGAGGGCGGACCAGGACAGGCTGGAGGATGCCGTGCTCGCGGACCGAGGCCGTCAGCTCATCGAGCGCACTCTGCTCGAATCGGGTCCGCGGCTGGTCGGGATTCGCCTCGATCCGGTTGACCGGGATCTGGCGGATGCCGAGGGTCTTGGATGAGGTCTCGGCCGACAGCAGGCTCAGGACCTGCGGACCGAGCTCGCGCTCCTCCGACAGGCGGCGACCGACGGTCGCCCGGAAATCCGGTCTAGCCAAGGTCGATGACCTCCCGCGCCAACTCCCGGTACGTTCGAGCCGCATCCGAGTTGCCGGCATAGGCCGTGATCGGCCGGCCGGTCAGGGGTGCTTCGCCGAGCTTGACCGTGTTGCGAACGATGCTGTTGAAGACGTGGTGGTCGCCGATCTCGCGCAGCTCGTCGAGCATCTCGCGGCCCAGGATGGTCCGGCCATCGTAGAAGGTCGGCAGCAACCCGAGGATCCTCAGGTCGCGGTTGAGCTTGGATCGGATCGTGTTGATGACCTTGACCAACGCGGTCAAGCCCTTGAGCGCGTAGTACTGGGTCTGGACGGGGATGATCACACTGCGGGCGGCGACGAGGCCGTTGATCGTCAGGAGACCGAGCGTCGGCGGGCAATCGATCAGGGCGAAGTCGTAATGGTCCTCGACCCAACCGTCGAGCGTCTCGCGCAAGGCATGTTCGCGACCGATCGCGCTGAACAGCTCGACCTCGGTCGACGCCAATTCGAGGGTCGACGGCGCGACGTCGATCCCGGTGGTCTGGGTTGGGATCACGATCTCCGCCATCGACGCTCGGGAATCGGCCAGGACATCGGCCATCGATCGATCGACCGTGCCCAGGTTGATGCCCAATCCCACCGTGAGATTCGCCTGCGGATCCATGTCGACACAGAGAACGCGGAAACCTTGCTCGGCCAACGCGCCGGCGAGATTGATCGCTGTCGTCGTTTTGCCGACGCCGCCCTTCTGGTTGGCGATCGCAATCACGTTCGTCACCGGGGCATCACCTCGATCCTTCGTGATAGAGCATCACACGCTCGCCGCCGGGCGGTCGGGCGCCCATCCTACTCCACCTTCGCCGCGTGCAACCATGGACTTATCCACACGGATCGCGAGTTGTTCACCAAATCTGTGGATAGTTTGGCCCTCGTCCGAGCCTGCCCGGGCCGACTATCATGGGCCGCGGCGAGCGCGATGGCCCGCCGTCCTTGCGCAAAGACGTGATTCGGCAAAGTCCGAGGAGGCACCGTGGCGACGAACGACGAGCGGATCGCTCGCCTTCGTGACATGCGCGCGGAAGCGCTGCTCGGTGGCGGAACAGAACGGATCGCGCGTCAGCACTCGATGGGCAAGCTGACGGCCCGCGAACGCCTCGAGCTGTTGCTAGATCCGGGCTCATTCATCGAGCTCGACGCGTTCGTGACGAACCGCTCGGCCGCGACCGACCCTGATGGTGAGCATTTCCTGGGCGACGGCGTGGTCACGGGCCATGGCGCGATCGACGGTCGGCTGGTGTTCGTCTTCTCACAGGACTTCACGGTCTTTGGTGGGTCGTTGTCGGAGGCCTACGCCGGCAAGATCTGCAAGGTGATGGACCTGGCGATGAAGGTCGGTGCGCCGATCATCGGGCTGAACGATTCCGGCGGCGCCCGGATCCAGGAGGGTGTGGCGTCGCTCGGTGGCTACGCGGACATCTTCCTGCGCAATGTGCTGGCATCGGGCGTCATTCCGCAGATCTCGGTCATCCTCGGACCGTGTGCCGGCGGCGCGGTGTATTCCCCGGCGATGACCGACCACATCGTCATGGTCGAGGGCACGAGCTACATGTTCGTCACGGGCCCGAACGTCGTGAAGGCCGTGACCCACGAGGACGTCGACGCCGAACGACTGGGTGGTGCGGGCACCCACACGACCATCAGCGGCGTCGCTCACCTGGCCGCGCGCGACGAGGCCGAATCGCTCGATCTGGCGCGACGACTGCTCGGCCACCTGCCCCAGAACAATCTCGAGGCCCCGGCGCGCCGCCCGACGGCTGATCCGGCGGAGAGGGCGGATCCGGAACTGGACGTCGTCGTGCCCGACGACCCGTCGAAGCCGTACGACATGCGTTCGGTGATCGATCGGATCGTCGACGACGGCGAGTTCCTCGAGATCCAGCCGGCCTGGGCGCCGAACATCATCATCGGCTACGCCCATCTAGCGGGACGAAGTATCGGCATCGTCGCCCAGCAGCCGGCCGTCCTCGCCGGGGCGCTCGACATCGATGCGTCGATCAAGGCCGCACGCTTCGTGCGCACCTGTGATTGCTTCAACGTCCCGATCGTCACGCTGGTCGACGTGCCGGGCTTCCTGCCGGGGGTAGGGCAGGAGGATGGCGGCATCATCAAGCACGGGGCTAAGCTGCTCTACGCCTACTGCGAGGCGACCGTCCCGAAGCTGACGGTGATCACCCGCAAGGCGTATGGCGGCGCCTACGACGTCATGAGCAGCAAGCACATCCGTGGTGACATGAACCTTGCCTGGCCCACCGCCGAGATCGCGGTGATGGGAGCCGAGGGCGCCGTCAACGTCATCTACAAGGATGAGATCGCAGCGGCAGCAGATGCCCCGACCGAGCGCGCGCGACTCGTCGCGGAGTACGAAGCTCGATTCGCCAACCCGTATGTCGCCGCCTCCCACGGCTATATCGACGACGTGATCCTTCCGTCGGAGACGCGCCCGCGACTCATCGCGGCACTCGAAATGCTGGCCGACAAGCGCGAAACGAATCCGCGAAAGAAGCATGGCAACATCCCGCTCTGAGCCGACGGCCGGGGCGACTGTCTTTCCGCAAAGACGACCGTTCGACCGAGTCCTGGTCGCCAATCGCGGTGAGATCGCGGTGCGAATCATCCGAGCCTGCCACGAGCTGGGAATGGAAGCGGTGGCGGTCTACAGCGATGCAGATGCCGAGGCGGCTCACGTCCGGATGGCCGACGCCGCGGTTCGACTGGGCCCCGCGCCGGCCGTGGAGAGTTATCTTCGCGATGACCTTATCGTGGCTGCGGCCCGGTCCACCGGTTGTGCTGCCGTCCATCCGGGCTACGGCTTTCTCGCTGAACGCGCATCGTTCGCAGCCGCGGTGGACGCGGCTGGTCTCGTCTTCGTCGGACCCGACCATCGGGTGATCGCGGCCCTCGGCGACAAGCTCGCGGCCCGCCGGACGGCGACAGCCGCCGGGGTGCCGGTCGTCCCCGGGACGCTCGAGGCCGCCCCAGTCGACCGGCCCGACCAGGTCGAGGCCGTCGTGCATTCCGCGGAGGCGGTCGGTTATCCCTTGCTGGTCAAAGCGGCGGCCGGCGGGGGGGGCCGGGGCATACGCCGAGTCACATCGGCGGCGGAGCTGCCGGCGGCCCTCGTCGCCGGATCAAGCGAGGCGGCCGCCGCGTTCGGTGACGGATCGGTCTACCTGGAGCGGGAGATCCTGCCTGCCCGGCACATCGAGGTCCAGCTCCTCGGGGATGCCTCCGGCCGGATCGTCGCCATCGGCGAGCGCGACTGCTCGCTCCAGCGCCGGCACCAAAAGCTGGTCGAGGAGGCGCCCGCCCCCGGCCTGACCACGGAGGGGCGTCGCGAGCTCTACGAGCTGGCCGTTCGCGTGGCCTCGGCGGCCGGCCTGCGCAACGCGGCGACCTGCGAGTTCCTCCACGACCGGGACGGTCGACCGTGGTTCCTCGAGGTCAATACCCGGCTCCAGGTGGAGCACGGGGTCACCGAGCTAGTGTCCGGGCTGGACCTGGTCCGCGAGCAGTTCTGGCTCGCCGCCGGGGCACCGCTGTCGGCTGAGGCAGTGGTCGCGGCCGAGCGAGCGGCGGCCCCCAACGGGCATGCGATCGAGGTCCGTCTGTCCGCCGAGGACCCCGCCCGATCGTTCGCGCCGACGCCCGGTCGTGTAGGGCGCTGGACGATGCCAGCTGGACCCGGGGTGCGGATCGACACGGCCGTCGAGGCGGGGGAGCGGGTGCCGCCGGACTACGACCCGCTCATCGCCAAGATCATGGTCCACGCAGCCGATCGTCCGGCGGCCATCGCCCGGCTGCTGGGGGCCCTCGACGAGACCGAGGTGAGCGGGATCCAGACGACCCTGCCGTTCCACCGGTACGTCGTCCGCGACCCGTCGTTCCTCGCCGCCAAGCTGTCGACCGGCTGGGTGGACGAGCACTGGGACGGGCCGCGGGATCGGGCCCAGGCGGTCCGGCGCGCGCTCCTGGCAGCCGTCATCGCGGTCGGCGGCGGAGGCGAGCCGTGCATCTCGTACACCGCAGGACGAGCCGCCCTGGTCCCCGGCGACGGCGGTGGCCACAAGCCCGACTCGCCCTGGCGCCTCGCGGCGCTGGCCGATGCGGTCGATCGCTGGCCAGCCGGATGACCGCGTCCGATCCGACCCTCGCGCTGCGAGCCGCCGTGGCCCCGGCCACCCGGTCCGACGACGACCCGGTCCTGACCCTTGCCCCGGGTGCCTCGGAGCTGGCCGATGTGCGTCTCGAGCGCCAGGGTCCCGGCCGGGCCGTCCTGGTCGAAGCCGCGTCCCGGACCGCGATCCTCCTCGGCGCCGCCCACCGCCGGTCGACCGACGGTGCGCTCCTGGTGGAGCTCGTGGTCGACGGTTGGCGTGTGGAGGTCGAGCTCGAGCCCGAGCGCCGGGCGGTCCTGCGGGAGCGAGCGCGACGCGGCCAGGCGGACGCCGGGACGATCGGCCGGCTCGAGATCCGGGCGATCATCCCGGGCAGGATCGTGACCATCTCGGTCGCCCCGGGGGATGCGCTCGAGGCCGGTCAGCAGCTCCTCGTCCTGGAGGCGATGAAGATGCAGAACGAGCTCCGCGCGCCGCGGTCCGGCACGGTCGAGCAGGTCAGGGCCGGGGTAGGCCAGAATGTCGAGGTCGGCGACCTGCTCGTGGTGATCACATGACCGACGACCACGCACGAACCCGGCGACCGCAGCCGGCGGCGGCGCCGGACCCCGTCCGGGACGCCTGGCGGGCCGGACCGCGGGCCAAGGCGCTCAAGGCCGCGCCCGAGCGCCGCGAGCGATTCGAGACCAGCTCCGGGATCGAGATCGCGGACGTCTACACGGCGGCCGACCTGACCGGCTTCGACCCCGCCACCGAACTGGGCCTGCCCGGCGAGTACCCGTTCGCCCGGGGCGTCCAGCCGACGATGTACCGGAGCCGGTTCTGGACGATGCGCCAGTACGC